>NZ_JAJFAU010000027.1 GCF_022614595.1 Streptomyces sp. CNQ085
CGCCGGCCTGCTGCTGGTGCTCTGCGCCGTGCTGCTGTACTGGGGCGACCGGCCGGCAGGGCGGAGCGCGGAGCGGGCCGGGGGGCGGGCCGGGTGGCGGGCCGTCTGACCCGGGCGGCTACCCTCGGACGCGTGGCGCTCAAGAACATCCCCGATCCCGGATTCTCCGGTGACGACGGCTCGGCCGACCCCGCACTCGCCCGGGCGCTGGCCGCCTGGGCGCAGGACCGCACCGCCGAGCCCGGGGTGCTGGCCGCCCTGGCGGAGGCCCGGCTGCTGGTGCCGGTGGTCGCCGTCCTCGGCGAGGTGGAGACCGGCGAGGACGGTCTGCGGCGGGAGAAGACCAGCGACATGGCGGTCCCCACGCTCAACGCACCGGGCGGGCGGAAGGCCCTGCCGGCCTTCACCTCCACCGACAGTCTGGCCCGCTGGCGCCCGGAGGCCCGCCCCGTCGCCGTCCCCCTGCGCCAGGCCCTCCAGGCCCTCGCCCAGGAGGGCGCCGACACCCTCGTACTGGATCTGGCCGGGCCGGTGACCTACCAGCTCACCGGCCCCGCGCTGGCGGCGCTCGCCGAGGGCCGCACCACCACCGCCGATCCGCTGGAGGACCCGGCCGTCCTCGGGGCGCTGCGCACGGTGCTGGCCGCCGAGCCCGCGGTGAGCGCCGCCCGGCTGGGTCCCGGCCGGGGCACCGACGGTGTCCTGGCCCTGCGTCTGGACCCGGCCGCGCCGCCGCGCGAGACGGCCGGGCGGGTGGCCGCCGCGCTCGCGACGGACGAGACGCTGCGCACGCGCCTGGTGCGCGGCCTGGACCTGGCACTGCTGCCGCCCGAGGGAGCCCTGCCGGGGCGCCCGCTGTACGACCGAGGCTGAGCCACCGCCGGAACGGGCCGGAGCGCGGCCGAACGGCCGGCCGCGGGGGCCGCCCGACCGAGGCGGCCCGCAGGAGGCGGCTCCCCTCAGCCGATGACCGGACCGGTGAACTTCTCGCCCGGACCCTGACCCGGTTCGTCCGGAACCGCCGACGCCTCGCGGAAGGCGAGCTGGAGCGACTTCAGGCCGTCGCGCAGCGGAGCGGCGTGGTAGGAGCCGATCTCGGTGGCGGCGGCGGTCACAAGCCCGGCCAGCGCCTGGATCAGCTTGCGGGCCTCGTCCAGGTCCTTGTGGTCCTCGCCGCCCTCGGCCAGACCGAGGTTGACCGCGGCCGAGCTCATCAGGTGGACCGCGACCGTGGTGATCACCTCGACCGCGGGCACGTCCGCGATGTCGCGGGTCATCGTCTCGAAGTCGGCCGCCCCCGCGGCCCCTCCGGCGGCGCCGGGGGAGGGAGTGGGGGTGCCGCTGTCGTCGCTCATCGTTCTCCGCTTCCTGCCGATCGGGTGCGCTTCAGCCTAGGCTCCGTCCGTCGCGCACGCGTGCGACACCGGGGGAGGAACTTCTTCGCGGCCCTGCTATGCTGGGATATCGACCGGCCGGACCACCCTCTGGGGACAGATGTGTGATCCGGCCCGCAAGTGGAGGCTCCGAAGCTCCCACCCGACCGACCCCGGAGTCGGCGGGTCACAGGTCAGGCTGCGCCCCGCGGTGTATGCGGCGGTGCTCCCGGTCAATGAGGAGCCCCGCCTGCGTTCCGTCCGGGGCGCTTTCGCGTTCCGGCTCGGTGGTCACACCAAAGCAACCGTGCGCGGCTGTCCGCCAGGCATCCGTGTGGCGCAACCGAGGAGGCCCCATCAGCGCCGAGCCCCGCATCAACGACCGGATTCGCGTCCCCGAGGTGCGACTCGTCGGTCCCAGTGGCGAGCAGGTCGGCATCGTGCCGCTTGCCAAGGCCCTGGAGCTTGCCCAGGAGTACGACCTCGACCTGGTCGAGGTCGCGGCGAACGCCCGTCCGCCGGTGTGCAAGCTCATGGACTACGGAAAGTTCAAGTACGAGTCGGCCATGAAGGCCCGTGAGGCGCGCAAGAACCAGGCGCACACGGTCATCAAGGAGATGAAGCTCCGGCCGAAGATCGATCCGCACGACTACGACACCAAGAAGGGTCATGTCGTCCGGTTCCTCAAGCAGGGGGACAAGGTCAAGATCACGATCATGTTCCGCGGTCGTGAGCAGTCCCGTCCCGAGCTGGGCTACCGGCTGCTCCAGCGCCTCGCGGAGGACGTCCAGGACCTGGGCTTCGTCGAGTCGAACCCCAAGCAGGACGGCCGGAACATGATCATGGTTCTCGGTCCGCACAAGAAGAAGACCGAGGCGATGGCCGAAGCCCGTGAGGCGCAGGCCGCCCGCAAGGCGGAGCGCCAGCAGCAGGGGAACGCGGCCCCTGCCGAGGAACACGCCGAGGCGTGATCCGGCGGCCGCGGAGCCGGCCGCCGATCGCACGGGCCCTTCCAGGGCCCGGACAGCAACCGAAACAGCTGACGCTGCCCGCACGCCGGCCCACGGCCGGCTCCGGCGGCGCCACCGACGAGGAGAGAACGGCGACATGCCGAAGAACAAGACGCACAGTGGTGCGAGCAAGCGCTTCAAGATCACCGGCTCCGGCAAGGTGATGCGCCAGCGCGCCGGCCGCCGCCACCTTCTCGAGCACAAGCCGTCCACGCTGACGCGCCGCCTCGCAGGCAAGACCGAGATGGCTCCGGCCGACGCCAAGAAGATCAAGAAGCTTCTCGGCAAGTGAGCCCTGCCGCCCGCTGATCCCCGTGATCGGCCGGGCAGGACACCGGACACCGGGACCCCATCGAACCTTCGGGCCGGCGGCGCCGCAGCACGGCAGCCGGACCACCACACCGGCCCCGCGACAAGGAGTAATTCACGTGGCACGCGTCAAGCGGGCGGTCAACGCCCACAAGAAGCGCCGGGCGATCCTCGAGCAGGCCAGCGGTTACCGCGGCCAGCGCTCCCGCCTGTACCGCAAGGCGAAGGAGCAGGTCACCCACTCCCTGGTCTACAACTACAACGACCGCAAGCGCCGCAAGGGCGACTTCCGGCAGCTGTGGATCCAGCGGATCAACGCCGGCGCCCGCGCCAACGGCATGACCTACAACCGCTTCATCCAGGGTCTGAAGGCCGCCGAGATCGAGGTGGACCGCAAGATCCTGGCCGATCTCGCGGTCAACGACCCGAACGCGTTCGCCGCGCTGGTCGAGGTGGCCCAGAAGGCGCTGCCGAGCGACGTCAACGCCCCCAAGGCCGCCTGACGACGGCAGGGACACCACCGGACCCGCGGGCCGCCGAGCCCGCGGGTCCGGTCGTCCGCCCCGGCCCGTCCGCCCTGTCCGGTACGCCCGCCGGGAAGCCCCGAGAGACCCGAGAAGCGAGAACGCCGCGCCATGGCCGCCGCCCCGGAACTGACCTCCCCGCGCTCCCCGCGCGTCACCGCCGTCCGGCGGCTGGCACGCCGCAGCACCCGCGGCAAGGAGCGCCGCTTCCTTGCCGAGGGGCCCCAGGCCGTACGCGAGGCGGTCGGCCACCGCGGCGGCGGTGAGCCCACGCTCACCGAGCTGTTCACCACCCCCGAGGCCGCCGAGCGGCACGCCGACATCGTCGCCGACGCCCGCGCCGCCGGGGCCCGTGTCCGCACCGCCACCGACGAGGTGATCGCGGAGCTGTCGCAGACCGTCACCCCGCAGGGGCTGGTCGGGATCTGCCGCTTCCTCGACCTGCCCTTCGACCGGGTGCTGGCCGCCCGTCCGAAGCTGGTCGCCGTCCTCGCCAACGTGCGCGATCCGGGGAACGCCGGGACGGTGCTGCGCTGCGCGGACGCCGCCGGGGCCGACGCGGTGGTGCTCACCGACGCCTCGGTGGACCTGTACAACCCCAAGTCGGTACGCGCCTCCGTCGGCAGTCTCTTCCACCTGCCCGTCGCCGTCGGCGTCCCCGTGGAGCGGGCCGTGGCCGGGCTGCGCGAGGCGGGTGTACGGGTGCTGGCCGCCGACGGCGCGGGCGAGCACGATCTGGACACCGAGCTGGACGAGGGCCGCATGGGAGGCCCCACCGCGTGGCTCTTCGGCAACGAGGCGTGGGGACTGCCCCAGGAGACCCGCGCACTGGCCGACGAGGCGGTGCGCGTACCCATCCACGGGCGCGCGGAGAGTCTGAACCTCGCGACCGCCGCGGCGGTGTGCCTCTACGCCTCGGCCCGTGCGCAGCGCGCACCCGGAGGGTGCCGCAGCGTCACCCCGGGCTAGTAGGGTGGCGGCCCCGGGAACCGAAGGGGGTGCGAGCGGGAGTGGACGTGAGGACATCCGGCAGGCAGGGCGGCGCCCCGCCCGACGCGCCCCATGCGTCCCGTGTCCGCCCCGCCCGGCAGGAACCGCAGCGGCCCGGCGGCGCGGCGGTGCTTCCCGACGATCTCCCCGACGGGCTGGTCGTCGCCGACGCCCGCGGCCGGGTCGTCTGCTTCAACGCCGCCGCCGCCCGCATCACCGCGCTGCCGTGCGAGGACGCGCTGGGCCGTCCCGTCGAGCAGGTCCTGCCCCTGGAGGACCTGGAGGGACGCCGCTGGTGGAAGGTCACCGACCCCTACGGGGGTCTGGCCATCCGCACCGGCCAGCCCGAGCGCAACCTCTTACTCCCCGGAGGCCGGGAGGTCCTGGTCTCCGCCCGGTACGTCCGCGCCCGACCCGCCGGCCCCGTGCAGCGGCTGGTGGTCACCCTGCGCGGCACCGAGGCCCGGCGGCGCACCGAGCGCAGCCACGCCGAGCTGATCGCCACCGTCGCCCACGAACTGCGCTCACCGCTGACCTCGGTGAAGGGCTTCACCGCGACGCTGCTGGCCAAGTGGGAGAGGTTCACCGACGACCAGAAGCGGCTGATGCTGGAGACGGTGGACGCCGACGCCGACCGCGTCACCCGGCTCATCGCCGAACTGCTGGACATCTCGCGCATCGACTCCGGGCGGCTGGAGATCCACCGCCAGCCCGTCGACATGGCCGCCGCCGTGGAGCGGCACATCCGGGCCCACGTCGCCGCGGGCCGGCCCCGGGAGCGCTTCGCCCGCAGGATCGTCACTCCGCTCCCGCCGCTGTGGGCCGACCCCGACAAGATCGACCAGGTGCTCGGCAACCTGCTGGAAAACGCCGTGCGACACGGTGAGGGAACGGTCACCATGGAGGTGGCACCGGCACGGACGAGGACGGGCGACGAAGGGACGGCGGTCACGGTGAGCGACGAGGGTCCCGGTATCCCCGAGGAGTCGATGAGCCGTGTCTTCACCCGCTTCTGGCGCGGCAGCAAGCGCGGTGGCACCGGTCTGGGCCTGTACATCGTCAAGGGCATCGTCGAGGCCCACGGAGGGGCGATCACGGTCGGCCGCTCGCCCGCGGGCGGCGCCGAGTTCAGGTTCACCCTGCCCGCGGGCGTCCCGGCCTTCATGGCCTGAGCGGGCACCCGCGGGTTCCTCCGGGTCCGTGGCGATCTTCCTCGCCCCGTAGACTCGACAGCCGGTACCTTCGAGCGGCCCGGGGACCGGCTCCGCCGAGACACCAGGGTGCCGAAGCGCCGAAGCGGGGCGAAGCAACCAACCGAAACCACGGGCCAAGCGAAAAGCACGGGAAGAGATGTCCGCACCCAACAAGTCGTACGACCCCGTAGAGGTCGAGGCACTGAAACCGGAAGAGATCGACCGGGCACGGGACGCGGCCCTCGCCGCGATCGCCGCCGCCGGTGATCTGGAGGCGCTGCGCGAGGTGAAGGCCGCTCACGCGGGCGACCGCTCACCGCTGGCACTGGCCAACCGAGAGATCGGCGCCCTCCCGCCGCACGCCAAGGCCGAGGCCGGCCGGCGCGTCGGCCAGGCGCGCGGCGCGGTGGGCCAGGCCCTCAAGCGGCGCCAGGAGGAACTGGAGGCCGAGCGCGACGAGCGCGTGCTGGTCGAGGAGGCGGTGGATGTCACGCTGCCCTTCGACCGCGTCCCCACGGGCGCCCGCCACCCACTGACCACACTGTCCGAGCGCATCGAGGACGTCTTCGTCGCGATGGGCTACGAGGTCGCCGAGGGGCCCGAGGCCGAGGCCGAGTGGTTCAACTTCGACGCCCTCAACTTCATCCCGGACCACCCGGCCCGCACCATGCAGGACACCTTCTTCGTCCAGGGCCCGGACGGCTCCGGCGAGGGGGAGTCGGGGGTCGTGCTGCGCACCCACACCTCGCCGGTGCAGGTCCGCTCCCTGCTGGAGCGGAAACCGCCGGTGTACGTGATCTGCCCCGGCCGGGTATACCGCACCGACGAGCTGGACGCGACCCACACCCCGGTCTTCCACCAGGTCGAGCTGCTCGCCGTGGACGAGGGCCTGACCATGGCCGACCTCAAGGGCACCCTGGACCACATGGTCAAATCCCTGTTCGGCGAGGATCTGAGCACCCGGCTGCGCCCGTCGTACTTCCCCTTCACCGAGCCGTCCGCCGAGATGGACATGGTGTGCTTCGCCTGCCGCGGGGAGTCCGTCGGCAACCCCGACCGCCCCTGCCGCACCTGTTCGTCGGAGGGCTGGATCGAGCTGGGCGGCTGCGGCATGGTCAACCCGCGGGTGCTGACCGCCTGCGGTGTGGACCCGGAGCGCTACAGCGGCTTCGCCTTCGGGTTCGGTATCGAGCGGATGCTGATGTTCCGCCACAACGTCGAGGACATGCGAGACATGGTCGAGGGCGACGTCCGGTTCACCCGGCCGTTCGGGATGGAGATCTGATGCGGGCCCCGCTTTCGTGGCTGCGGGAGTACGTCGACCTGCCGGCCGGTGAGACCGGCCGCGATGTCGCGGCGAAGCTGATCGCGGCCGGTCTGGAGGTCGAGACCGTCGAGCGGCTCGGTGCCGACATCACCGGGCCGCTGGTCGTCGGCCGCGTCCTGGCGATCGAGGAGTTGACCGGCTTCAAGAAGCCGATCCGCTACTGTCAGGTCGACGTCGGGGAGGCCAACGGAACCGGTGAGCCGCAGAACATCGTCTGCGGCGCCACCAACTTCGCCGTCGGCGACAAGGTCGTGGTGATCCTGCCCGGCGGCGTGCTGCCCGGCGACTTCCGGATCAGCGCCCGCAAGACCTACGGCAAGCTGTCGGAGGGCATGATCTGCTCGGCCAGCGAGCTGGGCATGAGCGACGACCACGAGGGCATCATCGTGCTCCCGCCCGAGCACGAGGTGGGCGCCGACGCGATCGAACTGCTGGAACTGGTCGACGAGGTTCTCGACATCGCCGTCACGCCCGACCGCGGCTACTGCCTGTCCATGCGCGGTGTCGCCCGCGAGGTGGCCACCGCCTACGGTCTGCCGCTGCGCGACCCGGCGCTGCTGGACGTCCCCGTGCCCAACGAGCACGGCCACCCGGTCAGGATCGACGACCGGCGCGGCTGCGACCGCTTCACCGCCCGCATGGTCACCGGCGTGCGGCCCGACGCCCGCTCCCCGATCTGGCTCCAGCGGCGGCTGCAGAAGGCCGGGATGCGCCCGATCTCGCTGGCCGTGGACATCACCAACTACGTGATGCTCGAACTCGGCCAGCCCCTGCACGCCTACGACCGCTCCCGTCTCAGCGGGACGATCGGTGTGCGCCGGGCCCGGCCGGGGGAGAAGCTCACCACTCTCGACGGCACCAAGCGTGAGCTGCATCCCGAGGACCTGGTCATCACCGACGACACCGGACCGGTCGGCCTGGCCGGTGTGATGGGCGGAGCCGACACCGAGATCGCCGACGCGCAGGAGGCGGCGGGCACCACCGAGATCGTGATCGAGGCCGCGCACTTCGACCCGATCTCCATCGCACGCACCGCCCGCCGCCACAGGCTCTCCTCCGAGGCGTCCAGGCGCTTCGAGCGAGGCGTCGACCCGCAGGCCACCTCCGCCGCCGCTCAGCGCACCGTCGACCTGCTGATCCTGCTGGCGGGCGGCGCCGCGGAGGCAGGTGTGACCGAGGTCGTCTCGCCCAGCGGTCCGCGTACCGTCAGGATGCGCGCCGACCACCCGGACCGGGTCGCGGGCGTGGCCTATGGCCGCGAGACCGTGGCACGCCGGCTGCAGGACGTGGGCTGCGACGTCTACGGCACCGACGAGCTGACCGTGACCGTGCCGTCGTGGCGGCCGGACCTGACCGACCCCAACGACCTGGCCGAGGAGGTCATGCGGCTGGAGGGCTACGAGGCCCTGCCCTCCACCCTGCCGCGTCTGCCCTCCGGCCGCGGCCTGACCGAGCGGCAGCGGCTGCGCCGCCGGGTCGGGCGGGCCCTGGCCGGAGCGGGATACGTCGAGGCGCCGAACTACCCGTTCGTCGGTGACGCCGCCTTCGACCGGCTCGGTCTGGAGGCGGACGACCCCCGCCGCCGCACCGTACGGCTGGTCAACCCGCTCTCCGACGAGGAGCCGGTGCTGCGCACCACGCTGCTGCCCGGACTGCTCGCCGCGCTGCGCCGCAACGACGGCCGGGGTTCCCAGGGCGGTCACGGGGGGCTCGCGCTCTTCGAGACCGGCCTTGTCTTCCGGCCCACCGGGCAGGAGACCGCCGCCGTCCGGCTGCCGGTCGACCGCCGCCCCACGGACGAGGAGCTCGCCTCCCTCCGGGCCACGCTGCCCGAGCAGCCGCGCCGGGCCGCGGTCGTCCTGGCCGGTGCGCGCGAGCAGGCCGGCTGGTGGGGCAAGGGTCGCCCGGCGACCTGGGCCGACGCGGTCGAGGCGGCCCGTACCGTCGCCCGCGAGGCCGGTGCGGAGCTGATCGTGGAAGCCGACCGGCATGCCCCCTGGCACCCGGGGCGCTGCGCCGCGCTGTACGCGGAGGCCGACGGCGGGCGCACTCTGGTCGGGCACGCCGGCGAACTGCATCCGCGCGTGATCAAGATGATGCAGCTGCCCGCCCTCACCTGCGCCATGGAGATCGACCTCGATCTGCTGGAGCGGGCCTCCTCGGGCGCTCCGCGGGCCCCGCACGTGTCCACCTTCCCGGTGGCCACGCAGGACGTAGCCCTGGTGGTGGACGCCTCCGTCCCGGCGGCCGAGGTCGAGTCGGCGCTGCGCGAGGGCGCGGGCGAGCTGCTGGAGTCGCTGCGGCTGTTCGATGTCTTCACCGGCGAGCAGCTCGGTGAGGAGAGGAAGTCCCTGGCCTACGCCCTGCGCTTCCGCGCACCCGACCGCACGCTGACGGCCGAGGAGACCACGGCCGCCCGCGAGGCGGCGGTGGCCGCGGCGGTCGAGCGCACCGGCGCGGTGCTGCGCGGCGCTTAGCCGTCTTCCGTCCGCCGGGACGGAGGCGGAGAGGACGCGGAACGCCGACGGCGGGGCGCCCCCTTTCAGGGGGGGGCACCCCGCCAGGTGCGGCGGATCTCAGTAGGTGTAGAAGCCCGCGCCGGTCTTGCGGCCCAGGCGGCCGGCGTCGACCATCCGCTGCAGCAGCGGCGGTGCGGCGTACAGCGGCTCCTTGTACTCCTCGTACATCGAGTACGCGACCGAGGCGACCGTGTCCAGGCCGATGAGGTCGGCGAGCTTGAGCGGCCCCATGGGGTGCGCGCAGCCCATCTCCATGCCGTTGTCGATGTCCTCGCGGCTGGCGATGCCCGTCTCGAACATCCGGATGGCCGAGAGCAGATACGGGATCAGCAGTGCGTTGACCACGAAGCCCGAGCGGTCCTGGGCGCGGATGGCGTGCTTGCCCAGCAGCTTGACGACCGCGGTCTCGGCCCGCGCGATGGTGTCGTCGGAGGTGGTCAGCGCGGGGATCAGCTCCACCAGCCGCTGCACCGGCGCGGGGTTGAAGAAGTGGATGCCGATCACCCGGTCCGGACGGGAGGTCGCCACGGCCAGCTTCACCAGCGGGATGGAGGAGGTGTTGGAGGCCAGGATCGCGTCCGGGCTGGTCACCACCTGGTCGAGGATCTGGAAGATCTCGGTCTTGATCTGCTCGTTCTCCACGACCGCCTCGATCACCAGATCGCGGTCGGCGAACTCGCCGAGGTCGGTGGTGAAGGAGAGGCGCTCCAGGGTGGCGTCGCGCTCCACCTCGCTGATCTTGCCTCGTGCGGCGGCCTTCTCCAGGGAGGTCACCAGCCGGGTACGGCCTATCTCCAGGGCTTCGCCGGTGGTCTCGGCGACCATGACGCTCAGGCCGGCCCGTGCGCAGACCTCGGCGATACCCGAGCCCATCTGGCCGCAGCCCACCACTCCGACGCGTTCGATGTCGGTCACATCGTGCCTTTCGCTGGTCCACTGGTCCGCGACGCCGCCCCGTACGGTTCCGGCCGCAGCGCCTCGCCGACCGACGTTACCGCGTCGAGCCGGGGAAACGGGCGGCCGGGGCTCGGCGGTCCCCGCCGACCGGCCGTCCGGAAGACCGGCTCGTGACGCGGGGATCGCCCGGGCCTCGGAATCCCGGGGCCGGCCGGGGCCGGGCTCACGGAGGCGGTCGGTCATCCTCCGGCCGGGCCGGCGCCGCCGGTGAGGCGGCCGTCGACTCTTTCTTGGCATGGGCACGGCATTCTCGGACGGGGTCGACCACGCGGGTGGTGCGGCGCCGACGGGCGCTCACGCGTCCGCTACGTGCGGTTGCCGCCCGGATACCCGGCCGGGATGATCGAGTGAGTCGTCGCCAGGAGGAGGCAGCATGGGGCTTTTCCCTCGGAGGACCTTCGGCGCGGCGGCGGTCGGGGTGCTCTCCGGCTCGCTGCTGACCGGCCCGGGGGCGGGAGCGGCGTCGGCGGGGGTGCGGGGCGGGAGCGGCCGGCACCGGGCCGGTCAGCGGTTGCGCGGAGTGTGGGTGGCGACCGTCGCCAACATCGACTGGCCGGCCAGGCCCGGGCTCGCCGCGGCCGAGCAGCGAAGACAGCTGCTGGCGCACCTGGACACGGCGGTCGAGCGCCGTCTCAACACGGTGTTCTTCCAGGTGAGGCCCACTGCGGACGCCCTGTGGCCCTCGCCGTACGAGCCCTGGGCGCAGTATCTCACCGGCACCCAGGGCGAGGACCCCGGCTGGGATCCGCTGGGCTTCGCCGTGTGCGAGGCCCACCGGCGCGGGCTGGAGCTGCACGCCTGGTTCAATCCCTACCGGGTGGCCAACCACACAGACCCCGCGCGGCTGGCGGACTCCCACCCCGCGCGCCACCACCCGGAATGGGTGGTGGCCTACGGCGGCAAGCTCTACTACAACCCCGGGCTCCCCGAGGTGCGTGCCTTCGTCCAGGACGCGATGTTCGACGCGGTGGAGCGCTACGACATCGACGGCATGCACTGGGACGACTACTTCTACCCGTACCCGGTGGCGGGCGAGGTCTTCGACGACGACGCCGCCTACGAGCGGTACGGCGCGGCCTTCGCCGACCGGGCCGACTGGCGGCGCGACAACATCGACCGGCTGGTCCGGGAGGCCGCGCTGCGCCTGAGGCGGACCAAACCGCGCGTGCGCTTCGGGATCAGCCCCTTCGCCGTGTGGCGCAACGCGGGCACCGACCCGGAGGGCTCCGACACCCGCGCGGGCGTGGAGACCTACGACGACCTGTACGCCGACACCCGCAAGTGGGTGCGTGAGCGCTGGATCGACTGCATCGTGCCGCAGGTGTACTGGGACATCGGCTTCGCCGCCGCCGACTACGCGAAGCTGGTGCCCTGGTGGGCCGACGTGGTGAGGGGCACCGGCGTCGAACTCCACATCGGCGAGGCGCTGTACAAGGCGGGTGACCCGGCCCAGGGGCCGGCCTGGCACGATCCGGCCGAACTCTCCCGCCACCTGACGTTCTGCGGCCGCCACCCCGAGGTCCGCGGCAACGCCTACTTCTCGGCGAGACACGTCGCCGCGGACCCGATCGGAGCGATGAGCCGGGTGGTGGAGGACCACTACGACCGTCCGGTGCGGGCACCCCGCTAGCGCTCCCGCGTGTTCCCCCGTTCGGCGTGGGGCCCCGGCCTCAGCGGCGCCGGGGCTCGCCGTGCTCCAGCAGGGGCTCGCCGTGGTGCCTCACCACGGAGTCGGGCCCCGGCGACATCACGGTCTCGTGTCCGTCCTCGAAGCGGACCCGGTACGGCGGCTCGCCGTTCGTGCCCAGTACCTCGATGATCTCCGCGACCCTCTCGTGCTGCCCCACGAACCTGCCATGGACCAGCAGCAGGTCTCCCGCGTTCGCCTGCATCGGCGGTCTCCTGTCCGTATAAAGAAGAAAATCCTGTTCATTCCGATTCTAGAGGCGGAAGGCGGCCGTGCGCCCGCGAGCGCGGAAGCGGGGAGACGGACGGGAGACGGACGGGAGACGGAGGGGAGACGGAGGGGAGACGGAGGGAGGGGCAAAACCGGTCGACGGGCCGCACCGGGGCTGCCAGGCTCTCCAGCCATGAGCATCCCGTACGAGATCTCCACCGACCCCGCCCGCCTCGACGCCGCCCGCGTCCACCGCTGGCTGTCCACCGACGCCTACTGGGCGCTGGGCCGCAGTCGTGTGAAACAGGACACGGCCATCGCGGGCTCGCTCAACCTCGGGGCGTACGACCGGGACACCGGTGAGCAGCTCGGCTATGCGCGAGTGGTCACCGACCGGGCCACCTTCGCCTGGCTGTGCGACGTCTACGTCGCCCCCGCCGCCCGTGGCCGGGGCCTTGGGAAGGCGCTGGTGGGAGCCGCGCTCGCGGAACTGGAGCCCTGCGGGCTGGGGCGGGTGCTGCTGGCCACCGAGGACGCGCACGGCCTCTACGAGGGCCTCGGCTTCCGCCGGCCGGCGGCTCCGGGGCAGCTGATGGCGCTGGTCCCCGGGTGATCCGGGCATACGTCCGAAAACAGTCCGTGCCCGACCGTCGAACAATCCGGTTCACGGTTCTACCATCCGGTAATGCACCTGCGGATCACGCTGCTCGCCGCCGCCCGGAGCTCGTCCCCGCTGGACGTGCGCTTCGAGGACGACCGTCCTCTGGACGCCGCCGGGTGGTGGGAGGCCGAGCGGGCCATCCCGGCGTACGCGCACCTGGCGGGCGCCGAGCTGCGCTACTGCTCCCCGACCATGCGCTGCCGCGAGACCGGGGGCGTCCTGGGGATGCGGCCGCTGGCCCAGCCCGCGCTGCGCGAGTGCGACATGGGCCGGTGGCGCGGACACACCCTCAGGGAGGTCGCCGCGATCGAGTCGCGGGCCGTGGACATCTGGCTCGCCGACCCCCACGCCACTCCGCACGGGGGCGAGTCGCTGTTCTCCTTCATCCTGCGCATCGGTGAATGGCTCGACACCCGGCCCGGCGGCGAGGGCGACGCCCTGATCGCTGC
This sequence comes from Streptomyces sp. CNQ085, assembly GCF_022614595.1. Taxonomy (GTDB): domain Bacteria; phylum Actinomycetota; class Actinomycetes; order Streptomycetales; family Streptomycetaceae; genus Streptomyces. The sequence continues at coordinate 13,210 of NZ_JAJFAU010000027.1, forward strand.
GGTCGTCGAGCCGACGGTGCTGCGCGCGGCCGCGGTGTACGCGCTGAAGGCGCCGCCGCACACCTACTGGCGGGTGGACGTCCGGCCGCTGTCGTCGGTCACTCTGGCCGGGCGGGCGGGGGACTGGACGCTGGCCATGGACCACTGACGTGCGGCGGGGGGGGGGGGGGGGGGGGGTGCGGCGTTCCCGCCGCACCCCGCCTCTCCCGCTCGGGGAGGCCTACAGCTCCCGCTCGGCGTAGGCGCCCATGGCGTCCCGGACGAAGGCCGCCGTGCCCTCGCCGTACCGGTCGTAGGCGGCGGTGAAGCGCGGGTCGTCGACGTACATCTGCCCGAGCCCGGCGAACTGCTCCGCACCGGGGCGCCTGCCCTGCCAGCCGGCGGACACCCACTCGTAGTGCCGCCGGGTGATCGCGAGTACCTCCTCGCTGTCCGGTGCGAGACCGGCCCGGTGGGCGCGGGCGTAGTCGGTGGAGATGTCGGTCTGGCGCTGTTGGAGGGCCTTCCTGCTCTCCTCCGTCAGCGAGCGCCACCAGCGGTCGCCACGCTCGAAGGCGTCGCGGCCCCAGCGTTCGATCACCTCGTCCTCGTACTCGGTATGGTCGAAACCGTCGAGAGCCTCCTGGGGCATCAGGGGCTCGCCTCCTTCCATCCTGGCCAACGTCTTCCGCACCGACTCGATCCGCCGGCCCAGGCGCTCCCGCTCCCGTTCGAGCAGCTCCAGATGGGTGTGCAGCGCGGCGGCCGCGTCCCGCTGCCCGTCGAGCGCCTCGGAGATGGCGGTCAGCCCCAGGCCGAGCTCGCGCAGCAGCAGGATCCGCTGGAGTCGCACCAGCGCGCGCTCGTCGTAGTAGCGGATCCCGCCGTGCCCGACCCGGCTGGGACGCAGCAGCCCCACGGCGTCGTAGTGGCGCAGAGTGCGGCTGGTGGTCCCGGCCGAACGGGCGATCTCCTGAATGGACCATTCCATCGCCTGCCGCCTCCGGGGCCTCGGTGATCTGGTCGGTGCCGACGACGCTAGGGGTTTACGCGGCGTCAACCGCAAGCCCGGCACCGGGGTCCGTCCCCGAAGGCCGCGAGAGGCGCGGTGAGGGGTGCGGTGAAGGCGCTACGACCTGCGACGGGGCCTGCCGCGACGACCGCCCCCGGCACCGCCGGAACCCCTCAAGCCTCCGGAGCCGCGCCGGACGTCCCGGCCGGACTGCCCGCCTCCCACGGACTTCCGCCGCGCGCCACCCCCGTCCGGGCGCCTAGGCTTCTCCTTGTCCCGCTTCTCCCGCCCGCCCGGCCCGGCCTCCTCGGCGGCGGGGCGGCGGCCCCGGGTGCTGTTGACGGTCCGGCCCCGGACGATCCCGATGAGGTCCTCCACGAGATCGGTGGTCCGGTCCTCCCGCCACGACAGTGCGACGCGTGACCGGGGGGTGTCCGTGACGGGCCGGTAGGTGAGGTCCCTGCGGTGGTGCAGCCGGGCGAGCGACTGCGGCACGACGAGCAGTCCCACCCCCGCCGCCACCAGCTCGATGGCGTCCGCCGTCGTGGCGGGGCGCTCGAAGGCGGGCCGCCCCGGCGGGCGCTCCCACTCCAGGGTGTCGTCGAGGGGGTGCAGCACGGTCTCCTCGTCCAGTTCCCCGGCGGACACCTCCTCGACGGCGGTCACCAGGTGGTCCCTGGGGACCACGACCACCGTGGTCTCGGTGTAGAGGGGGATCGCGCTGAGATCCGTACGGTCGGTGGGCAGCCGCAGGAAGCCCGCGTCGGCGCCGCCGTCGCGCAGCACGCCGGCCGCCCCGGCGGCGGGCACCTGGACGAGGTCGAGCGGGACACCCGGCAGTCGCTCGTTCCAGATCCGCACCCACTTGGTGGGCGTCACTCCCGGGACGTACGCGAGCCGGAACGAGGAGGATGTTTCCGAGCCGTTCACCGGGCCAGGCTACCGGGGAGCCGGGGCCGGGTGGCGGGAGGAGCCGCGGGCGCTCGATACCCTGGACCCCATGAAGTCGCAGCAGACCGCCCAGACGATGAAGCCCGCCACCGCGGCGAAGAAGCTGGGCGTGTACCTCGAGGCCACCCCCGCCGAGTTCCGGGAGGGCGTCGTCTCACGCGCGGAACTGAACGCGCTGCAGACCGACCCGCCCGAGTGGCTGAGGGAGCTGCGGCGCGACGGACCGCACCCCCGCCCGGTGGTCGCGGCGAAGCTGGGCGTCTCCAACTCGGGACTCGCGCGCGGCGGGATCACCGACCCCCTGACCACCGAGCAGATCGAGGCGCTGAAGGCGGAGGACCCCGGGTGGCTGCGGAAGGAGCGCGCCACCCAGGCGGAGGTCCGCAAGGAGGCGGCGCGCCTGAAGGAGCGGAAGGCGGAGCAGGAGGACCAGCCCCGCCCGCCGCGCCCCTGATCCCGTCCCCCGCCGTGCGGCGCCGCGCTCGTGGCCGCAGCCCCGCCCGGCCCGTCGGCCGGTCCTTCCGACCGACCGGCGGGCCGGGCGTCTTCACGGGCGTCTTCCCCTCGCTCCCGGCGCCGCACCATGCGCTCATTGCATAAAACTGCCACTATGCGTATAGTCATGCTCTCGATGAGGAGGATTCCATGACGGTGCGAGCGGCAGTGGCGGGAGCGAGCGGTTACGCGGGAGGCGAGATCCTGCGCCTGCTGGCCGGGCACCCCGGTGTCGAGGTCGGGGCGCTGACGGGCAACTCCAACGCCGGGCAGCGCCTGGGCGCGCTCCAGCCGCATCTGCCGCCACTGGCCGACCGTGTGCTGGAAGTCACCACGGTGGAGACGCTGACCGGCCACGACGTGGTCTTCCTCGCCCTGCCGCACGGCCAGTCCGCGGCCGTCGCCGAGCAGCTCGGCGACAAGGTGCTGGTCATTGACTGCGGGGCCGACTTCCGGCTGAGGGATCCGGGGAGCTGGGAGCGTTTCTACGGCACGCCGCACGCCGGCACCTGGCCGTACGGCCTCCCCGAGCTGCCGGGGGCACGCGACGCGCTGAGGGGGTCCCGGCGCGTCGCGGTCCCCGGCTGCTATCCGACGGCCGTGACACTCGCGCTCTTCCCGGCGTTCGGGGCCCGTCTGGTCGAGCCCGACGTGGTGGTGGTCGCGGCCACCGGCACCTCGGGCGCGGGCAAGGCGCCCAAGCCCCACCTGCTGGGCAGCGAGGTGATGGGGTCGATGAGCCCCTACGGCGTCGGCGGCGTCCACCGGCACACCCCCGAGATGGCCCAGAACCTCTCGGCCGTCGCGGGCGGGCCGGTCACCGTCTCCTTCACTCCTACGCTCGCCCCGATGTCCCGCGGCATCCTGGCCACCTGCACCGCCAGGGCCCGGCCCGGCCTGACCGCCGACCGGCTGCGCGAGGCCTACGACAAGGCGCTGGCCGCCGAGCCGTTCGTCCATCTGCTGCCCGAGGGCCAGTGGCCGTCCACCGCCGCCGTCCACGGCTCGAACAGCGCGCTGCTCCAGGTCGCGTACGACGAGGCGGCCGACCGCGTGGTCGTCGTCAGCGCCATCGACAACCTGACCAAGGGCACCGCGGGCGGCGCGGTGCAGAGCATGAACATCGCCCTCGGCCTTCCCGAGGAGACGGGCCTCCCCGTCACCGGGGTCGCCCCGTGAGCCGGCGGAGGCGTCCGCCGGTGCCGGCGGGCGGCGTGTGCGCGGCTGCCGGTGCGCTGCCGACGGCGATGATGCCCGCGCCGTGCCGCGCGGGTGGGGAAGGGAACGGTAAGACACCGTGAGCGTCACCGCTGCCAAGGGATTCACCGCGACGGGGATCGCCGCCGGGATCAAGGACAACGGCAACCCCGACCTGGCCCTGGTCGTCAACACCGGGCCGCGCCTGGCCGCCGCCGGTGTGTTCACCTCCAACCGGGTCAAGGCCGCCCCCGTCCTCTGGTCCGAGCAGGTGCTCAGGGGCGGGCAGGTGTCCGCGGTCGTCCTCAACTCCGGCGGCGCCAACGCCTGCACCGGCCCGCTCGGCTTCCAGGACACCCACGCCACCGCCGAGAAGGCCGCCGAGGTGCTCGGCCACAGCGCCGGCGAGGTCGCCGTCTGCTCCACCGGCCTGATCGGCGTCCGGCTGCCGATGGACCGGCTGCTGCCGGGGATCGAGGAGGCCGCCGAGGCGCTCTCCCCGCACGGCGGCGACAGGGCCGCCATCGCCGTCAAGACCACCGACACCGTGCACAAGACCGCCGTGGCCGAGGGCGACGGCTGGGTCGTGGGCGGCATGGCCAAGGGCGCGGGCATGCTCGCCCCCGGTCTGGCGACCATGCTCGTGGTCCTCACCACCGACGCCGACGTGGACGCCCCCGGTCTGGACGCCGCACTGCGCGAGGCCACCCGTACCACCTTCGACCGCGTCGACTCCGACGGCTGCATGTCCACCAACGACACCGTGCTGCTGCTGGCCTCCGGAGCCTCGGGGGCCGCCCCGGAGGCGGAGGAGTTCACCGAGGCCGTGCGGACCGTCTGCGGCGACCTGGCGCAGCAGCTGGTCCTGGACGCCGAGGGGGCCTCCAAGGACATCCGGATCGAAGTGGTGAACGCCGCCGACGAGGACGACGCCGTCGAGGTGGGCCGCGCCATCGCCCGCAACAACCTCCTCAAGTGCGCCGTCCACGGCGAGGACCCCAACTGGGGCCGGGTCCTGTCCGCCATCGGCACCACCTCCGCCGCCTTCGAGCCCGGCCGGCTCAACGTCGCCATCAACGGCGTGTGGGTCTGCCGCGGCGGATCGGTGGGCGAGGACCGCGAACTGGTGGACATGCGCTACCGCGAGGTCCGCATCACCGCCGACCTGGCGGCGGGCACCGAGTCCGCCGTCATCTGGACCAACGACCTCACCTCCGACTACGTCCACGAGAACAGCGCTTATTCGTCATGAGTACACGTAGGCACATCGCCCTGCCCAAGGCCCAGATCCTCATCGAGGCGCTGCCCTGGCTGACCCGCCACCACGGGAAGACCGTGGTCGTCAAGTTCGGCGGAAACGCCATGGTGGACGAAGACCTGAAGGCCGCGTTCGCCCAGGACGTGGTCTTCCTGCGGCACGCGGGTCTCAAGCCCGTCGTCGTCCACGGCGGCGGGCCGCAGATCAGTGCCCACCTCGACCGGCTCGGCCTGGTCAGCGAGTTCAAGGCCGGCCTGCGCGTCACCACCGACGAGGCGATGGACGTCGTGCGAATGGTGCTGGCCGGCCAGGTGCAGCGAGAACTGGTCGGCCTGCTCAACCGGCACGGCCCGCTCGCCGTCGGCATGACCGGCGAGGACGCCCACACCCTGACCGCCACCAAGCGCTACGCGCACATCGACGGCGAGAAGGTGGACATCGGCCGCGTCGGCGAGATCACCGAGGTCGACGCGGGGGCCGTCCAGGCCCTGCTGGACGACGGCCGCGTCCCGGTGATCTCCTCCATCGCCCGCAGCGCCGATGACGGGCACGTCTACAACATCAACGCCGACACCGCCGCCGCGGCCCTCGCCGCCGCGCTCGGCGCCGAGACGCTGATGGTGCTCACCGATGTCGAGGGCCTCTACGAGGACTGGCCGGGCAGTGACGACGTGATCAGCCGGCTGACCGCGAGCGAGCTGGAGAAGCTGCTGCCGGACCTGGCCAGCGGCATGGTGCCCAAGATGGAGGGCTGTCTGTACGCCGTGCGCAACGGAGTCAACACCGCCCGGGTCATCGACGGGCGCGTCCAGCACTCCATCCTGCTGGAGATCTTCACCGACGAGGGGATCGGAACCATGGTCGTGCCGGACGGTGACGCGCCGGAGAGGGAGAAGCGGGCATGAACGACACCACAGGCACCCGTACGGGCACCGCCACCGCCACGCACGACGCCCCGCCTGGCAACACAGGCCTCACCCGGCGCTGGCAGGACGTGCTGATGGACAACTACGGCACCCCTCGCATCCCGATCACCCACGGAGAGGGCGCCCGGCTGTGGGACGCCGACGGCAGGGAATACCTTGACTTCGTCGGCGGCATCGCCGTCAACTCGCTCGGCACCGCCCACCCGGCGGTCGTCCGCGCGGTCTCCGGGCAGATCGCCACCCTCGGCCACGTCTCCAATCTCTTCGTCGCCGAACCCCCGGTCGCCCTGGCCGAACGGCTGCTCCAGCTCTTCGACCGCGCGGGACGCGTCTACTTCTCCAACTCCGGTGCGGAGGCCGTCGAGGCGGCGTTCAAGATCGGCCGCCGGACCGGCCGGACACACATGGTCGCCACCGAGGGCGGCTTCCACGGCCGCACCATGGGCGCCCTCGCGCTGACCGGCCAGCCCGCCAAGCGTGATCCCTTCCTCCCGCTGCCCGGTGAGGTCACCCACGTCCCCTACGGCGACGCCGACGCGCTGCGGGCGGCTGTCACCGAGGAGACCGCGCTGGTGATCGTCGAGCCGCTCCAGGGCGAGAACGGCGTCGTCGTCCCGCCCGAGGGCTACCTGGCCGCGGCCCGCGAGATCACCGCCGCCACCGGCTCCCTGCTGGTGCTCGACGAGGTCCAGACGGGTATCGGCCGCACCGGGCACTGGTTCGCCTGCCAGGCGCGGGGGGTGCGGCCCGATGTCGTCACGCTCGCCAAGGGACTGGGGGCCGGACTGCCCATCGGCGCCACGGTCGCCTTCGGCGAGGCCGCCGAACTGCTGGGCCCCGGCCACCACGGCTCCACCTTCGGCGGCAACCCGGTCTCCTGCGCGGCGGCGCTCGCCGTCCTGGACACCATCGCCTCCGAGGGGCTCCTCGATCAGGTCAAGAGGATCGGCAGCCGGCTGCGCGACGGTGTCCGGGCCCTGGGACACCCGCTGGTCGGCCAGGTCCGCGGCGCCGGGCTGCTGCTGGGTATCGTACTGACCGAACCCGTCGCACCCCAGGTGCAGCAGGCTGCCCAGGACGCGGGCTTCCTGGTGAACGCGTGCGCCCCGGACGTCGTCCGGCTGGCACCGCCGCTGATCATCGGCGAAGCCGAGGCGGACGCGCTGGTCCGGTCCCTCCCCGCCGTCCTCGACACCGCCGGCGGGACCCGACGAGCCGGAGACTGACGAGACGATGACCGAGGCGCAGGCGCAGGGCGGCAACCACGGCGGCCCCGCCCTACCCCATACGCGTACGGCCCGGCACCGCCGGATCGTGGAGATCCTGAACCGCGAGCCGGTCCGGTCCCAGAGCCAGCTCGCCAAGCTGCTCGCCGACGACGGGCTGAGCGTCACCCAGGCGACTCTCAGCCGGGATCTGGACGAGCTGGGCGCGGTGAAGATCCGCAACACCGGGGGCGAGCTGATCTACGCCGTCCCCGGCGAGGGCGGGGACCGCACGCCCCGGGCTCCGCTGGGGGAGTCCGCGAGCGAGGCGAGGATGGCGCGGCTGGCGGGCGAACTGCTGATCTCAGCCGAGGCGTCGGCCAACCTGGTGGTGCTTCGCACCCCGCCCGGCGCCGCCCAGTTCCTCGCCTCGGCCATCGACCAGGCGGAGGTGCACGACATCATCGGCACCATCGCGGGCGACGACACCCTGCTGCTGATCAGCCGTCATCCCACCGGTGGGCAGGAACTGGCCGACCACCTGCTGCGGCTGGCGCAGCGGAATTCCCCATCGCGCAACTCCAACTAGCCTTTCAGGCAAGTGAGTTGGGACAGGACACCCGGCTGCCGCCATGACACCGCTCTGTCCGGCATGGAAGGTTGTGGAGACCATGTGCGGGGGTGAACGGCGGTGGTCCGGGCAGAGACCCGGGAAGCGGATCCCGAGCCGGTACGGGAACCGAGGAGACTGCGCAACGACAGCGGACTGACTCTCGCGGCCCCGGCGCGGTGCACGGGCTGCAGCGAGTCGTCCTGGGAGCGCTGCCTCAATGGCAGGACGCTCCCCCGAAACAGGCCGTGGCCGCTTTCGCGCGAGCGGTCGGCGTCCCCGCGGAGCCGCCGCTGAGGCAGCAGGGGGGCGGCCGCCGCGGCCGGTCGTCAGGGCACGAACCGGCCCCCGACGCGCAGCGAACGCCACGTCCGCGGCCCGACGACGCCGTCGGCCGTCAGGCAGTTCTCCGGCCGGAACGCCTTCACCGACGCGGTGATGACCGGCCGCGGGATGCCGTCACGCCGTTGGCGGGGAGACAGCCGGGGACGCTCGTCCCGGCGGGATCCCGGGACGGCTCGGCGAGGGGCCCGCGGAGTGCGGGACGCCCGGGAGGGCGTCAGCGTCAGACGCCTCTTCGGGACGTCACCTGCCGCTCGTGCGCCAGCAGCGACCAGACCTGGAGGTCGTGACGGCGGCCGCCCATGGGGAACACACCGCGCAGGGTGCCCTCGTGAGTCATGCCCAGCCGCCGGGCCACCGCGATGCTGGGGGCGTTCTCGGGCGAGACCATCCACTCCACCCGTGCCAGACCGCGTACCCCGACCGCCCAGTCGATCATGTGCCGGGCGGCGGTGGTGACCAGTCCGCGCCCCCGCGCCTCGGGCGCCAGCCAGGCCCCCAGTTCGCAGGAGCCCTCGGAGACGCTGAGTCTCCGCAGGAGCATGCCGCCCACCAGTTCGCCGCCTCGCCGGATGCCGCAGATCCGGCCCACGTCCGCGGCCTGCTTGTCCGCGTACCGCTGGAGGAAGGTCCGGGCCGAGGCGGTGTCGGTGACGGTGTGTGCCCACGGCAGCCAGGGCGCCAGATGGCCGCGCACCCGGTCGGTGTGCGCGGCCAGTTCCGCCGCCTGCCACGGCTCCAGGGGGCACAGCTCCGCGCCGTCGCCGAGAGGGATGCTGAACATGGAAGGCTCCTCGGAAGGTCGCTCGCGGGTGGTGGGGGCGTGCGGTCGCGGTGTTCGCGCCGGTCCCGGTGACAGCCATGATCGGACCCTTCGTCGCGCCGGGGGCGCCCGCCGGTGCACTCCGGGTCAGAGTGGTCTCTTGTGGAACAGGGTCGTGGGCCGGAGTACGCCCTCGGTGTCGGCGGCGTAGTCGGGGATCGTGCCGGCCTCGGTCCAGCCGGCCGAGCGGTAGAGGTGCTCGGCCGGGCTGCCGGTCTGGGTGTCCAGCACCAGCAGGGAGATTCCCGCGCCGGCGGCTTCCCGTTCGGCAGTCGCCAGCAGTCGCCGGCCCAGGCCCCGGCCCCGGGCGTCCCGGTGCACGATCAGCTTGGCGATCTCCGCGCGGTGGCGGCCGTTGGGCATGTCGGAGAACCTGAGCTGCACGGTTCCCAGGATTCGGCCGTCCTCCCCCGGGCCGCCCACACCGCCGTCCGGCCCTCGCCCGCCTCGGTCGCCAGCCCCTCCCACCAGGCCACCGCCTCAGAGAGGCCGAGCGGGGCGAGGAAGCCGATCGAGGAGCCGCCCTCGACGGCGTCGCGGAGCAGGGCGGCCAGGTCCCGGGCCGCGGCGAGGATTCCGGTGGCCGGCAGACGGGTGATCACCGGCGCGGCACTGCTGATGTGTTCGATTCGCACCGCCTGATGGAACTCCTTCCGGGCCCCGGGCGCAAGGTCGTTCCGTGGGACGGGGGCGGGATGGGGGTCGGGGTACGGGTGCGCCGGGTGGGTGAGGAGACGGCGGGGCACACTGGCCCGCCGACCGCGCAGCTCGCCCCGGACGGGCCGGAGGAGGGGAAGAATGGCCGAAACTGTCATGTGCGCGAGGGAACCGTACCGGCCTGTGTCACGCTGACCATCGGATGTCCGGGGCTGTCCGGGACCAGCGGTGGCTGAAAGTTCCTCCCGATTTCCCTCGGAAGGCCGTTCGGAATTATCTGTCGCATTTCGGGGCGGCATGTCCACGATGCTGGCTCCCGCCCGCCGGTGGAAGAGAAATGAGGCCCGGGTTTCCCTGGGGTGCCGCTTATGCGGATTATACGGAAAGCTGTTGACAGCGGATGAGCTCCTCTGCCATCTTTGGTCGCCGCACCGTTCGAAAGCTACTCGTCCCGGGCGGACCCGTTTCCCAGGAATCGATCGAGTGGTTCCCGTTCCGTCGTACGCGCGCGTCTGGATTCGAGAGAAGCAGGAGCCGATCATGTTCCGCAGCACGCCAGTCCGGAAGGCATCGTCGTGACCCTGGTGGTTATCGGGGCCAATCCGACGGTGGCGCGAGCGATCGCGGAACTGTCTGGTGATCAGGTGCACGTCCGCTTACCCGGAGTGCCGGTACTCGGCCTGGACGGCTGGGATGCCTCCGGGGTCCGGAAAGTTTTCACCGCGGATTTCCGGGACGCCCCGGCCTTCCTGACATTCGTCGACGAGGTGCTCGCTCCCATGGCGCCCGCGGCGGTCGTCTCGCTCACAGAACCCGGCCTGGAGCCCGCCGCGGTGGCTGCTGAACGGCTCGGTGCGAGGGGAGTGGATCCCCAGGTCGTCAGGGTCACCCGCGACAAGTTGCGGATGCGGCGCGTGCTGGCGCGCCGGGCACCGCACCTGAACCCGGCCTTCGCGCCGGGCGACGCCCCGGGCGCGGTGGCGCGGCTATTCGCCACGCACACACCGGTGGTGGCCAAACCGGTGGACGGTTTCGGCAGCCGCTCCGCGACGCTCTTCGAGCGCCCGGCGGACCTCCCCCCGGACCGCGGAACCGCCGCTACGCTCTTCGAACAGTTCGTCGGCGGAGTGGAGTTCAGTGTCGAGGCGCTCTCCTTGAACGGACGGCACACCGTCATGGGTATCGCCCAGAAGGGGACGACGGGAGGGTTCGTCGAGGTCAGTCACATAATGCCGCCGCCGTCCCTGGACGCACGCCGTCGGCTGCTGGTGGAGCGGGCCGTCGCCGAACTGCTCGACGCACTTGGCCTCGAGGACGGCCCGAGCCACACCGAGGTCAAGGTCGAAGGCGACCGGGTCACCGTCATCGAGACCCACACCCGTCTCGGCGGGGACGGCATCGCCGATCTGGTACGGCTCACCACCGGTGTTGACTGGCGGTGCGCCGCCGTCGGATGGGCTGTCGGCGCGGAGCCGCAAAGGGCGGCCGCCGCGGCCGCCGCGGCGGCGACCGTGTTCTTCACCGCGCCGCCCGGCCGGGTGACGTATGTCGCGCCGCAGCCATCCCTGACCCACGGGTCCGTGGTGGAGTGGGATGTCCCCGTACGGCCTGGCGACCCTGTGGGCCCTCTCCGGTCCTCCGAGGACCGGCTGGGCAGGGCCGTCCTGACCGCCGAGAGCCCGGCCGAGTGCGCCGCGGCCGTGGCGGAGCTGATGTCCCTGCGAGTGGTGACCACGCGACGGGACCGCTGACCCGGAGCGAGCCCGCCACGGACGGCACACCGCACTGTTCTCCGTAGTCCTTCGGTTCATTCATCCGTTCATCCGTGACAAGGGGGAAGCATGACCGTCGAAAACATGCCCGTTTCCTATGACTTTCATGGCGACGAGCCCTTTACAACGCCTTTCCGGGACATCAAGCCTGAGGACATCCATGTATACCTCGACCTCGACACCAAGGTCGGGAAGAACACCTGTGGCCAGAAATGTACACACTGCTGGTTCGTCAACTACGAGAAGGTGTATGACAAGTCTTTCGCGATGGAGGAGGGGCCGCTGATTCTGGCAGGCCTCCGGTCGCACGGTTACCACGTCTATCCGCGCTATGTAGACAGTTTCGCGTACGGCGGCGAGTTCATGCGTATCTACGGGCCGGCCAACAACCGGGAATTCCGGCAGGAGGACGACCACAAGCCCACCGAGACGATGGAGAAGGGCGATGCCTGGACCAGCGGCCGCCCGCTGCTCGGTGACGACTACCTTGAACTCCTCGATCTCGCCCGGGAGAGCGGCTACGGAACGATCTCCATCACCTATCACGGAGTGATCGACGAGGACCTCCGTGTCGTGGACGACGGAAGCTACCCCATAAAGGGCGTGTTCAGCGGAGCCGACACCGAGAAGGTGCTCCGCCGGATCGACGAGTACAACGAGCGCCACCGGGCCGGCCTGCTCTCGGATGCGGAGCCCTCGGACGCCTTCCGGGTCAACATCGGCGTCACCATCGGCCGCCACAACCACGGTCGCGAATCCCTGGAGCGCTACGCCCGCTACTTCAACGGACTGGGCGTCGACACCGTCCGGTTCAACAGCTTCTCCGACCACGGCGGCCGTCACCCCGGACTTCAGCTCAGCCGAGAGGAGACCGAGCAGGCGTACCGCGATTTCAAATGGCTGCACGAGAATGTGGAACTGAACTTCCAGCTCGGCGTCAGTGAGGACTTCGGCACCTTCGGGATCAGGGTCATGGGTTTTCCCGGCCACGTCGGCTGGTGCCGGGCTGGTCGCCAGCTGTTCGCCGTCATTCCCGCACGGGAGACGGTCCTGTCCGAATCCGGGGGCGTGCGCCGAGAGAAGATTGGCGACATCGTCGGCTGCGTCAACACCTTCGAGCCCCACCTCGGCATCCTCGTCCGCACGGTCTCCGACGGCGGCCGGAGCACCGGCTACGACCTGGAGTTCGACCACGAGGGCATTGAGGAGTTCACCGCCAGGCGGCTCTCGGGCGTCTACCGGGACGGCTGCTTCGCCAGAGAGCTCTCCGAGGAGCTGGAACTGGTCTCGCGTGTCCCCAGGCGGCGCAGACTGCCCCTGGTCGAGACCACGAGCTGAGAGGGGAGAGGGAAAGCCATGCGCCACGTTCTCGTCTTCGCCAAGACGCCGTACGCCAGAACCCCGTACGACCGCTGGCTGGACGGCTCCGGGATCGAGCCGGTCATCCTGACTCCCACCGAGTACGCGCCGGGCTACGGCCATCTGCCGCATGTCCACGCCTTCGACGACTACGACACCAACCTGCTCGTGGAGAAGACCGCGATTCGGCTGGCCCGGGCACACGGCGTCGAGGCGGTCTTCGCCCGGGCCGAGGCGGATGTGGTGCGGGCCGCCCAGTTGCGGAGTCTGCTGGACCTGCCCGGGCAGCGGACCGCGAGCGCACTGGCGTTCCGGGACAAGGTGATCATGAAGGAACACCTGGTCGGCGGCTCGGTGGAGGTTCCGGCCCACCGGCTCCTGGACTCCGCCTACACCGCGGTGGAATTCGTGGCGGCGCACGGCTACCCGGTGGTGATCAAACCGGTCTCGGAGTCGGGCTCCCTGGGGGCTAGCGTCATCCGCGACGAGACGGAGCTGGACTCCTGGCTGCGCAGGCCGTGGCACGGGACCAGCCAGATCGAGACATTCGTCCCAGGGCAGATGTACCACGTGGACGGGCTGGTCCTGGGCGGCGAGACGATGTTCCTCCACCCCTTCCGTTACCTCAACGACTGTCTGTCGTTTCGTTCCAACGACTGGATGGGCAGTGTCCCGCTGGCGCCGCGGGACCCGGCGTACGACCGGCTGGTGGAGGCGACCAGGGCGGTCCTCGCGCAACTACCCACCCCGGAGCACACCGCGTTCCACGCGGAGCTGTGGATCACCCCCGATGACCGGGTGGTGTTCTGCGAGATCGCCAGCCGCACCGGCGGCGGCATGGTCGCCGTCCTCATCCGGCACGCCTTCGGGGTCGACCTGGACAGGGAGTGGTTCCGTGCCGAGTGCGGTCTGACCCCGGCTCCGGTCACCGTCGCGTACCGGCCCGCCGGCGGCCTGTGGATCCCGCCGTCGAACGGAGTGCTGGAGCGCCTACCCGCCGACGGCGAACCGGACTGCGTCCAGGAGGTGTCCCTTAACGGGACGGTCGGCCAGGAATTCCACGGAGGAGTGAAGTCCGGCCTCTTCCTCGCCGGCTACATCGTCGGCGGCGACACCGAGCAGGACGTGACCGCCAACATGGAGAAGGTGGCGGCCTGGTTCTCCGGGCAGGTCAGATGGCGTCCCACCGGATCCGCGGACGGTGTCCTGTGAGTGCCCCCGGGCCACTCGGCCCGCCTCCCGGCCCGCTGGTCGGCGCCGACTGGCTCGCGCCGCGGCTGGGCCGGCCGGGGCTGGTGGTCCTCGACGCCTCGGTGGGCGCGCACCGAGGCGCCGTGTGGCGGATACCAGGAGCGCGGGTGTTCGACATCGACGGGGCCCTGTCCGACCACTCCTCCCCACTGCCCCACACGATGCCCGGGGCGGATCGGTTCACCGAGGAGATGCGCTCCCTCGGTGTAGACGATGCCGACACTGTCGTCGTCTACGACGGTGCGGGTATCTACTCCAGCGCCCGCGCATGGTGGATGCTACGGGCGATGGGCTTCGACCGGGCCGCCGTGCTCGACGGCGGTCTGCCGGCCTGGAGGGCCGCCGGACTGCCGGTGGACAGCGGTGAGTCGGCCCCCGTGGGGCCTCGGGGCGACTTCACCGCACGTCCCCGGGAGGGACTCGTCGTCGGGGCCGAGGAGGTGGCGGCGGCTCTGTCCGATCCAGGAGCGGCCGTCCTGGACGCCCGCTCCCGCGAACGGTTCGCCGGGGAGGCCGCCGAGCCCCGCTCGGGACTGCGCGGCGGCCACATGCCCGGAGCGGTGAACCTGCCCTTCGGCGACCTGCAGCAGGGGGGGCGGATGCTCCCGGCGCCGCGACTGCGCGCCGTGTTCCGCGCCGCCCTGGCCGGAGACCGGGACCGGCTGGTCCTCAGCTGCGGCTCGGGCGTCACCGCCTGCGTCCTTGCGCTGGGCGCCGAGCTGGCCGGGTACCGCGGGCTGTCGGTCTACGACGGGTCTTGGAGCGAGTGGGGCCGGCCCGGCGGACCGCCGGTCGTCGCAGGAGAGGAGAGCGAGGGCGCACCGCTTTGACGGCCTCCCTGTCCGCTCGGTGGCGGACTTTCGCGGACCTGCCGCCGAGTCTGAGACACCTGATCGCGCTCTCCTTCGTCGTCGCCTTCGGCAGCTACATGGTCACCCCGTTCATCGGTGTGCTCATGGTCAAGGGGGTGGGGCTGGACGTGCGCCTGGCCGGTGTGCTGGTGGCCGTCGCGATCCTGGTCCAGTTCGGCGGCAGTGTTCTGGGCGGCCCGGTGGTGGACCGTCTCGGCCTGAAGCGGACGATGGTCCTCTCCCTCGCCCTGCGGACCGTGGGCCTGGTCCTGCTCGGTCTGGCGGTCGGAGCCCCCTGGCTGGCGTACCCGGCGGTGGTCCTCGTCGCCGCCGGCCCGGCACTGTACCTTCCGGCGAACAAGGCGTACATCGTCACCTGTGTCTCCGACGACCTGCGGCCGTTGTTCCTGGGGGTCAGCAGTGCCGCCCTCAACGCGGGCATGGGGCTGGGACCGCTGCTGGCCGCGCTGCTGGCCGACGCCGACCCGGTGGCGCTGCTGACCGGCGCCGCGATGTTGTTCGCACTGATCACCGCGGCTCACCAGGCGGTCCTGCGCCCCGTGGCCGGGTGGCCGGGTGGGGCCGGGAAGAACGGCGAGGCCGGCCGACCCGGCGGGGCCCGAACGATGCGCGGTGCGCTGCGGCCGGTGCTGTTCACAGCCGTGTCCTTCTACCTGTACTTCTTCTTCCAGAGTTTCATGGGCCTGTACACCGCGGAGGTGTCGGACATCCGGGTGCTCGGCTGGGTCATGCTCCTCAACTGCGCGATGATGGCGCTGCTCCAGCCCCCGCTGTCAGGCCGGATCGCCCGGGCCGACTACCGCCGCCTACTGGCGGGCTCGTTCGCGCTGATGGCGGCGGGCACGGCGGTGATGTCCCTGGGGAATGTCCGTGCCCTGCTGGCGGGCACGGCCGTCTTCACACTGGGGGAGGTGTTCCTGTTGCTCCGTTGTGACCTGGAGCTTGTTGAACGCGTACCGGGCAACCCCGCCTTCGCCTTCGGGGTCCAGCGACTCGCCGCGGGTGTCGGAGGTCTGCTCGCCGGTGTCGTCGGCGGCTTCGTGTTCGCCCACTACCAGGAGGCGGGCGATCCGGGCGGGTTCTGGACCGCAGTCGCCCTCCAGTGCGCGGCCGTGGCGGTCGCGGCCCTGCTGTTCGGCGGTTCCCCGGCGGCCGCCCGGCGGGGAGTGGAGCGGAAGCCCCAACCGGAGGCGGCGTCATGACAGGCCGACGTCCCTCGGCGGAAACCCGGTTCGTACACGCCGGTTCCGATCCCCGGAAGCAGCACGGCTACGTCAACCCGCCCGTTCACCGGGCCTCGACCGTGCTGTACGAGGACGTGGCGGCGATGAATGCCTCGCAGGCCGACCCCCTCAAGCGTGAGATGCCGGTGTACGGCCGCTTCGGCACCCCTACCGGTCGAGCCCTGGAGGGAGCGCTGGCCGAACTGGAGCGCGGGTACGATGCCGTCGCGACGTGCTCGGGTCTGGCGGCGATCACCACGGCGATCCTGTCCTTCGTCCGGGCCGGGGACCACATCCTCGTCAGCGACTCCGTCTACCCGCCCACCCGGAGATTCTGCGACTCACTCGCCGCGCTGGGGGTGGAGACCGAGTACTACGACCCCCTGGCCGGCGGGGGCGTCGGGGAACTGATCCGTCCGGGCACCCGGCTGGCCTACCTGGAGTCTCCTGGATCGACCACCTTCGAGGTGCAGGACATCCCGGCCGTCACCGCCGTGTGCCGGTCCCGGGGCGTGGTCACGGTCGCCGACAACACCTGGGCCACACCGGCGTTCTGCCGGCCGCTGGACCTGGGCGCGGATGTCGTGGTGCACTCCGCGACGAAGTACCTGACCGGCCACGCCGACAGCATTCTGGGCGCCATCGTGTGCACCGAGGAGAGCTACGGGGCGGTCCGCTCCGCGGCGATCCGGCTGGGACAGTGCGCGGGTGCGGACGACGTGTACCTGGCCTTGCGGGGACTGCGCACTCTGGGCGTGCGGCTGGACCGGCACCAGCACCAGGCCCTGGAACTGGCGCGCTGGCTGCGAGAGCAGGACGAGGTGCGCGGCGTGGTCTATCCGGCGCTGCCCGGCGATCCGGGCCACGAACTGTGGCGCCGGGACTTCACGGGCGCGACGGGCCTGTTCGGGCTCGAGCTGGACCCCCGATTCGGGGAGCCCGCGGTGGAGGCGATGCTGGGACGGATGCGGCTGTTCGGGCTCGGCCACAGTTACGGCGGCCACGAGAGCCTTATAGTGCCGGCCGACCCGATGGGGCACCGGCTGCCGGGTACCTGGGCCGGCCGGGGCCCGCTGCTGCGCGTCCACGTCGGCCTCGAGAGTGTCGAGGACCTGAGGGAGGACCTCGCCGCAGGACTCCGCGCGCTGTCCGGGCACGGGGAGTGATCTGAGGGGCCCGGCTCTCGGGAACGCCCTTACGGAGTCGGATCCCGCCCACGCCCCGCTGCTTCACGGTGAGGCGAGCCCGCTTTGACGGACCATGCGGAGGAGTGCATACTTATGCTAGTCACCGTATGCATCGTAAGGAGTCCCCCGTGACCGAGCGCGTCGTACTCGCCTACTCCGGTGGCCTGGACACCTCCGTCTGCATCGGCTGGATCGCCGAGGAGACGGGCGCCGAGGTCGTGGCCGTCGCCGTCGATGTCGGCCAGGGCGGAGAGGACCTGGACGTCATCCGCAAGCGCGCGCTCGCCTGCGGCGCCGTCGAGGCCGAGGTCGCCGACGCGAAGGACGAGTTCGCCGAGGAGTACTGCCTCCCCGCGATCAAGGCCAACGCGCTCTACATGGACCGCTATCCGCTGGTCTCCGCCCTCTCCCGGCCGACCATCGTCAAGCACCTGGTGGCCGCCGCCAGGAAGCACGGCGCCACCACCGTCGCCCACGGCTGCACCGGCAAGGGCAACGACCAGGTGCGGTTCGAGGCGGGCATCTCCTCACTCGCCCCCGAGCTGAAGTGCATCGCGCCGGTACGGGACTACGCCATGACGCGTGATGCGGCGATCGCCTTCGCGGAGGACAAGGGCCTGCCGATCGCCACCACCAAGAAGTCGCCGTACTCCATCGATCAGAACGTCTTCGGGCGGGCCGTGGAGACCGGTTTCCTGGAGGACATCTGGAACGCGCCGGTCGAGGACGTCTACGACTACACGCAGAACCCGGCAGTCGCGCGCGAGGCCGACGAGGTGGTCATCACCTTCGACAAGGGCGTCCCCGTGGCCCTCGACGGCAGGCCCGTCACCGTCCTGCAGGCCATCCAGCAGCTCAACGAGCGGGCCGGAACCCAGGGCGTGGGCCGGATCGACATGGTCGAGGACCGCCTGGTGGGCATCAAGTCCCGCGAGGTCTACGAGGCGCCGGGCGCCATCGCGCTGATCACCGCCCACCAGGAGCTGGAGAACGTCACCGTCGAGCGCGAACTGGCCCGCTACAAGAGGCAGGTCGAGCAGCGCTGGAGCGAACTGGTCTACGACGGTCTGTGGTTCTCCCCGCTCAAGCGCGCTCTGGACGGCTTCGTCGAGGAGGCCAACGAGCATGTGTCCGGCGACATCCGGATGACCCTGCACGGGGGCCGGGCCACCGTTACCGGTCGGCGCTCCCGCACGTCGCTGTACGACTTCGACCTGGCCACCTACGACACCGGCGACACCTTCGACCAGTCGATGTCCAGGGGCTTCATCGAGATCTTCGGCATGAGCAGCAAGATCGCCGCAAAGCGGGACCTCGCGCAGTAACCTGCCCCCGCGGCAGCCGCCCGCCGCCCGCCTCTTCCGCCTCGTGGTGGGGGAGGCGGGCGCCTTCCCGCCCGGCCGGGCCCGACGCCGCCCGGCGCGGTCCGGCACGACCCGGTGCCGTCCGACACCGCCCAGCACGACCGGTAAGCGCACGAGGAGCAGCGATGACCAACGCCCCCCAGACCCCGCCCCCCGCCGCAGGCGGTGACGTACGGCTGTGGGGCGGCCGGTTCGCCGACGGGCCGGCCGAGGCGCTGGCCGCCCTCTCGGCCTCCGTCCACTTCGACTGGCGACTGGCCCCCTACGACATCGCCGGGTCGCGCGCCCACGCCCGTGTGCTGCACCGGGCCGGGCTGCTGACCTCCGAGGAGCTGGAGAGGATGCTCGCCGGCCTCGACCGCCTGGCGGCTGACGTCGCCGGCGGAACCTTCACAGGGACCGTCGCCGACGAGGATGTGCACACCGCCCTGGAGCGCGGTCTGCTGGAGCGTCTCGGTTCGGAACTGGGCGGCAAGCTGCGCGCCGGACGCTCCCGCAACGACCAGGTCGCCACGCTGTTCCGGATGTACCTGCGCGACCACGCCCGGATCATCGGCGGCCTGCTCGCCGACCTGAACGAGGCCCTGGTATCCCTGGCCGAGGCGCACCCGGACGTGGCGATGCCCGGCCGCACCCACCTCCAGCACGCCCAGCCGGTCCTCTTCGCCCACCACGTCCTCGCCCACGTCCAGGCGCTGTCCCGGGACGCCGAGCGGCTGCGGCAGTGGGACGCGCGCACCGCCGTCTCGCCCTACGGGTCGGGGGCGCTGGCGGGTTCCTCGCTCGGTCTGGACCCCCGCGCCGTCGCCGCGGACCTCGGCTTCGAGCGCGGCTCGGCCGCCAACTCCATCGACGGCACCGCCTCGCGCGACTTCGTCGCCGAGTTCGCCTTCATCACCGCGATGATCGGTGTGGACCTCTCCCGGATCGCGGAGGAGGTGATCATCTGGAACACCAAGGAGTTCTCCTTCGTCACCCTCCACGACGCCTTCTCCACCGGCTCGTCGATCATGCCGCAGAAGAAGAACCCGGACATCGCCGAGCTGGCGCGCGGCAAGTCCGGCCGGCTGATCGGCAACCTCACCGGGCTGCTGGCCACCCTCAAGGCGCTGCCGCTGGCGTACAACCGCGATCTGCAGGAGGACAAGGAGCCGGTCTTCGACTCCTGCGACCAGCTGGAGATCCTCCTTCCGGCGTTCACTGGGATGATGGCCACCCTCACCGTCAACCGCGAGCGGATGGCCGGGCTTGCCCCGGCCGGCTTCTCCCTGGCCACCGACGTCGCCGAGTGGCTGGTGAAGCGGGGCGTGCCGTTCCGGGACGCGCACGAGATCGCGGGGGAGTGCGTCAAGGTCTGCGAGGCCGCCGGGATCGAACTGGACGAGCTCACCGATGGGCAGTTCACGAAGATCTCGCCGCACCTCACCCCCGAGGTCCGCACCGTGCTGAGCGTATCCGGCGCTCTGGCCTCCCGCGACGGGCGGGGCGGCACCGCGCCGTCGGCCGTCGCCGTCCAGCTCGCCGAGGTCAAGGAGGACCTGGCCCGGCAGCGGGAGTGGGCCGGGCAGGACCGCCCGGGCGCCGTGAGCTGATCGAACACCAGGATCCGGGCAGAGGTGGGGCTCCTCCCGCTGGGGGCCGGGCTGCGGAGCACCCGCCGCCTCCCCTCCTCGAGCCCCTCCCGAACCGGAGGCCGCCCTCCCGGAGTCGCCGTGGCGCCCCGGAGAAGCACGGGCGGTCCCGGGCCGGGGCATGCCGCCGGAGGGAGGGATCCCGGGCGTGCCGGAGGAGGCGCGGCCGCCCGCGCGTCCGTTCGCGATGCCGCGGGCCGCGCCTTTGACGGCGGACCCTGGTGGTGGGGGCCGTCGGCCTGGGGGCCAGACCGTGCCGCTGGTCACCGCGCCGGGTGGAATGGCCTGGCCGCCCGTGGTGCTGCTGCTCAGACTGATCTTCGCGCATGGCGTTCCCGAAGGTGACGCCGCGCCGACCGGGTCGCGCGGGGGCCCGCCCCGGTGAGCCCCCGTTGCGCCGCCCGCCGGCGGAGAGCGGCGCAACGGGGGAACCGGCGGAGCCTCAGGCCGCCTTGGCCTTGGTGGCGTACACGTCCACGTACTCCTGGCCCGACAGCCGCATCACATGGCTCATCACCTCGTCGGTCACGGCCCGCAGCACATAGCGGTCACGGTCCATGCCGTCGTAGCGCGAGAAGTCCAGCGGCTCGCCGAAACGGACGGTGATCCGGCGGCCCGGGCCGACCCGGGGCAGTCCGCTGCCGCCCGGCTGGACGCGGTCGGTGCCGATCATCGCGAACGGGACGACCGGCGCGCCGGTCATCAGCGTCAGCCTGGCGATGCCGGTGCGGCCCCGGTACAGGCGGCCGTCGGGGGAGCGGGTGCCCTCCGGGTAGATACCGAAGGCGTTGCCCTCCTCCAGTACCCGGCGGCCGGTCATCAGCGCCGCGACGCCGCCGCGCCCGCCGTCGCGGTCCACCGGGATCATGCCGACGCCGGTGAAGAACCACGCCATCAGACGGCCCTTGAGGCTCTTGCCGGTGACGTACTCGTCCTTGCCGATGAAGAAGATCCGCCGGTCGACAACGGTGGGGAGGATCATCGAGTCGATGAAGGTCAGGTGGTTGCCGGCCAGGATCACCGGACCGCTGCCGGGGATCCGCTCCGCCCCCTCCACCCGCGGACGGAACAGCACACGCAGGAGCGGGCCGAGCAGCGCCTTGATGAGCAGGAAACGGGACAACGTGCCCTCCGGTCATGATGGTCAGCGCGCGCACCCGCGCAGGTGAGTACGGTACTCGTCGGCCACCGGCGGGCGCGCGCCGGGTTCGTCCCACGGATACCCCGTGATGGCGCGATTTGTCAGCAGTTCACGCCTCGTTTCGCGTACGGCCTCCCGCGGTGAAGCGACACGCACCTACCATGCGCGGGTTCCGTTGCTTGTCAGGTGCGGGACAGTCACAGGTGTGTGAAGGCGAGAGGAGTGCCCATGGGACAGGCGCAGAGGCCGGACCGCAGAGCCGTGCTGGGCGCGGCGGTGCTGGGCGCGGGGGCGGCGGCGCTGGGACCGGCCGCCGCCGCGTCGGCGGCCGACGGCGGACAGGAGAGCGGTGCGGGCCGGGGCCGTACGGCCCTGCCGGCGCCCGCCGTCATCGCCCACCGCGGCGCCAGCGGCTACCGGCCCGAGCACACCCTGGGGGCCTACCAACTCGCCCTCGACATGGGTGCCGACGTCATCGAGCAGGATCTCGTGCCCACCCGGGACGGCCACCTCGTCTGCCGCCACGAGAACGACATCACCGGCACCACGGACGTGGCCGACCACCCGCGGTTCGCCGACCGCAGGACCACCAAGGCGGTGGACGGCACCGAGGTCACCGGCTGGTTCACCGAGGACTTCACCCTCGCCGAACTCAAGACGCTGCGTGCCACCGAGCGCATCCCCGGCACCCGGCCCGACAACACCCTCTACGACGGCCGCTGGACGGTCCCGTCCTTCGAGGAGGTGCTGCGCTGGGCCGAGCGCGAGGGTCGCCGGCGCGGACGCCCGGTCTGGCTGCACATCGAGACCAAGCACCCCAGTTACTTCCGAGGTCTGGGCCTCGGCCTGGAGGAGCGGTTGGCGAGACTGCTGCGCCGGTACGGGCGGGACCGCGCGAATTCGCCCACGTTCCTGCAGTCCTTCGAGCCGAGCAGCATGGAGCGGATGAGCCGGCTGGTGAGGACCCCGCGAGTGGTGCTGCTCTCCTCGGCCTCCTCCCGGCCGTGGGACTTCACCGAGGCCGGCGACCCGCGCACCGTGGCCGACCTGGTCACGCCCGAGGGGCTGGAGTGGATCTCCGGCTTCGCCCAGGGCATCGGGCCGACGCTGGACCTGATCGTCCCCCGGCGGGCGGACGGGCGGCTGGGCGAGCCCACCACCCTGGTGCGCGACGCCCACGCCCGCGGGCTGCTGCTCCACCCGTACACCATGCGCAACGAGAACCGGTTCCTGCCCGCGGACTTCCGCCGCGGCACCGACCCGGACGCGTACGGGGACGCCTTCGGCGCACTGCGGACGTACTTCGCGACGGGCATCGACGGCATCTTCGCCGACCAGCCGGACACCGCCCTGCTGGCCGCGGAGGACTTCCGCCGGGGCTGACGGCCGGTCGGTCCAGTCCGGACGCTCCCCGAAGGAGGCGCGGGCCGCGCCCTCCGGCCGTCACGGCAGCCGTGGCGCCGGAGACCCTTCCCGCCGGTCCGAACTCCCTGCCGGCCCCGTTGTCCCTGCCGGCCGCCGGCGGGGACAACGGGGCCGCCGACCTCGAACAGGCCGTGCGGCCGCACCGGCGGACCGCCGCGGCGCTCTCCCACCGAGGCCCGCCCACCGTGAAGCAGCCCGGGAGTTGGGAATCTCACAGGGCGGTCTCGGACCGATTCGTTCCCGTTGCATCGATTGCCTGCGCAGAATGCTCACGGCGGAGGTTGCGCCCCCCGAACCAGGGGGAAGGGTGCGGTGAACCACCGGCGTCATCAGGGCAGACAGTTCGGGCGCGCGACCCTCGTTCAGCACACGCGCCCGGACGTGACGAGACATGGGGAGACGTGCGCACATGGGAACGAGCGTGACCATCTCGGCGGCGACGGACGAAGACGCCGAGCAGATCCTCAAACTGCAGTACCTGTGCTACCAGTCCGAGGCCGCGCTCCACGGCGACTACGGCATCGAGCCGCTCACCCAGACCCTCGGCGACCTGCGCGCCGAACTGACCCGCGGCTGCGTGCTCGTGGCCCGGCTCGGCGAGGAGGTCGTCGGCTCGGTACGCGGCCGTGTCGAGGACGACGGCACGGCAGTGATCGGCAAGCTGATCGTCCACCCCCGCATGCGGCGGCACGGTCTCGGCGGGAGGCTGCTGTCCGCGGTCGAGGAGCGGCTGGCGCGGGAGCGGTCCGCCAGGCGCTACCGGCTGTTCACCGGCCACCGCGGCGAGGGCGGCATCCGCCTCTACCGCAGGCTCGGCTACACCCCGGTGACCACCGAAACGGTCTCCTCCCGGCTGAGCACGGTGACCCTGGAGAAGACTCCCGGGTGCTCGCCGGAGGGCGGCGGGATCTCCCGGACGTACGCCGCCAGCGCCTGACCGGCGCCTCGTCCGCG
The DNA here is from genome assembly GCF_022614595.1 of Streptomyces sp. CNQ085. Taxonomy (GTDB): domain Bacteria; phylum Actinomycetota; class Actinomycetes; order Streptomycetales; family Streptomycetaceae; genus Streptomyces. The sequence goes on from NZ_JAJFAU010000027.1 coordinate 36,844, forward strand.
TTCCGCACGCGCGGCCGTTCCGGCGGGCATCGCGGGGCGGCCGCAGGTGCCGGGGCCCAGGGGCGTTCCCGCGCTCAGGCTCCTCCGGCGCCGGCGGGCGAGCGACGCAGCCACAGCAGGCCGACCACCGGCAGGACCAGCGGGAGCAGCAGATACCCCAGGCCGTAGTCCGACCAGACCGTCGCATCGGGGAAGGCCGGCGGATCCAGCACCGTCCAGGTGCCGACCGTCAGCACACCGGCCAGCTCGGCGGCGCAGCACACCAGCGCCACCCGGCGGGCGCCCCTGCCGCCGCGGACCAGGGCGACGGTGATCACCACGTACACCGCCGCGGCCACCGCGGAGAGGACGTACGCCAGCGGGGCCTCGTCGAAGCGGGTGGAGAGCTGGTAGACCGAGCGGGAGGTGGCGCCGACCGCGAAGACCGCGTACAGCGTGACCAGCAGCCGGCCCGGCCCACGGCTCAGACCCGGCCGTGCGGGCCGCCCCGGCGGCACCGTGGGGCCCGGGGGCTCAGCCATGCCCGCCTCCCCACACGTCGTACAGCCGTACCTGGAGCACCGCCATCACCACCGCGCCCGCGGCGACCGTCGCGGAGCCCCAGCGGGTTCGCTCGGCCAGCGACATGAAGCCGACCGCCGGCACACAGGCCGCCACGCCCAGCAGGTAGGAGACGAAGACCACCGTGCCGCCGTCCGGCTCCCCGCCGCGCGCCAGCTGTACGACGCCGACGACCAGTTGCACCAGGGCGAGTACGGTCACCACGGCCATGCCGGCGAAGTGCCAGTCCTTGGTCGGCTGGTCCCGGTAGGCCGCGAAGCCGCACCAGGCGGCCAGGGCGAGTGCGGCCACGGCGACCACGACCGTCAGCGGGGTGAGCATGTCGGCACTGTATTCGAGCCCGTCATCGCGGACGGAACGACCCCTCGCGAAGCGCTCCCGAAGCACACCCGAAGCCTCTCCGGAACCCACCCGGATCCTTGTCGACCGTGGCCTTGACCACATGCCGACCCGCTTCCCGGACGGCCCGCGAACAGCCTCCGCGCAGGTGGCGGCGGGCGCGGCGGCTTCTTCGGGGAGCGGACGGGACGGACGCCGCACACCTGGACTGTCCACTATCCGGACGGTAGCGTCCGTTTTTACGTGTAGAGGCCAGGGGTCTGTTTTACTCGCCCGCATGACCGCGACGAGCTGCCGCACCCGTGCGACCGAGGCGACCACGACGCCCGGTGCTCGCCGCATGTGTCGAATGTGTGACCGCTGAGGGCCCCCGTCCGAGCCGCCTCGCGCCCTGAAGCGAGACCTGAGCCTCCCTCTCCCGGCGGTACGCCGGGGGTTGCCCGGCCCCGCGCTCACCGGCCGTCCGTCCGCCCGTCCGAGGCGTGATCCCGGACGGCCGGCTCCCGCTCCTTTCCGTCAGGAACATCCCCGTGTCCGGCGCGGCACCCCCGCGCCGGACACTCGACAGTCATGGACACCCAGTGATCACCACCACGGGACTCACCAAGGTCTACCGCTCCCGAGGCCGGGACGTGACCGCACTCGACGGCGTCGGCCTTCATGTCCGAGAGGGCGAGGTCTTCGGCGTCGTCGGCCGCAGCGGCGCGGGGAAGTCCTCCCTCATCCGCTGTGTCAACCTGCTGGAGCGCCCCACCTCCGGCACGGTCGTCGTCGACGGACAGGACCTCACCGCCCTGGCCGGGCGCGGACGGCGGGCCGGTGCCGAACTGCGCCGGGCCCGCAGCCGCATCGGCATGGTCTTCCAGCACTTCAACCTGCTGTCCTCCCGGACCGTCCAGAGCAACGTCGAACTGCCACTGGAGATCCTCGGCGTCCCCGGCCGCGAGCGAGCCCTCAAGCTCCTGGACGACCACGGCCTGATCGAGCTGAAGGAGAGCGCCGGGCAGGACGCCACCCTGGCCGACATCGCCGACGACAAGGGCCTGGAGTTCAAGGAGCTCGAGGCCGCGGCGCTGCCCCGCTCCCTGGACGACGTGGACGCCGCCGTCATCAACGGCAACTACGCCGTCGAGGCCGGCCTGGAGCCCGTCGAGGACGCCCTGGCCCTGGAGGAGGCCGAGGGCAACCCCTACGTCAACCTCCTCGTCGTCAAGGAGGGCGGCGAGGACGACCCGCGGGTGAGGAAGCTGGCCGACCTACTGGCCTCCGAGGAGGTCGCCGACTTCATCGAGGAGGAGTACCGGGGCTCGGTGGTGGCCGCCTCCGACGCCTCCTGACACCGGTGCGGCGGTGAGCCGGGGCCCGCGCTGCATGCCGCCGGGGCGATGCTGCATGCTGTGCACTCGACCCCGTCAGGCTGGAGCGGCGCATGACATCCATCTTCCCGGAGATCTCGATCAGCACGGAACGGCTCGTGCTGCGTCCCCTCGAGGCCGAGGACGCACCCGCGTTCACCGAGATGATGAACGACGAACTGGTCACCGCCTGGACCTCCGTGCCCGTCCCCTACACCGAGGAGCACGCCCGGGAGTGGATCACCCGGGGAGCGTCCGCGGAGCGGACCGGGGGACACGGCATCGTCTTCGCCGTCACCGAGTTCCTCACCCAGCGCCTGGTCGGCACCGTCCATCTGCGCAAGACCGACTGGCGGGTGCTGTCCGCTGAGGCCGCCTATGTGACCGCCCCCTGGGCGCGCGGCGAGGGGTACGCCGCCGAGTCGCTGCTCGCCGCCGTCCAGTGGCTTTTCCAGGACCGGAAGTTCGAGCGGATGGAGATCCGCACCCCGGCCGACAACACCGCCTCCCAGCGGGTCGCGCAGAAGGTCGGCTGCGTCAGCGAGGGCGTACTGCGCAACGCCTGGATAGCCCGGACCCGTACCGAGGACGGGAGCTGGACCGACATCCGCACCGACCTGATCGTCTGGAGCCTCCTGCCGGAGGACCTGGAGGACGGACCGGGCGAGTCGGTCGGTGCCGGAGGCTACCCCGCCTACCCCGAGGCCGGGAGCTACTCCGCCTATCCCGACTGGCGCTGACGGACCGGAGCCGCGCACCTCCGGAGCCGCGAAGCCCGGGAACCCAGAAGCCCGGACCGGGCCCCCGCGCCGGGCGCGGTAACCTCACTGCGGCGATCCCGCCGCCCCGCGGGTACCGCGTCCCGCGCACACCCCGCACCGTCTTCCGCCCCGCCCCGCGACGCGCCAGGAGAGAGCCGACGATGGCCGACCGTGTCACCGTGATCGGGTGGGACGGCTCGCCACTGACCGAGGCCGCCCGCGCTGCTCTCGGAGCCGCCACCCTCGTCGCCGGTGCCGTCCACCACCTGGCCCTTCCCGAGATCCCGCCCGGCGCCGAGCGCATCCGGCTGGGCAGCGTGCCCCCGGCCGCCCGCCGTATCGCCGGGCACCGCGGCACCGCGGTGGTCCTCGCCGACGGAGACCCGGGCTTCTTCGGTGTCGTCCGCACCCTGCGCGCACCCGAGTACGGCCTGGAGGTCGAGGTCGTACCCGCCGTCTCCTCGGTCGCCGCGGCCTTCGCCCGCGCGGGGATGCCCTGGGACGACGCCCGGATCGTCGTCGCCCACGGCCGCACCCTGCGCCGCGCCGTCAACGTCTGCCGTGCCCACACCAAGGTCGCCGTCCTCACCTCGCCCGGCGCCGGCCCCGCCGAACTGGCTCTGCTGCTGGACGGGGTGCACCGCACCTTCTTCATCTGCGAGGCCATGGGCACCGACCGGGAGCGGGTCACCGTACTGACCTCCGACAAGGTCGCCGACCACGTCTGGCGCGATCCCAACGTCGTGATCGTGGTGGGCGGTTCGGCGTCCGCGGCCGGGCCCGTCGCGCCGGGTCCGAGCGGATGGCTGGCCGGAAGCGAACCGAACTACCCGCCCGCCGTGCGGGGCTGGGCCCTGTCGGCCGCCGAGTACACCGGTCAGGACGCCCCGGCGGCGACCGCGGACTCCCCGCAACTGCGCGCCGCCCAGCTCGCCCGGCTCGGTCCCAGAGCAGGCGACCTGCTGTGGGACATCGGCGCGGGCAGCGGAGCCGTCGCCGTGGAGGCCGCCCGCTTCGGCTCCGCGGTCCTCGCGGTCGAACGCGACGCGGCCGCCTGTGCGCGGATGTCCGCCGCCGCGCGGCGCTTCGGCGTCCAGCTCCAAGTCGTGCACGGCATCGCGCCCCTGGCGTTGGAGGCGCTGCCCGAACCCGACGTGGTGCGCGTCGGCGGGGGAGGGGCGCGTACGGTCGCCGCCTGCGCCGACCGCAGACCCGAGAGGATCGTCACACACGCCTCCACCCGCGACGGGGCCGAGGCCGTCGGGCGGGTGCTGGCGGACGGCGGATACACCGTGGAGTGCACCCTGCTCCAGTCCCTGGAACTGGACACCCGGGAGTGGACGGAGCGCGAACGCGCGGTCGTCTTCCTGTTGTCCGGCAGCCGGATGTGATCTCGTCCGAGACGAACCGGACCAACCGGGGTCAGTCGTCCACCCCCGCCACCTGCGGGGCGCGACGGCGGGTAGGCTGATGGACCGTTGTGCCGCCGACCGGTATTGACACTTTGTCTGTCGATGTCGGGATGGTTCGGACGGGGGCACGGCGGGCGCCCGCTGGGGCCGGAAGGAGCACTACCGATGGGCGAGGGGTACGCATGACTGACACCGGCCGGGTCCCGGGCGAGGGACAGTCGGAGAACGCAGGCGGACAGCCGGGGCAGCCGGGCGCACCGGCACCCGGCACGTACACCTTCGCGGGCCCGGTCGAAGGTGTGGCGTCGGGCTACGAGGACGACCTGCTGCTGCCCGGCTCCCACGGCTGGGGCGAGGCGGCGTCCGCACAGTCCCAGGCGTCCGCGCCCGCCTCCGTGCCCGGCCCGCGCGAGTCGGACGGATACGGGCAGTACCCGGCGCCGCCCGAGCGGACGGCCCACGGGCATGTGTCCCACACCGCCGCGACGCCCCCCCGCCCGCCGCACCTGGGGCCGCCCGTGCCCGAGCAGTCCGGCGTGGTGCGCACGCTCGCCGACCGCAGCAGCGCCCCCGCGGCTCCGGCGCCCACGCCCCCGCGGGGCGTGCCCGTACGGCAGCCGGGACCGCCGACCACGGGGCCCGAGTACTTCGACGTCGCACACGAGGAGCACGCGGCGCGGAACACCCCCTCCCAGGAGGCGTCCGGGGAGGCCGAACCCGAGGGGGCGGTGACCGCTCCCGGCGCGCCCGCTCCTGCCGCGCAGCACGGAGCGCAGCAGCCCGGCACGCTTCCGTCCGACCCGGTGCAGCCGGGCGCCTGGGCGCCGCAGCCACCCGCGCCGGCCCCGGTCGCGGAACCGGCGCCCGCTCCTGTGCGGCCGGCGGCCGGATGGC
>NZ_JAJFAU010000028.1:0-19038 GCF_022614595.1 Streptomyces sp. CNQ085
CCCCGGCCCCGCCGCGCCGTCCCGGCCGATCCCGGCGGCCCACCACCGCGTACGTCCGCGGCCGACGCCCTGGCCGTCCTGCGCGCCGCGGCCCTCGGCGGGACGCCGGTGTGGATCGGCCACGTGGACGCCGACGGCACCGCCGTCCGGCGCGTCGTCGAGCCCGTCCGCGTCGAGAGCGGCTTCGTCACGGCGTACGACCACACCGCCGAGGAGGTCCGCACCTACCCGCTGCACCGCATCACGGGCGCGGCGGACGCGGGGGCTCCGGACGGCCCGGACAGTCCGGACGGCCCGGCGAGGACGGCGGGCCGGGCGTGACCCGCCGCCGCGTTCACCGCCGCGCGGCCTTCCGCGCCGCCTTCGCGCCGTTGGTGGCCGCCACCGCTCCGGCGATCGCCGCCCAGGCCCCGGCGAGCGCGGCGACCGCCCCGGCCGTCGCCGCCACCCTGCCCGCCCACTTCACGTAACCGTCCATACCGCAGCCCTCCGCACGCCGTGTCCGCCTGAACCGGGTCGTGTCCATGACCGGCAGCGTAGGCGCCGGGAGCCTTCCCCCGCGCGGGCGGGGCGCCGGTCACACCGGGCACGCCGGTACGCGCCCGGAAAAAGTAGACTCTTCCATTCGGCGTGTGCGCCCGTCACACGACGATCCGATCACCGGAGGTGCGCGTGTCCTGCCTGATCGTCCAGAGCGACAAGACCCTGCTGCTGGAGGTCGACCACGAGCAGGCCGACGACTGCCGCCGCGCCATCGCGCCCTTCGCCGAGCTGGAGCGGGCCCCCGAGCACATCCACACCTACCGGCTCACCCCGCTGGGCCTGTGGAACGCCCGCGCCGCCGGGCACGACGCCGAGCAGGTCGTCGACGCCCTGGTCACCCACTCCCGCTATCCGGTGCCGCACGCGCTGCTGGTGGACGTGGCCGAGACGATGGACCGCTACGGCCGGCTGCGGCTGCTCAAGCACCCCACCCACGGGCTGGTCCTGGAGTCCTCCGACCGGCCGGTGCTGGAGGAGATCCTGCGCTCCAGGCGGGTCCAGCCGCTGGTCGGCGCCCGCATCGACTCCGACACCGTCGCCGTCCACCCCTCCGAGCGCGGCCAGATCAAGCAGGCGCTGCTCAGGCTCGGCTGGCCCGCCGAGGACCTGGCCGGCTACGTGGACGGCGAGGCCCATCCGATCGAGCTGGCCGAGGACGGCTGGGCGCTGCGTCCCTACCAGAGGCAGGCCGTGGAGAACTTCTGGCACGGCGGCTCCGGTGTCGTCGTGCTGCCCTGCGGCGCGGGCAAGACGCTGGTGGGCGCGGGCGCGATGGCCACGGCGAAGGCCACCACGCTGATCCTGGTGACCAACACCGTCTCGGCCCGGCAGTGGAAGAGCGAGCTGGTGCGGCGCACCTCGCTGACGGAGAGCGAGGTCGGCGAGTACAGCGGCGCGAAGAAGGAGATCCGGCCCGTCACCATCGCCACGTACCAGGTGCTGACGACCAGGCGGAAGGGCGTCTACCCGCACCTGGAGCTGTTCGACTCCCGCGACTGGGGCCTGATCGTCTACGACGAGGTGCACCTGCTGCCGGCGCCGGTGTTCAAGTTCACCGCCGACCTCCAGGCCCGCCGCCGCATCGGCCTGACGGCCACGCTGGTGCGCGAGGACGGCCGCGAGTCCGACGTCTTCTCCCTCATCGGCCCCAAGCGCTTCGACGCCCCCTGGAAGGAGATCGAGGCGCAGGGCTACATCGCACCGGCCGACTGCGTGGAGGTCCGCGTGGACCTCACCGAGTCCGAGCGGCTGGCGTACGCGACGGCCGAGCCGGACGAGAAATACCGCTTCTGCTCCACCACGGCCTCCAAGCGGCGCGTCACCGAGGCGCTGGTGCGCCGCCACGCCGGGCAGCAGACGCTCGTGATCGGCCAGTACATCGACCAGCTCGACGAACTGGGCGAGCATCTGGACGCGCCCGTGATCAAGGGCGACACCGGCAACGCGCAGCGCGAGAAGCTGTTCGACGCCTTCCGCTCGGGCGAGCTGTCGGTGCTGGTGGTCTCCAAGGTCGCCAACTTCTCCATCGACCTGCCCGAGGCCACGGTCGCCATCCAGGTCTCGGGCACCTTCGGCTCCCGCCAGGAGGAGGCCCAGCGCCTGGGCCGCGTGCTGCGTCCGAAGGCGGACGGCCACGAGGCCCGCTTCTACTCGGTCGTCGCCCGCGACACCGTCGACCAGGACTTCGCGGCCCACCGCCAGCGCTTCCTGGCCGAGCAGGGCTACGCCTACCGCATCGTGGACGCCTCCGAGCTGCCGGCGGGCGACGAGGAGCCCGGCGAGGTCGGGTAGCCTCCCGTTCCGTCACCGGACCCCGGGAGGTCGCGGATGCGTGAGCCGTACCCGCCGGCCGAGCCGTACGAGAGCGGCATGCTCGACGTCGGCGACGGCCACCGCGTGTACTGGGAGGCGTGCGGCAACCCGGACGGCAGGCCCGCCGCCGTCGTCCACGGCGGGCCCGGTTCGGGGTGCGGGGAAGGGGCACGCGGCCTGTTCGACCCCGAGCGGTACCGGGTGGTGCTGTTCGACCAGCGCGGCTGCGGCCGCAGCACCCCGCACGCGAGCGACCCGGCCGCCGGTCTGCGGCACAACACCACCTGGCACCTGGTCGCCGACATGGAGCGGCTGCGCGAGCACCTGGGCGTCGACCGCTGGCTGCTGTACGGCGGCTCGTGGGGCTCCACGCTGGTCCTCGCCTACGCCCAGCGGCACCCGGAGCGGGTCTCGCACATCGTGGTCGCCGGAGTCACCACCACCCGGCGCTCGGAAACCGACTGGCTCTACCGGGGCGTGGCCCGCTTCTTCCCCGGGGAGTGGGAACGCTTCCGCGCCGGGGCCGGGGTGCCGCGCGGCGCGGCCACGCCCGAGCTGCTCGGGGCGTACGCGCGGCTGATGGAGCACCCCGACGCGGCGGTGCGCGAGCGGGCGGCGGCGGACTGGTGCGCCTGGGAGGACGCCGTCCTGTCCGGCGAGACGAGCGGTGGCAGCGGCGGCGCGGGCCCCGCGAGCCCGTACGGCGGCCGGCCCCCGGCCGCCAAACTGGCACTGGCGCGCATCTGCGCGCACTACTTCTCCCACGGCGCCTGGCTGGAGGAGGGCGCACTGCTGCGCGACGCGGGACGGCTGGCGGGCATCCCGGGGGTCCTGATCCACGGCCGGGCCGATCTGAGCAGCCCGCTCGACACCGCGTGGGAACTGGCCCGCGCCTGGCCGGACGCGGAGCTGACCGTCGTCGGCGCCGAGGGCCACCTCGGCGACGCCACCACCCGCACCCGCGTCCTGAACGCGCTGGACCGCTTCGCGGCGCGGTGACGGCTCTGCCTGTGGCGACGGCGGTGACCCCCGCGGCGGTGTGAGGCACCGGTCACTCCGTCCGAACCCCTCACCTGTGCACGGCTGCTCCTCTCATCCGTCCGTCCAACGCCGCGGGGACCGGAAAGGATGTGGCCCCGGCACCGCGCGGGGGCCGGGGTGTCATCCGGTGGGCCGGGGGCTCTCCCGTCGCAGGCGCCACGCCGCGTACGCCGACAGGGCGAGCGCCAGGAGCGGGTACGGGGAGGCGAGCGGCTGCTGCCACCAGGGCAGGTGGAGGTCGAGGTCGCCGGAGTGGGGGACGAGCCAGTGCGTGCGGGCCGTGAAGAGCACGGCGACGGTGCCCGCGGCGTACAGCGGCCACCGGCGGGACGGCGAGGCGGCGGCGACCAGGACGGCGAGCAGCGGCACGCACCACACCCAGTGGTGGGACCAGCTGATCGGCGAGACCAGCACCGCCGTGCCCGCGACGGCGAGCACTCCCCAGCTCTCCCGCCCGCGCAGATGGGCGCGGCGGGCCAGCCACAGGCCCAGCAGGCCGACGGCGGCCGTGGGCACGGCCCACCACAGGCCGGGTTCGGGGGTGTGCAGGAGGCGGGCGGTCATCCCCTGGAGGGACTGGTTGTCGACGATCCACGCCTTGCCGACGCGGCCGGTCTCGAACATCCGCCGTGTCCAGAAGTCCGCGCTCGCGCCCGGCAGGACGGCCGCACCGAGCACCGCCGTCCCCGCGAAGCCCGCCAGCGCCGTCAGTCCGGCCCGGACCCGGCCGGTCAGCAGCAGATGGACGGCGAAGATCGCGGGGGTGAGCTTGATCCCGGCCGCGACGCCGATGGCCAGTCCCTTGCCGCGGGCGCCGTCCGGGCGGCCGAGGTCCCACAGGACCAGGCAGGCCAGGACGAGGTTGATCTGCCCGAAGACCATGGTCTGGAAGACCGGTTCCAGCCACAGGCCCACCGCCGTGGCGGCGATCAGGAGGGCGGGGGAGGTTCGGCGTCCGGCCAGACGCAGGGAGAGGTGGAGCAGCAGGGCGAGCAGTACGACGTTGCCGGCCGCGAAGAGGGCCTGGACGGCCGGCAGGGGCAGCAGGGCGGTGGGGACGAACAGCAGCGCGGCGAAGGGCGGGTAGGTGGCGGGCAGGTCCCACTCGGTGACGGTGAAGCCGTACAGGTCGCTCCCCTCGACGACGGCCCGCCCCTCGGCGCGGTAGACGAGCACGTCCACCAGGAAGCCGGGCTGCGCCGCGCAGACCGCCGCGAGCGCGGCGAGGGAGAGCGCGAGCAGGGCGGCGGCCGCACAGGCGCGGCGGTCTCCGTGCGCGCCGAGCGCGTCGCGTATTCGGGCACGTGCGGTACGGGCCGGGCCTACGGCGCCCGGGTCGTGGGCGGTGCCGGTGTCGGGCGTGGGCGCAGCCGGCACTTGGCCACCTCCTGGGTTCCGGTCCGTCGGGCGACGGTCGTCTCCGGGTCGTCCGCGGCCACCGCCGCGGGGTGACCCTAACCGACGCTCCGGTGTGCCCGGACGGTGTCAGATGCGGGCCGCGGGCTCGTGCGCTCTGTCCTCGCGCGCCCCGCGCTCCCGGCCCTGTGCCGAGTCCTGCTCCGAGTCCTGTTCCCGGTCCTCGTCGCGCGCCTCCGCGTAGTCGCCGAGGACCGCGACGTCGAACGCCGCGCCGGCGAAGACGGAGATCGCCCGGACGGTGTCGCCCAGCAGATGGCGGCGGTGGCGGTGACCGCCGCCGCGGGCGTCGAGCGCGGCGAGCGCGGTGGCGCCCGAGGCCCGGCGACCGGACGTCTGGGGAGGGATGGGGGTGCTGTTCATGACTCCACGGATCCGCGGTCGTTTCGCCCTATCGGTCCATATCCATGCTAGGTCTCGTCGCTGCTTTCCTCCGCCCGCGACCCGGCCCGTCCCTCCTCACCGCGTACGGGTTAAAACCGTTCGCCCACCGGGACGAGCGGGGCTAGAATCACCCGTCTTCCGCCTCCCGTGCCGCGGGGGAGGGGCCGGCCGGCCGGTACCGGCCGGTGGACCGCGCCCCCCGGGGGGCGGCGTTCCCGGCGGCTCCCGCCGGCCCGCGGCCCACCGGCGTACGCGGTCCCCTCCGACCCCGTCGTCCACCGCACCGGGTGTGCGGCGCGGCCGCACGCCCGAGCGGCTCGCCGTACCGCCGCCGTGCGCGCTTTCCGCAGGAGGCCGCAACATGCCCGCCACCCCCGATCCGCTCGATCCGCTCGATCCGCTCGATCCGCTCGAACGCGAACGTGCCCACCTGGCCGCCTCGCGCACCGCGCTGCGCACCATGCGCCACGACGTCGAGTCGCTCGACATCAGGGATGTCACCGCCAACTGGGTGAACACCGAGGTGCTCCAGCGCCAGATCGACGCCCGGGTCGAGGCCCTCGCCGATCTCGCCGGCACCCCGCTGTTCTTCGGCCGCCTGGACTACGCGGGCTCCTCGTCTTCCCCCGCCGCCCCGGAGCAGGGCGATCCCGCGGCGGCCCGGTACTACATCGGCCGCCGCCACGTCCACGACGCCGACGGCGACCCAATGGTCATCGACTGGCGCGCTCCGGTCTCCCAGCCCTTCTACCGTGCCTCGAAGAAGGACCCGCAGAGTGTCGGCCTGCGCCGCCGCTTCGGCTACACCGGCGGCGAGCTGACCGCGTACGAGGACGAGCACCTGTCCGACCCGGACGGGGCCGAGAAGGCCGGCGCCCTGCTCAGGCTCGAGATCGAGCGCCCGCGCGTCGGCCCGATGCGCGACATCGTCGCCACCATCCAGCCCGAGCAGGACGAGATCGTCCGCACCGGCGTCGACGGCACCGTGTGCGTCCAGGGGGCGCCGGGCACCGGCAAGACGGCCGTCGGCCTGCACCGCGTGGCCTATCTGCTCTACGCGCACCGCGAGCGCCTGGCCCGCACCGGGACGCTGGTCATCGGCCCCAACCGGTCCTTCCTGCGCTACATCGAGCAGGTCCTGCCGGCGCTGGGTGAGCTGGCGGTGCGGCAGGCGACCGTGGAGGACCTGGTCACCGGGGCGGCGGGCGTGGAGGTGCGCGGCACCGACGATCCGGAGGCCGCCCGGATCAAGGGCGACGCCCGTATGGCCGAGGTGCTGCGCCGCGCGGTCCGCTCGGGCGTGACGATGCCGGCCGAGCCGTGCGTCGTCGTCCGCGGCTCGCGCCGCTGGCGCGTCCCGGTACACGAGCTGGAGGAGATCGTCCGCGAGCTGCTGGAACGCGGCATCCGCCACGGTGCCGCCCGCGAGGCCCTGCCGCAGCGCGTCGCGCACGCCGTGCTGACGCGCATGGAGCACTCGGGCGAGGCCCCCGACGACCGGGTGCAGGACGCGGTGGCGCGCGACGCGGCGGTTAAGGCACTGGTCAAGGCCGTGTGGCCAAAGATCGATCCGGCGAGGCTGGTGCTGCGGCTGCTGTCGGACGACGGCTTCCTGGCCGAGTGTTCCGAGGGCATCCTCACCGACGAGGAGCGCAAGGCGGTCCTGTGGACGAAGCCGCCGCGCGGGGTGCGGTCGGCGAAGTGGTCGGCCGCCGACGCCGTACTGATCGACGAGGCCGCCGACCTGGTGCGGCGCACCCCCTCGCTCGGACACGTCGTGCTGGACGAGGCGCAGGACCTCTCCCCCATGCAGTACCGGGCGGTGGGCCGCCGCTGCACCACCGGATCGGCGACGGTGCTGGGCGACCTGGCGCAGGGCACCACGCCGTGGGCGACCGCGAGCTGGGCCGAGGCCCTGTCCCACCTGGGCAAGCCGGACGCGGCGGTGGAGGAGCTGACCCGGGGCTTCCGTGTACCGCGCGAGGTCATCGCCTACGCCTCCCGGCTGCTGCCGCACATCGCGCCGGGCCTGTCCGGGGCGACCTCGATCCGCGACGCGGCGGGCTCCCTGCGGGTACGGGCGGTGGCGGTGGAGGAGCTGGACGGCGCGGTGGTGAACGCCTGCCGCGAGGCGCTGGAGCGGGAGGGCTCGATCGGCCTGATCGCCGCCGGCGCCCGCGTACCCGCCCTGGCCTCGGCCCTGGAGGCCGCCGGCCTCCCCCACCTCGCCCCGGGGACGGAGACGGACGCCGGCGCCCGCCTCACCCTCGTCCCGGCGGCCCTGGCCAAGGGCCTGGAGTACGACCACGTGGTCCTGGACGAGCCGGCCGCCGTCGTCGACGGCGAACCGGACGAGCGCACCGGCCTGCGCCGTCTGTACGTCTGCCTCACCCGCGCGGTCTCCGGCCTCACGGTCGTCCACGCGGCCTTCCTGCCCGAGCCCCTGCGCGACAGGGGCGAGAGGGGTGATGCCTGACGGCGAGACGGACGGTAGGCCGCTCGGGCGGCCGCGCCCGTCAGCGCGGGCGCCCGAGCGTCTCGGTGAACGCCGCCCATCCGGCGGCCGGAAAGACCAGCACGGGACCCTCGGGGGCCTTGCTGTCGCGGACAGGTATGACGCCGGGGAAGCCGTCGGCAACCTCGACGCAGCTTCCGCCCTCGGCGTTGCTGTGGGACGACTTGCGCCAGACGGCCGTGCTCAGGTCGTGTGCGGTGCTCATGGCGTCGTGTACTCCTCGGCCACCGATTCGATCAGAGCCAGGGACGCCTTCGGAGGCAGAGCGGCGGCCCTGACCAGATCGTATGACTTCTGGTAGCGCGCCACCAGCGCCGGTTCATCGATGAGTTGGCCCGTGTGGGCGTTCTCCACATACGCGGTCAGCGGCGCGTCGTCGAAGGTCATCACGGACAGCATTCCGTTCACGGGGGCATCGGCCGCTGAATCGAAGGGAAGCACCTGGGCAAAGACCGTGTGGGAACGCATCAGGTCAGCGATGTGACGCAACTGTTCCCGCATGACGGCGGAACCTCCCATGGGGACCCGGAGGACCGCCTCGTGGACAACCACCCACATCCGAGGCCGACCGACTGACTCCAGAACGTGCTGGCGGCCCATACGGGCTCGGACGATCTCCTCCACCTCCGCGTCCGATACAAGAGGGAGACCGGTTCGTGTGATGGCCCGCGCATAAGCCTCGGTCTGGAGCAGCCCCGGCACCAGCAACGGCGCGTACTCGCTGATCTCCGTCGCCATCTGTTCCAGCTCCGCCGCGTCGGCGAAGTAGTCCGGGTACTTGTTCTCCCGGGCCAGTCGGCACAGGCGTTGCAGGTGTTCGCCGGTGCCGAGGATCTCGTCGAACAGCTTGGAGGTGTTGTCCTGCTGCGGGCGGCGCACGGCCGTCTCGAACTGGCCGACGTAGGTGCCCGAGCAGAAGGCGCGTTCGCCGAGCTGGGACTGGGTGAGTCCGGCCGCCTCGCGCAGGCGGCGCAGTTCGGCGCCGTAGAAGGTCTTGGGCGAGGCGTACGGGTCGAGTTGCCTGGGCTCGGTCATGGCGGGTTCCCCCTGTCACGGAACGGCCGCGTCGGTCACGGTGGCCGAACTCCCGCCAGCGTAGACACACACAGTGACAGCCGGAGTCTTTCCGTAATCGTCACACGATCACACGAACCCTCGCCGTGTCGCCCAACCGGGTGTCGGGACCGGCGATTTCACCGATTTCAGGAGCGGTCCGGGGCGGTAATGGTGTGACTCCCCCTCACACCCCTGTGCATGTCTCCTGGAGGAAACCATGCGCGTCCCCCGTCTCCTCACCACCGCCCTGCCGGCCCTGGCAACGGCGTTCGCCGTACCGGCCGCCCCCGCGTCCGCCGCCGGGAACGCCGCGCCGAACGCGGCGGAGAACTACGTGGCCCTCGGCGACTCCTACTCCTCCGGCACCGGCGCCGGAGACTACTCCGACCTGCTGTGCACCCGCAGCGGCAACGCCTACCCGGCCCGGTGGGCGCAGGCGTCCGCGCCCGCGTCCTTCACCTTCGCGGCCTGCGGCGGGGCGAAGATCCCGGACGTGCTGAACAACCAGGTGCGGTATCTGGACCAGAGCACGACACTGGTGAGCATCAGCATCGGCGGCAACGACTCCGGTTTCGCATCCATCATGCTGACCTGCGTGTTCTCCTCGCAGTCGACCTGTGAGCAGAGGCTGGACGAGGCCGCCGACTACGCCCGGAACGAACTGCCCGGCGAACTGGACGCCCTGTACGCCACCATCCGCGACCGCGCGCCGAACGCCGAGGTCGTCGTCGTGGGCTACCCGCACCTCTACAAGGAGGGCGGCTTCTGCCTGAGCATGGGCTCGGACAAGCGCGCGGCGATCAACGACGGCTCGGACGTGCTCAACCAGGTGATCTCCGGCCGCGCCGCCGCCGCGGGGTTCTCCTTCGCGGACGCCCGTCCCGCCTTCGCCGGGCACGAGATCTGCACGAGCGACCCGTGGATCAGCTCTTCCGACATCCACCCGACGGCCGAGGGCCACGCGAAGGGCTACCTGCCGGCCTTCTCCGCCGTGGTGCGGTAGGGCGCGCGGGCGCCCGGCCTCTCCTGCTCTCCACGGGCACGGGGCCGGGCGGCCTCGTCTCCCGTTCCACCGGCAGGGGGCGGAATCCAGCCGACGGACCGGTACCGGTTGCGCGCGGTGGCCCGGCTGTCTAGGTTCCGAACGGTCGGCCGGATCAGAGGGGGAACATGTTCGGGTTAGGACTGGCGTCCTACACGGTTTTCGTCATGGCGGTGCTGGTCATCTGCGTCACTCCCGGCCCCGACATGGTCTACATCCTCACCCACGGCATCAGCCAGGGCACCAGGGCGGGCCTGCTGGCGTCGCTCGGCATGTCGGCCGGTATGGCCTGCCACACCCTCGCGGTCGCGCTGGGGCTGGCCACCCTCGTCCAGTCCTCGGAGACGGCCTACCAGGTACTGCGCTACGCCGGGGCCGTGTACCTGCTCTACCTGGCCTGGCACACGCTGCGGGACTCCTCGGGGACCACCTTCGAGGGAGATCACACGGCCGCGCCACCGATGACGGTCTTCCGCAGGGCCACCATCGTCAACCTGCTCAACCCGAAGATCGTCATCTTCTACCTCGCCTTCCTGCCGCAGTTCGTCACGCCCTCCGCCGGAAGTCCCGCCCTCCAACTCCTTCTGCTGGGTGTGACGTTCACGGTGATCGGACTGCTGGTCGACTGTGTGATCGCGCTGCTCTCGGGCCGGATCGGGGAGCGGCTGCGCAAGCGGCCCGGCTCGGGCACCTGGCTGAACCGCCTGGCGGGCGTCGTCTTCCTCGGCCTCGCCGCCAGGGTCGCCATCGCCTGACCGACCCCTCTCCGACCCGCCGTTCCCGACCGGCCACCCCACGGGCGCGCCGGGCACGGTACGGGGCGGAGGGGGACGAGGACCTGGAAGCTGGAAGAGCGCCACATGTGCACCGTCACGACCTGTACGGCAGGCAGCACGACCGGAGCCGGGCACGGAACCACGGCCGGGCCCGTGGCCGACGCAGTGGCCGGGCCCGTGGGCGGCCACCCGGGGTCCGACATCTGCGACAAGGGTGACGCCTTCTACCGTCAGGCGCTGGCCCGGGGCAGCGCGCCCGCCGGGCAGGCGCCCGGCTGCCTGCTGGAACTGGGGCTGCTGCGCCGGTCGCCGGAGTGCACCGGGACGCTGGTGCCGGTGCCGCCGGATGTCGCCGCCGCCGGGCTCGCGCGCCCGATCGAGCAGGCCATCCAGGAGCAGGAGCAGACCCTGCGGTCGGTCCGGTCGGTGCTGGCCCGCGCGGAGTCGGCGTACCGGCAGATCGGCCGGGAGGTCAACCGCACGGCGGACCTACTGCTCGGCGAGGAGGCCGTCGACCGGGCCCTGCGCCGGGCCGCCCGGTCCTGCGGAAGCGATGTGATGACCGCCCGGCCGGGCGGCGGCCTGAGTGAGGAGGCGCTGGCCCGCAGCCTGCCGGAGGCGCTGGACCTGTGCTCCAGGGGGGTGCGGCAGCGGGTGCTGCACCAGCACACCGTGCGCTCCCACGGCCCGACGCTCGCCTACGCGGAGAAGATCACCGCGGCCGGCGCCGAGATGCGCACCCTGGCCGAGGCGTTCAGCCAGGTCACCGTCTTCGACGGCGCCGTCGCCTTCATACCCGCCGCGCAGGAGCACCAGCCGGCGGCCCTGTCCGTGCGCCACCCCGCGATCGTGCGCCACCTGGTGAACGTCTTCGACTGCGCGTGGGACCGGGCCGAGCCCGTGTTCCGGGGCACGGACCGGTGGCAGCCGCACGCGTTCACCTCCCAGACCCGGCGGGCCGTACTGCGCCTGATGGTGGAGGGGCACACCGACAAGGCGATCGGGAAACGGCTGGGTGTGAGCCCCCGCACCGTGGCCAACCACATCAAGTGGGCCGCCGACCACTTCAGGGCCGGCAGCCGGGCCCAGCTGGGTTATCTGCTCGCCCGGTCCGGGCTTCTGGACTCCCAGCGGCAGGACGGGCGCCCGCGGTTCGGCTGAACGGCGTGCTCCCCGACCCGCGGCGCGGGATGCCGGGCGGCTCCGGGTTGGCCCGGTTTCCGCCCATGTACAACACCTTCAGGTTTACGCATTGCAGCATCATGACCCGCGGTGCTCACTTCCCCCCGCCCGCGCGGGTTGGACAGCATGTCCCCGTACCGCACAGCCCGGTGCGAACACCGGAGCGCAGGCGCATCTCCCCTGGAGGATGGGTGGACCTCTCGCTGTCCGAACTGAAACGGCGGAAGATAGGAATCTGCCTCTCCGGAGGGCTTTCCTCCCTCGCACTGGCTTCCTGGCTGCACGGCGGCGGATACGACGTGGAGGCGTTCGTCCTCGACATCGGCCAGTGCCCGGGGAAGGACCTCCGCGAGTTCACCGGCGCGGTGCGCGCGGCCGGCATACCGGTGCGCGAGGTGGACGCCCGCCGCCCCATGGCGGACGCGGCGCTCGACGTCGTCGCCTTCCAGGCCCACTACGACGGGGGTTACTGGAACACCACGGGCCTGTCCCGGGCCGTCATCGTCGAGCGCGTGGTGCCCGAGCTGCGCCGGTCCGGCGCCGGCGTACTGGCGCACGGCTGCGTCGGCGGCGGCAACGACCAGCGCCGTTTCGAGCGCTACGGCGCGCACTTCGCGCCGGACCTCGCGGTCTTCGCCCCCTGGCGCGACCCGGAGGTGCTGGCGGCCCTGCCGGACCGGGAGGCGATGGCCCGCCACGTCGCCTCGGCGGGCCTGGTGTGCATGCCGGGCAACACCGCGGAGCACTCCGTCGACGGCAATCTCGCGGGCACCTCCCACGAGGACGCCGGCCTGGAGGACCTGGGCACCACGGCGGCGGGTCTGGAACGGCTGATGGGCGCCTCTCCCCGGCAGGCGCCGGACCGGGTGGAGACGGTCTCCGTCACCGTCGAGCACGGCCGCCCGGTGGCCCTCGACGGCCGCCGCCTGCCGCCGGAGGAGCTGCTGGAGCTGGCCAACACCGTCGGCGGGCGAAACGGGCTGGGCCTGACCGACGTGGTGGAGCACCGCATCAACGGCACCAAGTGCCGCGGTGTGTACGAGGCGCCGGGCATGGAGCTGCTGTCGCACGCGGTGCGCGCCGCCCACGAGACGGTCACCGACCGGGGCGCCGCGGACACCGCTCGGTTCCTCGCCCGGCAGCTCGCGGTCTGCGTCTACGAGGGGACGGCGCACGGCCGTACCGCCCGGGCGGCGCGGGCCGGGCTGGCCGAGATCGCCGGCCCGGCCGGCGCCACCGTCCGGCTCGACCTCTACAAGGGCGGCGTCATCGGGCGGGCGCTGCCAAGGATCGGCGGGGACGCCGACGTCCTGCGGCAGCGCCGGTTCACCGGCGGAGGCGGCCACAACTGGGACTCGGCGCCCCTCGCCGGGCCCGCCTCCGGATGATCCGCGGGCGGCTTCCGCGCCTTCCCGCGCACTCGCTCACACCTGTCCACTCGCTCACAGGGGAACAGACATGCTTCAGCGCACATTCGGCCGGCTGGGCTGGCGGGTCGGGGAGATCGGCTACGGGATGTGGGGGGTCGGCGCCGGCCCCGGCGGCTGGCAGGGCGCGGACGACGAGACCAGTCTCGCCGCCCTCCAGCTCGCCGTGGACCTCGGCTGCGACGCGTTCGACACCGCGTGGATCTACGGCCGCGGGCACAGCGAGGTCCTGCTGGGGAAGCTCCTCGCGGCCAATCCGGGAAAGGGGCTGAAGGCCTTCACCAAGATCCCTCCCAAGGACCGCAGGTTCCCCTCCACCAGGAAATCCGACGTCGGCGACGTGTTCCCCTACGACCACGTCATGGAGTACACCGAGAAGAGCCTGCGCAACCTCGGTGTCCCCCGCGTGGACCTGATGCAGTTCCACGTGTGGGAGGACCACTGGGCGCGGGACGAGCGCTGGCTGGCCACCGTGGAGGCGCTGCGCTCCTCGGGCATGGTCGACGGGATCGGCGTCAGCATCAACCGCTGGGAGCCCTGGAACGCGACGGAGGTCCTGCGGACCGGCCTGATCGACGCCGTCCAGGTCATCTACAACATCTTCGACCAGGCTCCCGAGGACGAACTCTTCCCGCTCTGCCGGGAACTGGGCATCGGCGTCATCGCCCGCGTCCCGTTCGACGAGGGCACCCTGACCGGTACGCTGACGAAGGACACCACCTGGCCCGAGGGCGACTGGCGGGCCTCCTACTTCGTGCCCGAGAACCTGAACGCCAGCGTGGACCGCGCGGAGGCGCTGAAAGAAGTCGTCCCCGGCGGCATGACGCTGCCCGAACTGGCTCTGCGCTTCATCCTGCACAACGACGACGTGCACACCGTGATCCCCGGCATGCGCCGCCCCGGGCACGTCTCCGCCAACATCGCGGTCAGCGACGGCCGCCGGCTGCCCGATGAGCTGATGCGCGAGCTGCGCGCCCACCGCTGGGACCGGGAGCCGACGGAGTGGTCGCAGTGAGCGCTCCCGCGGGGCCGGCGGTGCTGGCCCTGTGGTCCCCGCCGCGGTCCATGTCGACGGCCTTCTTCCGGATGATGGTGCAGCGCGGCGACTTCCGCGCCCACCACGAGCCGTTCTCCGAACTGGCCGCCGGGCACGGTGTCGAGGCCGGCGGACGGCGCCTCACCACGCCGGAGGAGGTGCTGCGGGCGTTCACGGAGGAGTCGGCGCGGACACCGGTGTTCTTCAAGGACACCACCGAGTACCCGCACGTCCGCCTCTTCGACTCGCTGCCGCTGGCCGAGGCCGTCACGCACACCTTCATCGTCCGCGATCCGCGGCGCGCCATCGAGTCGCACTACGCGGTGAACCCCGGGGTGAAGCTCCCGGAGATCGGGTTCGAGCACCAGTACGAGATATTCGACCGGGTCCGCCGGGAGACGGGGCGCGCTCCCGTCGTGGTCGACGCCGACGTCCTCGTCGAACGCCCGGGCGACACCGTCCGCGCCTACTGCGAGGCCGTCGGCATCCCCTACGACGAGCGGGCTCTGTCCTGGCGGTCGGGTGAGCGCTCCGAGTGGAGCCGCACCAGCCGGTGGCACAGGGACGTCGCCCGCAGCTCCGGCTTCCGGCAGAGCGGCCGGCGCCACGCCGTCACGGTCGACGACAGCCCGGTGCTGGCCGGCCACCTCCGGCACCACCTGCCCTTCTACGAGGAGCTGCGCTCCCACGCCCTCGTCCTGCCCGCCGCCTGAAGGCAGGCCCGGCCGCCGCGCCCTCCACCCGCACAGCCGCGCGGCGGCCCTCACGACCCTCGCCCCACCCGCACGGCCCGTACCGCAGAGCAGTCCCGGAAACGCCTGGAAACGCCTGGAACCACACTCGATTGGGGTCCACGATGCCAGCCAGCACGTCCTCGCCCGCACTGCCCGATCCCAACGGACGCCGCGTGCCGTACCCGCGGGACACCGCGACGACCCTGCACCTGATCGAGGAGCAGGCCCGTGCCACCCCCGACGCCGACGCGCTGCACTACGACGGCGCGACGCTGAGCTACCGGGAGCTGGACCGCGTGGCCAACTCCCTGGCCGCCAGGCTCGTGGACCACGGGGCGCGCCGGGAGACCCTGCTCCCCCTGCTGGTGAGCGACGGGATGGAACTCCCGCTCGCGATGGTCGCGGCGATGAAGGCCGGGGTTCCCTTCATACCCTTCGACCCGGACTGGCCCCGGGAGCGGATCGGCTCGCTGCTGCGGGGCCTGGGCACCGACATCGCCGTCGTCTCCCCGCGCACCCCGGCCCCGGCGGCCGGCTGCGCCCGCGCGCTGGTGGCCGACCACCGGAAGCTGGACGGCGCCGACGCCGCCCCCGCCGGCGGGCGCCCCGGCCGTACCGACCTCGCCTACGGCTTCTTCACCTCGGGCACCACGGGCCTGCCCAAGTGCACGCTCAACGTGCACCGCGGTCTGCTCAACCGGTTCCTCCACATGACCCGCAGGTTCGGTGCCGGGCACGTGGCGCTCCAGAACAGCCGGTCGGTCTTCGACTCGTCGCTGTGGCAGCTGCTGTGGCCGCTGACCATGGGCGGCAGCGTCGTCATGCCGCACCGCGACGGGCTGCTCGACCTGGAGCGCACCGTCGACCAGATCGGCCGTCACGGAGTGACGATCACCGACTTCGTGCCGTCGATCTTCACCGTACTCGTCGATCTGCTCGCCTCGGACCCGGCGCTGGTACGGGCGGCCGGCTCCCTGCGGCAGGTCCTGCTGGGAGGCGAGGCGATCAACGTGGAGGCGGTCCGCAGGTTCCACGGGCTGCTTCCCGGCACGGCGATCACCAACACCTACGGCCCCACCGAGGCGTCGATCGGCAGTGTCTTCCACACCGTCACCGCGGACGCCGGTCGTGAAGGCGGCACCGGCGACGAGATACCCGTCGGCCGCCCCATCGACAACACCTCGGCGGTGGTCGTGGACTCCTCGATGGGGCGTCTGGGCACGGGCGAGACCGGCGAGATCCTCATCGGCGGCGACTGCCTGGGGCTGGGCTACCTCGGCGACCCGGAGCGGACCGGGGCGGCGTTCGTGCCCAACCCCTTCCCCGACATCCCCGGCGACCGCCTCTACCGCACCGGCGACCTCGGCCACTACCGGGCCGACGGCTGCCTGTACTTCGTGGGTCGGCGCGACGACCAGCTCAAGGTACGCGGGGTGCGGATCGAACCGGCGGAGGTCGAGCGGGCGCTGCTGACGCTGCCGGGGGTCCAGGACGTGCGGGTCGTACTGCGGGGCGAGGCGGACGGTCAGACCCTGGTCGCGGCCGTGGTCGCCCGCGAGGCCCTCGACCTCGCGGACACCAGGGCGCGGGCCGGGAGGTTGCTCCCCGCCGAGCTGGTACCCGACCGGTTCGTGCGGATCGGGAGCATGCCCCTGTCCCCCAACGGCAAGGCCGACCGCCGGGCCCTGGCGCGGCTGCTGGACGGGCCGGAAGCGGCGGAACGGGCCGCGGCGCCCGGGAGCGGCGGTACCGGGGACGGGCCGGCGCCCGAAGGCGACCCGGAAGGAGCGGTCCGCTCGCTGTGGGCCGAGCTCCTGGGCGTCACCCCCGGCCCGCGGGACGGCTTCTTCGAGATCGGCGGCACCTCCCTCAGCGCACAGCGGCTCGTACTGCGCCTGCGCGACCTGTTCGGCCTGCGCCTGTCGGTGCGGGACATCGCCGGGGCGCCGACCGTCGCCGCCCAGGTCCGTCTGATCGCCCGGGGCGGCCCAGAAGCCGGGGAGGCGGCCGTCCACCGGGAGATGCTGGCCGACGCCGCCGCTCCGGAACCGGCCAGTCCGGCGGCCGCACCGTCCCCGCGGCCCGCGGCCGTCGCCCCGCCCCGGCACATCCTCCTCACCGGCGGCACCGGCTTCATCGGCATCCATCTGCTGGACGAGCTGCTGCGGTCCACGACCGCCACCGTCGCCTGCCTGGTCAACGCCGGGGACGACGCGGCCGCCCGCGCCCGGCTGGACGCCCGCGCCCGCCACTACGGCCTGCCCGTCGGCAGCGGCGACGGCCGGGTCCGGGTCGTGCGCGGCGACCTCGGCGCCGAGGGGTTCGGGCTGTCCGGTTCCGGCTTCCGGGAGCTGGCCGAGTGGGCGGACACGATCGTGCACGCGGGCGCGGAGGTGAACCTCGTCTACCCCTACCGGCGTCTACGCGCGGTGAACGTGCTCGGCACCCGCGAGGTAGTCCGGCTCGCCCGCACCGGCCCCGGGCCGGCCCGTCCCGTGCACCACCTGTCGACGCTCGGCATCCTGCCCCGCGCGTCCCACGGCGGCCCGGTGCCCGGTGAGGACGCCTTCCCCGCGGCCGAGGAGGTGCCGGGCGACGGCTACAGCCGGAGCAAGTGGGTCGCCGAGGCGCTGCTGCGCGAGGCCCGGCGGCGGTACGGCCTCCCGGTGAGCCTGTACCGCATGGGCGAGGTGATGCCGCACTCGCGCACCGGCGTCCTCAGCCACGGCGGCAGCCTCGCCGAGTTCGTCCTGACGGCGTGCGCGGAACTCGGCGTCCGCTTCGAGTCGGGCGCACGGGGCGACTTCACCCCGGTGGACAACGTCAGCCGGTTCATCTCGGCGGCGTTGCGCGAGCGGTGTCTGGGCGAGACCTTCCACGTGGTGCAGCGGGAACCGACCCGGCTGGACGACCTCATGGGGCGCTTCGGTCCGGCGCGCGACCCGCGGCACGTGACGTACCGCGAGTTCCGCGAACTGGTCGCGGCGCAGAGCTCCCCCTCGCTCCAGCGGCTGGCCATGGTCCTGCCCGATCCGGACGACGCGCCGGGGGATCTGGGCGGGCTCTTCCGGGACGTGCCGTCGCCGGACTTCAGCCGCAACTGCCACAGGTGGGTCCGGTCGCTGGACGTCGAGTGGCTGGGCAGCGGGCGGGCGGCGACCGGGCGGCCGGGCGGGAGCGGTCCGGCCGCGGAGTGAGGCGGCCGGACGACGGGCCTCCGGCGGAGCGGGTGGAACGGGCGGAGCGCCGTGACCGGGCGGTGCGGGCCCGCCAGGGCCGAACGTCCCGGCTCCCGGGGCCGGCCGGGCAGCGGAGGGGCGACCTGCGGCCCCGGCACCGGGGGACCTTCACCACGCCCCGCGGGAGCGGCCCGGTGGAAGAGTACGGGTGGGCGCCGAGGCAGCCGGAGAGCGGCACGGCGCGGCAAGGCACGGCGGACATCCCGTCCGCGACCCCGCTCGTCCGCTTCCCTCTCTCCCCGTCCTCCGGAGGTCGACCATGTTCGGAACGCTCATGCTCCTCATCGGCCCGGCACTGGGTTTCCGGCTGCTCGGCGCACTGGGCGTCGGCCGGTTCCAGACGTGGCGGATCGCGGCCGCTCACGGCCTGGCGGTCATGCTGACGGTCACCGCGGCCACGCACTTCATCCGCTCGGGCGCCACCTCGATGCCCGGTCACGGGGACATGGCGGCCATGGTCCCGCCGTTCGTGCCGTGGGCCCACACCATGGTCTACCTGACCGGTGTGCTGGAGCTCATCGGCGCCCTGGGCCTCGTCCTGGCCGCGACCCGCCCGGCGGCCGGATTCGGTCTGGCCGTGCTCTTCTCGCTGATGCTCCCGGCCAACATCCACGCCGCGGTCGAGGGTGTCGTGTTCAACGGCGAAGCGGCCACGCCCCTGTGGTTCAGGGTCCCCCTGCAAATGCTCTTCATCGCCGTCGCGCTGTGGGCGGCCGTCGACCACCGCCCGGTCCGGCGGCTGCCGGAGGCCGCGGTGGTACGGAGCCCCGCCCTGCAGCGGTGAGCCCGTACGCGGTGGGGGGGGGGGGGGGGGGGGGGGGGGGGGGGGGGGGGG
>NZ_JAJFAU010000028.1:19048-41639 GCF_022614595.1 Streptomyces sp. CNQ085
CCCCCCCCCCCCCCCCCCCCCCCCCCCCCCCCCCCCCGCGTACGGGGACCGGGGCCCGTCCGGTCAGCCGTCCAGCGTCTCGCGCCAGGTGCGCACCGCGTCCGGGGAGACCGGGGTGTCCCAGCCGCCGGGGCGGGCCGCGCCGCCGATGTGGAAGGCGGTCACGCCCGCGGCGCGCAGGGCCGGGACGTGGCCGAGACCCAGGCCGCCGCCGGCCATCAGCAGCGGGAGGTAGCCGGGCTCCCCGGCCGCCGTACGGGCCGCCTCGGCGCACAGGACGGCGAGGCCCGCCGTCACGCCGTCCGCCGAGCCCGCGGTGAGGTAGGCGTCCAGACCGGGGTGTCCGTCGAGCCGCTTGCGCAGCCCGGCGCGGTCGGCGCAGTGGTCGATGGCGCGGTGGAAGGTCCAGCGGCAGCCGGGGACGGCGTCGAGGAGCGCGCCGATCGCGGCGAGGTCGGGCTGCCCGGTCTCGTCGAGGAAGCCGAGCACGAACTCCTCCGCGCCCTCCTCGCGCAGGCCGCGCGCCCGCTCACACAGTTCCTCCAGCGCCGCCTCGCCGCCCGCCGCGAATCCGCCCGCCGCGCGCAGCATCACCCGCACCGGCAGACCGGTGGCGCAGCGGACGGCGGCGAAGGTCTCCCGGGCGGGTGTGAGGCCGTCCGCGGCCATGTCGCCGACCAGTTCGAGACGGTCCGCCCCTCCGGTCTGCGCGGCGATCGCGTCCTGGGCGTCGAGGGCGATCACTTCGAGGATTGGTCTAGACATATAGTGGAGCCTGCCACATCGCGGGACACGCCGTGAAGACGGGGCACACAATTGCGCCATGGTCATGCGGAAGACCCGCCATCCGGCCCACGACGGGCTGCGCGAGCGCTGGACCCGGACCCTCCTCGCCCTGCGCCGCCCGGAGGCGGCCCTCCCTGCCGGCACCTCCTCCCCGTACGCCTACGCCGACGACCTCCTGGCGCGCTGGACCGAGCCCCACCGCCGCTACCACACCACCGATCACCTGGTCGCCGTCCTGGACCGGATCGGCCTGCTCTCCGCGTGAGCCGCGCCCGGGCCGGAACGATGTCGCGCGGCACCGGGCGGAGCGGCGGCGCGGGCCGTCCGGCTCCCCGGCCTTCCGGCGAACGGGCCGACGGCAGGGTCTCCGACCAGGAATGTTCTCTCCGGTGATGATGTTGGGCCCGGACGTGCCACCACTCGACACATCATCGTCCGAGGGCGTCCCGCCACGTACGGGGCGCCCCCGTATGCCCCTGGCCGTCCACATCCTGGGTCTGTCCGTGTTCGCGCTCGGCACCTCGGAGTTCATGATCGCCGGGCTGCTCCAGCCGATCGCCCGCGACATGTCGGTCACCATTCCGCAGGCCGGGCTGCTGGTGTCCGCCTTCGCGATCGGCATGGTGGTCGGCGCCCCGGTGCTGGCCGGCGCGACGCTGCGGCTGCCCCGCCGAACCACGCTGGTGTCGCTGCTGGCCGTCTTCGGGGCCGGCCAGGTGGCCGGGGCGCTCGCGCCGACGTACGAGGTGCTGTTCGCCTCGCGGGTGGTGAGCGCGCTGGCGTGCGCCGGGTTCTGGGCGGTGGGCGCCGCCGTGGCCGTGTCGCTGGCCCCGGCGGGCGCGAAGGCGAAGGCGATGGCGGTGATGATCGGCGGGCTGAGCGTCGCCAACGTCCTGGGGGTGCCGGCCGGGGCGCTCCTGGGGCAGCACGCCGGCTGGCGGGCCGCCTTCTGGGCGGTGGCACTCCTGGCGGCGGTCGCGGTGGCCGGGGTACTGACACTGGTGCCGCCCACCCGGCCGCCCACCGGCGCGGACCGCCCCGTACTCCGCCGTGAACTGCGGATCTACCGCGACGGCCAGGTGTGGCTGGCGCTGGTGATCACCGCGCTCAACGCCGCCGCCACCTTCTGTCTCTTCTCCTACCTCTCCCCGCTGCTCACCGACACCGCCGGCCTGGGCGAGGGCTGGGTACCGACCGTGCTGGCGCTGTACGGGGTCGGCGCGCTGATCGGCGCCGCGCTCGGCGGCCGGGTCGGTGACGCGCACCTGTTCGGCGCCATGTACGCCGGCCTGGCCGCCACCACCGCCGTACTGGCGCTGCTGGCGCTCACCGCGCACCTGCCGGCGGCGGCCGTCGGGCTGGCGCTGGGGCTGGGGGTGACCTCGTTCTTCACCGCCCCCGCCGTCAACGCCCGGATGTTCGAGGTGGCGGGCGCCGCCCCCACCCTGGCGGGCGCGACGGCCACCTCGGCGTTCAACATCGGCAACACCCTCGGCCCCTGGATCGGCGGACTGGTGATAACCGCCGGCTGGGGCTACACCGGCGTCTCCTGGGTCAGCGCGCTGCTGGCCGCCGCGGCCGTCGGCGCGACGGTGGCCGCCGCGCGGTGGCACCGGCGTACCGCCGGACCGCTCTGACACGCCCCGTTCGGGGTACCGGACTAACCTCGGTGGCCAGTGCACCCGCGGTCCATCCGCGCCCGGCCCCGCGGCCGCCGGAACGCCGGGTGCGAATGGAAAGGACATGTGAGATGGACGTGCGCAGGAGGAACAACGTCACCGTCACCGGCCGGGAGGACGGACCGGTGGTGATGCTGGCGCACGGGTTCGGCTGCGACCAGAACCTGTGGCGCCTGGTGGCGGCCACGCTGGCGGAGGAGTTCCGGGTGGTGCTCTTCGACCACGTGGGCTCCGGTCGCTCGGACCCCTCCGCCTGGAACGAGGAGCGCTACTCCTCCCTGGAGGGGTACGCGCGGGACGTGCTGGAGATCTGCCACGCCATGGAGCTGCGGGACGTGGTGTTCGTGGGGCACTCGGTCAGCGCCATGATCGGGGTGCTGGCGGTGCTGCGCGAGCCGGAGCGCTTCGCCAAACTGGTGCTGCTCACCCCCTCCCCCTCCTACATCGACGACGGCGAGTACCGGGGCGGGTTCAGCCGGGCCGACATCGACGAACTGCTGGAGTCGCTGGAGAGCAACTACCTGGGCTGGTCATCGGTGATGGCGCCGGTGATCATGGGCAATCCGGACCGGCCCGAGCTGGGCGAGGAGCTGACCGACAGCTTCTGCCGCACCGATCCGCGCATGGCCCGCGTCTTCGCCCGCACCACCTTCCTGTCCGACAACCGCGAGGACCTGGCCGGGGTGGCCGTGCCGACGCTGGTGATCGAGTGCGCCCACGACACCCTGGCCCCGCGCGAGGTGGGCGCGTTCGTCCGGGACGAGATCGCCGGAAGCACCCTGGTCACCCTGGACGCCCACGGGCACTGCCCGCAGCTGAGCGCCCCCGGCCCGACGGCCGAGGCCATCACCTCCTTCGCGAGGGCCCGGTGACCTCCCGCGCGGACCCGGACCCGGAGGACGACCCGGAGGATCTGTACGAGAACGCACCGTGCGGCCAGCTCTCCGCCCTCCCAGGCGGCAGAATCGTCAAGGTCAACGCCACCCTGCTGGAGTGGCTCGGCTACCGCCGCGAGGAGCTGGTCGGCCGCCGCACCTTCTCCGAACTGCTCACCGTCGGCGGCAGGATCTACTACGAGACCCATTTCGCCCCGCTGCTGCGGATGCGGGGTCGCATCGGCGGGATCGCGCTGGAGATGAGGACCGCCGACGGCGGACGGCTGCCGGTGCTGATCGCCGCCACGGTGCGGGAGGGCTCGGGGGGAGAGGGCGCGGGACGGCGGCCGGCTCTGGTGCGCACCTCCGTCTTCGAGGCCCGCGACCGCCGCGCGTACGAGACCGAGCTGCTGCGCGCCCGGCAGGAGGCCGACCGCGAACGCGAACGCGTCCAGCAGCTGGCCACCACCCTCCAGCGCAGCCTGCTCCCGCCCGCCCTGCCCGACATCCCCGGCACCGAACTGGCCGCGCACTACCACACCGCCTCGGCCGACGAGGTCGGCGGCGACTTCTACGACCTCTTCCCCGTCTCCGGCGGGCGCTGGGGGTTCTTCCTCGGCGACGTGTCCGGCAAGGGCGCCGCGGCGGCGGCCGTCACCTCGCTCGCCCGCTACTCCCTGCGCGCCGCGAGCGCCTCCAACCCCGACCCGATCAGGGTGCTGGCCAACCTCAACACCGTCCTGGAGCACGAGAACCACGGCGAGGACCCGCGCTTCTGCACCGTCGTCCACGGTCTGCTCACCCCGGGCGGGCACGGCTGCGAGCTCACCATCGCCGCCGGAGGCCACCCCCCGGCCCTCCTGATGCGCGCCGACGGCACCGCCGGGTACCTGCACACCCCCGGAGGCCAGCTGGTCGGGGTGCTGCCGGACGCCCACTTCACCGCCACCACCGTGCGCCTGGCCCCCGGCGACACCCTGCTGCTGTACACCGACGGGCTGACCGAGGCCCGCACCGTCCACGCCGACGGCCGCCGCCGGGAACGGGAAGGAGGGCGCTACGGCGAGGAGGCCCTGCTCGACTTCGCGGCCGGGCTGGCCCCGGCGAGCGCCGCGGACGCCGTCGCCGCCGTCGGCGCCCTGCTGGATGGGCTGGGCGAGGGTGTGGACGACGACACCGCCGTACTGGCCCTCGGCGTCCCCGCCTCCCGTGAGGAGCCCACCACCGCGGACGGGCCGGAGGTGCCGGAACAGCTCAGCGCACCGTGACCGCCCGGCGCGGAGGCCTGCGCCGCCGCAGGCCCGCCTCCGTCAGCCGCCGCAGCAGCTCCTTGCCGCCCACCTCGACCGCGCCGAGCCCCACCGCCCGCCCGTGGCGGTGGGCGGGTACGTCGTAGTGGTCGCGGTCGAAGGCCCGGCGCGGGCAGCCGAGGACGGCGGCGAACGCGTGCAGCTCCTCGTAGGAGACATCGCTGACCAGGTGCGACCACAGCGTCCCGTGCCCCGGCCACTCGGGCGGGTCGATGTAGACCGTCACCGGGCGCTTCCCAGCTCACCGACGGGCGCCACCGCCGTCGCCGTCCGGCCGCACACCCAGTGCGGGTCCGGGCCGAGCTCGGGTTCGACGTCGAGGGCGTGCTCCTCCTCGCCGCCGCACAGCGGGCAGCCCGGCCAGCGGCCCCGGCGGTCCAGCAGGGCGTCCTGGACGTCCTGGGCGATCAGGCCGGGAACGAAGGGGGCGCCCTCGGGCCACTGCCCGACCCACCAGCGGCGGTGGGAGACCGCCTCCTCGACCAGTGAGACGACCTCGGCCTCGGTGATGCCGCAGGCGGCGAGGTCGGCCAGGACGAACGCCCGGCCGGTGTGGAGGGCCCGTTCGAGGCCGTCGGAGCCGGGTTCTCGGGGATCGGGGCCGGGGGAAGGGGGCTGCTGCTCAGTCATAGCCCCTCCATTGGAGCAGACGGCCGCGAGGGCGGCGGACGTCTTGACGACCCCTTCCGGCGAAAATATCTTCCACTATGTGGCCAAGAACATGAAGGAAAGTTTCGCCGACCCGGTCCGCGACACCGCTCCGGGCCGCCGCCCCGGCCTCCCGGAGCCCGCCGCCCTCGTGGCCAAGGTGCGCACCATGGCCCCCTCGATGACCCGCTCCATGCAGCGCGTCGCCGAGGCCGTCGCCGGTGATCCCGCCGGATGCGCGCGGCTCACCGTCACCGGCCTCGCCGAGCGCACCGGCACCAGCGAGGCCACCGTCGTACGGACCTCGCGGCTGCTGGGCTACCCCGGCTACCGCGATCTGCGGCTGGCGCTGGCCGGGCTCGCCGCGCAGCAGGCATCCGGCGCCTCCCCGTCGGTGACCGCGGACATCGCCGTGGACGATCCCATCGAGGAGGTCATAGCCAAGCTCGCCCACGACGAGCGGCAGACCCTGGCCGACACCGCCGCCGGGCTGGACCCCGGCCAGGTCGAGGCGGCCGCGCACGCCATGGCCACCGCTCGCCGGATCGACCTCTACGGCGTCGGAGCCTCCGCCCTGGTCGCCCAGGACCTGGCGCAGAAGCTGCTGCGGATCGGCCTGGTCGCCCACACCCACGCCGATCCGCACCTGGCCGTCACCGGCGCCGTGCAGCTGCGCGCCGGCGACGTCGCCCTGGCGGTGACCCACTCCGGCCGTACGGTGGACGTGATCGAACCGCTGCGTGCCGCCTTCGACCACGGAGCCACCACCGTGGCCGTCACCGGGCGCCCGGACGGGGAGATAGCCCAGTACGCCGACCACGTGCTGACCACCTCCACGGCGCGCGAGAGCGAACTGCGCCCGGCGGCCATGTCCAGCCGGACCAGCCAGCTGCTGGTCGTGGACTGCCTGTTCATCGGCGTGGCACAGCGCACCTACGAGACCGCCGCCCCCGCCCTGTCGGCCTCCTACGAGGCACTTGCCCACCGCCACTCGCCCCGGCAGCGCTGACCCCGCACCCGCTGCCCGTACCCGGACAGCGCCGCCCGATCCCCGCGCCCGCACCCGCGTCCGGCGCCGGCACCGGTGACCGGCCGGAACCGGCATCCGGAAGAACGGAAGAACGGAAAGAGCCGCACCGTCATGACCTCCTCCCCGACCGCCGCCGGCCACGGACCCGGCGATCCCGGCCGTGATCCCGGCGGCACCCCCCGCGATCCCCGCGTCCCCCAGGACCCGGACGGCGCGTACGGCCGACTGCGCGCCGAGCTGGAAACGCTCACCACCGAGGCGTTCCGCAGCGACCTGTCCGAGATCGACCGGCTCCCCACCCTGGAGATCGCCGGAGTCATGAACGCGGAGGACGCCACCGTGCCCACCGCCGTCGCCTCCCAGCTCCCGCGCATCGCCGCCGCCATCGACGCCGCCGCCGAGCGGATGGCGCGCGGCGGGCGGCTGGTCTACGCGGGGGCGGGGACGGCAGGACGGCTGGGTGTACTGGACGCCAGCGAGTGCCCGCCCACCTTCGACACCGACCCGTCCCAGGTCGTCGGGGTGATCGCGGGCGGCCCGGACGCGCTGGTCAGCGCCGCCGAGGGCGCCGAGGACCGCCCCGACCTCGCCGCGGCCGACCTCGACGACCTGGAGCTGGGCCCCGACGACGTGGTGGTCGGCGTCTCCGCCTCCGGGCGTACCCCGTACACCGTCGGCGCGGTCGAGCACGCGCGGCGGCTCGGGGCGCTGACGGTCGGACTGTCCTGCAACTCCGGCTCGCCGCTGGCGGCGGCGGCCGACCACGGCATCGAGGTCGTCGTGGGCCCGGAGCTGATCACCGGCTCCTCCCGGCTCAAGGCGGGCACGGCCCAGAAGCTGGTCCTCAACATGATCTCGACCATCACCATGATCCGGCTGGGCAAGACGTACGGGAACCTTATGGTCGACGTGCGCGCCTCGAACGAGAAGCTGCGGGCCCGCTCACGCCGCATCGTCTCGCTGGCCACGGGGGCGAGCGACGAGCGGATCGAGTCCGCGCTCGCGGCCACCGGCGGTGAGGTGAAGAACGCCATCCTCACCATCCTGGGCGAGGTGGACGGTCCCACGGCCGAGCGCCTGCTGAGGGAGTCCGGCGGCCGGCTGCGCACGGCCCTGGAGGCGGCACGCGGCTGACGGGCCCCGCCACGCGCGGCGGGGGGCGTACCCCACCCCCCGTCCTTCCGTACCACCCGCGCGGCGGGCACGCACGCGAGGGCCCCGGCGAGCACCGGAAGGGGTGGTGCGCGCCGCGCGCCGGCCCAGCCGCCCGGGGTCTCCCGCGGCGCGGACCGCGTGAGGTCATCTGGTGCGCCCCCGGAGGACAGGGCGCACCGCGGTGCCAAATCTCACATCCTGGACATAGCGAGAGGGGGGGGCCCCCCCCCCCCCCCCCCACCAGTAGGTGGGGTAGCGGGTGGCGGCGCGCAGCCTGCCGGTGGCGACGCCGACGGCGACCAGGAGCGAGGACGCGGCGGCCAGCAGCGGCAGGAAGACCAGCGGGTCGGGCGACTGGGCCACGACGATCACGGCGGTGGCGGCGGCGGGCGAGTGGGGCGTGCGGGCCAGCATCATCACGCCGAGCGCGAGACCGCCCGCGACCCCGGCCCCCCACGCGGAGCTTCCGGCCACCGCCAGGACGGCGAACCCGGTGAGCGCGGAGAGCAGTTGCCCGCCGACGACGCTGCGCGGCTGGGCCAGGGGCAGGGCAGGGGCTCCGAAGACCAGGGCGGAGCTGGCCGCGAGCGGGGGGATCAGCCAGACCTGGTCCAGCCAGGCGCCGATGGCCACCAGCAGGACAAGTCCGGCGACCGAGCCGGCGGTGGCCACGGTGACGGTGAGCGCGGACGGACGGGCCGGCGCCCGGCTGATCAGCCGGGCGGTGGCGGCGGTCGCGGCCGGAGCGGGGGCGGTGCCGACGGACGGTTCTGCTGTCACGAGGACCTCCGAATGATTTTCCATTGGTAATGGATGGATTCGCATGTAATCCATTAGCTCGGGAGTATGGCATTATCGTCAGCGAGGCGACAACCCGGATCGGCGAGAGGGGTGGCGAAGACGGAGAGCGGCGAGAGGCCCCGGCCCCCTCTGAGCGGCGAGCCCCTGGCGCTGGACCTGGTGAACACCACGTTCATCCAGGGCGGGCTGCGCGGCAGCCTGGTGGACGCGCTGGCCGTCCCGGCCGATCTGGACCTCTGGCTGCGGGAGCAGGCGCGGGCGCTCCCCCCGGAGCGGGCCCGGCCGGCGGCGGACCCGGCGACCGCCCTCCACCTGGAGGAGTTCCGGCAGCTGCGCGAGGCGCTGAGGGAACTGAGCCGCGCCTGCGTCGCCCGGGAGCCCTACGGCGAGTGGCCGGTCGCCGTGGTGAACCGGGCCGCGAGGCTCGCCGTGAGCTGGCCCGAGATCGGGGACGGGACGGCGGACGGCCCGGTGGTGCGCTGGGTCGAGTCCGACCCCCTGATGGTCCTGCTCGGCGCGGTGGCCGTGTCCGGCGTGGAGCTGCTGGCGGGTCCGGGACGGCACGACGTGCGCGCCTGCGCGGCCCCGGGCTGCATCCTGTACTTCGTCAAGGCCCACCGGCGCCGGGAGTGGTGCACCCCGGGGTGCGGCAACCGGGTGCGGGTGGCCCGCCACCACAGGCAGCGGCGGGTCTGACCCCCGGCCGGGCGGATCACCCCAGGAAGTCGCGGTTCACTTCAGGGCGTCGGCGTAGACGTAGTCGGCCACCCGGTAGCCCTGCGCCGGCGCGGCGTCGTTGTCCATGCGGAAATGGACACCGGCGTACAGGCGGCTGTCGGCCTTCTCCTGCGAGGCCTGGCTCAGGCTGGTGAAGCCGCGGGTGACGCCGACGGCGTTCGGGGCGTCGGCGGTGTCGGTGAAGGAGACCTGCTCGGTGCCGAAGCAGTCCTGGAGGATGCCCGCCCAGACCGCCGCGATGCCCGAGTGGCCCGAGGAGTAGGGCGGTAAGGACAGCGGGAAGTGCGTGCCGGCCGCGGTGGCCGACAGCGGCTTCCAGTCCGGGCGGCGACGGTCAGGGCGTTGCCGTCGGTGCCGGCGAGCCTGATCGCCGTCTCCGGACGCCACAGGCCCGTGTGGTACTTCGACTCCCGCACCGAGATCGCCGCGTCCGCCAGGCTCATCGACAGCAGGGCGAACAGCCGGGAGGTCTGGTACGAGGCGTCGTGGGGCCGCGGGGTCTGCTGGACGATGATGGCGTGCTCGTACTGCTGACCCACCGGCTTGGAGCCGCGAACCGCTCTTGCGATCGGCCATTCCGATGGGGGTCGCGAAGGTGTCCGCGACGTTCGGCCGACGTTGTCGGCTAATGAATTTTTACCCCTTCATTGCCATTTCCGGCCACGCACGGATCAACTATTCGTCACTTTCCGTCACCGGCGCGCCGCCTCGTCTGGTTCTGGGCCACCCGTGCGCGGTTGCCGCATCCGCTCGAGCACCACGCGCGGCGGGGGTGGTGGCGGTAGAAGAAGGGCACGCATCCCAGGACCCGGCAGCCGCGCGGCAGCGCGCCCCGTTCCCCGGACAGCAGGAGCACCGAGCCGCGGGCGACCGGCGACAGCGCGTGGGTGACGGCGTCCCCGGTGCGCAGGGAGTCCGCACCGGCGCACGGGCGTCCCGCCGGACCAGGACGGGCCAGGACTGACTCATTCCGGAAGCACGGTTGACGTGCGTGATGTCCCATGGACCGGGCGCCTTGCGGTCGACCCGCGCGGCGATCAGGCGCCGGACGGCGTCACGCAGGACGCGCGCGGGCGAGCCGCTGTTCGCAGGCGCGGAGTGCCTCCTCCCGCAGGGGCCCGGGCTCGGGGAACAGCTCCCGGTGGCGTCGCAGCCACGCCTCCGGCCCGGCGGGCGACCCGAGGCCCTCCACGAGGCGTCCCCTGGCCGCGGAGACGGTGGTGGCGAACTCGACGGGCAGTGGCTCGGCCCGCGCTCTTCGACTACCGTCCGTGACAGGTGTTTTTGCCACTGTCATCTCCTAATGGTCTGACCGTGATGCTAGCGTTTCACGTGCTGCGCAGGCACAGACCAACATCGATCACGGGTTCGCTTCACGGAGGCGAGGTATCGGGCCGGGGACAGGGAACGGTCGGCGCGGCGGCCGGTGGGCGGCCGCGGGAACACGGGGACGGCCGCCGGGACGGC
Organism: Streptomyces sp. CNQ085; assembly: GCF_022614595.1. Classification (GTDB taxonomy): domain Bacteria; phylum Actinomycetota; class Actinomycetes; order Streptomycetales; family Streptomycetaceae; genus Streptomyces. The sequence continues at coordinate 29,538 of NZ_JAJFAU010000028.1, forward strand.
CGGCCATCACGCCGACCGGAGCCGGTGCCCTCCCTGCGACCGCGCGGGCCGTCAGAGAGCACCGCCTGGGGGATTTCGCATGGATTTTTCCGCATACCAGCTCAGGACCTTCTGGGAAGTGGCCAGGACCGGCAGCCTCACGAAAACCGCCAAGAATCTCGGATACTCCCAGTCGAGTGTGACAGCCCATGTGAGGTCCCTGGAGAACAGGGTCGGATCGCCGCTCTTCCACCGCCTACCGCACGGCGTTCGTCTCACAGCCGCCGGTGAGACGTTCCGCGTGTATGTCGGGCGTATATTAAGCGTCATGGACGAGATGTCCGTCGCTCTCAAGAACAAGGGCGAGCCGACCGGACGGGTCGTGGTCGGGGCGACCGCCCCCCTCATGGAATACGAACTGCAGGAGATCGTCAGGCAGAGCCGCTACCGGTACCCCCGCGTCAGTCTCTCCCTGAAGGTGATGAGCACCGGCGACGTGGAGGCCGCCGTGGCCTCCGGAAGCGTGGACGTGGGGCTGACCTTCACCCGCGCCGCCGGGGAGGGGAAGGCCGCGGCGGCGGGCGGCGTACTGCGCGAGGCGCTCTTCTCCGTCCCCTTCGTCCCCGTCGGTCCGGTCGGCTCCCTCGCGGGCGATCCCCCCCTGCCGGACCGGGTCCTGGTGGTGGACCCCGACTGCCCCTCCCAGCAGGTCCTGCCGCATTACCTGACGGCGGTGCGGGGAGAGGCACCGGCCCTCATGGAGACCGGTTCCACCCGCGGCGCCCTCGGTCTGGCGGGCGCCGGGCTGGGGGTCGCCATGGTCCCGCGGGCGGCGGCCGACTGTGGTTCGGCGCCGGAGGGCCCGGCGCCGGTCGACTCCCTGCCCGGCACCGTGATGCACGTGCAGGCTCTGCTGCCGGACAGCGGCTGGCTCTCCCCCGCCGTCTCGGCCTTCCTGAGCCTGGCCCGCCGGGCTGGCGGCGCGGCGGCGGACGCGCCCGGCCCGTCCGCCGGTCCGGTCCTGGTCTGATCCGCCCGCCGTCCACCGCGTTCCCACCGCCCGGCGCCCGGAAGGGGCCGGGCGGCCTCTCCTTCCGTGCGTTCCGTCCCCCGGCAAGGCGCCGGCCACTTCCGCTCCGGATGTCTCCCGGATAACGCGCAAAAAGAGATATCGGAAACCTCGATACCGGAAATCGACAGCTCTCCCGATAGAGCCGCACAGCGCAGATAGCCTCGTGTTCGAAGGTTTTCTCCCGGCATGGAAACTCATCTCGGGAGATCCCCGGGAAGTCTCACGCCCCTACCCGAACAAGAGGAAAAGATGTCCGACATCGAATTCATCCCCAATGTCTTCCGCAGCGGTTTCGAACTCACCGACCTCTCATGGGTGCCCTGGAAGGAACCCGGGCGGGCCGGCGTCGAGCACCACGTTCTGTGGGCCCCCGACGAGAAGAAGGGCGAGGACTCCGTCGGCCTGATCCTGCGTTTCCCGCCCGGCGCCCACGGCGACTTCCACGAGCACCTGGGCTACGAGCTGATGCTCGTCCTCGACGGCGTCCTCGACCACAGCGACGGCCCCTCGTACACCAAGGGCGACCTGGTCGTCGAGGCCCCGGGCACCCGGCACCAGATGTCCAGCCGGGAGGGCTGCACCGTGCTGGCCATCCGCACGCGGCCGGCCGCGGCCCGCACCCCGGACCGGCCCATCCGGCCCGTCTCCGACCAGATCTCCGACAAGGTCGCCGCGCAGGCCTGATGAGCCCTGCGGACCGGGGCCCGCACCCCGCCCCGCACCCCGCCCCGGGCCCCGCTCCGGCGCGCCACGCCGCACCCGGCGCACCGCACGTCCACCACGCCACGTCTCACCACGGGAGATACGCACATCATGTCCGCTGCCGCCCCCACGGTGATCACCCCGGAGCCGCTTCCGGGCACCGCCGGCCCCCGCCGGGTGCTGGTATCCAGCGTCTCCTCCGACTCCCACACCTGGAACCTGGTCTTCCTCCAGCTCCTGATCGAGGAGTACGGCCACCGCGTCACCAACATCGGCGCCTGCGTCCCGGACGACCTCCTGATCGCCGAGTGCCGGCGCCACCGCCCCGACATGGTGGTCATCAGCAGCGTCAACGGGCACGGGCACCTCGACGGCCGCCGCCTCATCGCCCGGCTGCGCGCCGAGCCCGACCTGGCCGGCCTGCCCGTGGTCATCGGGGGCAAGCTCGGCACCCGCGGGGCCGAGGGCGGCAGCCACGTCCGGGGCCTGGTCGAGGCGGGCTTCGACGCGGTCTTCGAGGACTCCGTGAGCATCGGCGAGTTCCGCCGCTACCTCGCCGCGCCCGACGCCCGCACCCTGCGCGGACCGGCCCCCGCGGCCCTCGTCCTGTGAGCGCAGCCGTCGGGCGTACCGGCCCCACCGGCTCGTTCGCCGCCGCGGTGACCGCGGCGCACTCGGCCGGTGAGCTGGTGGTCCAGCCGCGCATGGGGTTCCCGACCGTGGAGCAGATGGGTTCCGGCCTCGCCGCCGTCCGCGGCGCCCGCGCCCGCACGGTGGGCACCATCACCCTGGACAGCTACACCCGGGTCGGCGACCACGCCTCCGCCGCGCGGGCCCTGGAGAGGGGCGAGGACCTCAACGGCTTCCCCATCGTCGCCCACGGGGGCCCGGTGACCCGCGAGATGATCACGGCGGCCGGCGCCGGGGACTTCGCGATTCAGGTGCGCCACGGCTCCCCGCTGCCCCTGGGTATCGTCCGCGCACTGATCGACGCCGGCCTCGACGCCACCGAGGGCGGGCCGGTCTCCTACTGCCTGCCCTACAGCCGCACTCCGCTGGCCGAGGCAGTCGAAGCCTGGGCCCGCAGCTGCGAGGTCCTGGCCGAGCGGGTGCCCGGCGCGCACCTGGAGAGCTTCGGCGGCTGCATGCTCGGGCAGCTGTGCCCGCCAAGTCTGCTGGTGGCCCTGTCCGTGCTGGAGGGGATCTTCTTCCGCAGTCACGGCCTGCGCAGCGTCTCGCTCAGCTACGCCCAGCAGACCAGCTTCCCCCAGGACGTGGCGGCGCTGGCCGCGCTGCGCCGGCTGGCCGGGGAGCATCTGGGGGACACCGACTGGCACGTGGTGCTCTACACCTACATGGGCGTCTTCCCCAACACCGTCCCCGGCGCCCTGGCCCTGCTGCGCGAGAGTGCGCGCCTGGCCGCGCTCACCGGCACCGAGCGGCTCATCGTCAAGACGCCGGCCGAGGCGCACCGCATCCCCACCGTCGAGGACAACGTCCATGCCCTGGAGGCGGCCGCGGATGCGGCCCGCACCGCGACCGCGTCCCCGGCCGACCGGCCCGAGGAGGGCGAGGCGGAGCAACTCCTGGGTGAGGCAAGGGACATGGTGGAGGCCGTCCTGGAACTCCACCCCGACATCGACCGCGCGCTCCCGGCCGCGTTCGCCCGCGGTTACCTCGACGTCCCCTACTGCCTGCACGCCGACAACGCCCAGCTCGCCCGCAGCCACATCGACCGGCGCGGCCGGCTGCGGTGGTCGTCGGCCGGCCGCATGCCCGTCCGGGACGTGCCCGGCGGCGCGGCGGCGTCGGTCGGCGCCGAGGAACTGCTCGGGATGCTCTCGCACGTTCGGAACACCTTCGACCGTGCGGCGCTGGACCCCTCGGCGTCGCGCGACCCCCTGCCGGCCGCGGGCCGGACCCGACAGGAAGCGAAGTGAGAACAGTGACCAGACTTTCCAACGACGATCCGCAACCGCTCACCGTCGCGGTGATCGGCACCGGCCCGCGCGGACTGTCCGTGCTGGAGCGTCTCGCCGTCCGGCTGCGGGAGGAGCCCGCACCGCGCCGGAGGCTGCGCGTCTACGCCATCGACGCGGTGGAGGTCGGGGCCGGCCGGGTGTGGCGCACCGACCAGCGGGACTGGTTCACCATGAACACCGTGGTCGGCCAGGTGACCATGTACTCCGGGGAGCCCGACGGCGGCCCCGCCCGGCCCGGCGCGGGCCCCAGCCTGGGCCAGTGGATAGCCGAGCGCGCCCGCACCCACGGCGAGGAGCCCCTCGGGCCCAACGACTACGCCTCCCGGCTGCGCTACGGGCAGTACCTGCGCTCGGTCTACGACACGATCGCCGGGCACCTGCCCGGGGAGGCCGAGCTGATCCCGGTGCACGACCGGATCGTGAGGGTGCGCCCGCGCCCCGGGGGAGGATACGAGCTGGAGCGCGAGGGCGACCCCGCGCCGCTCGGGGTCGACCGGCTCGTCCTGACCACCGGGCACCCCCGCAACGAGCCCGACGGCTTCGAGCGGGAGATGCTCGGCTTCGCCGCCGGCCGCCCCGGCGTCCACTACCTGTGCGGCGATTCCGCCGCCGACCTCGACCTGGACCCGGCCACCATCCCGCCGGGCACGACCGTCGGCGTCCTGGGCATGGGGCTGTCCTTCTACGACGTGATGGTCGCCCTCACCCTCGGCCGCGGCGGCGCCTTCACCACCCTGCCCGACGGCTCCATGCGCTACGAGCCCAGCGGACGCGAGCCGCACATCGTCGCCGGCTCCCGCAGCGGGCTGCCGATCCCGGCGCGCGGAAGGAACCAGAAGGAGCCCCACCACAGCCACCGCGCGCTCTTCCTCACCCCGCACGCCGTCGAGCAGGCCCGCAAGCGGCGCCTGGCGGAGACCGGCAGCCCCCGCCTGGACTTCGACGAGGATGTGCTGCCCCTGCTGCTGCGGGAGCTCGACCACGTCTACTGGACGGCCCATGTCACCGCCCGCGAGGGGAAGGAGGCGGGCGAGAGGTTCGCCGAGCGCCACGTCTCCGTGCTGCTGACCGGCGGCGACCCGGCCGGGCTGCTGCGCGAGGCGGGACTCGGCGAGGTCCCCGCCCTGGACCTGCGGAAACTGGCCCGCCCCTTCGGCGACCGGCACTTTCGCGATCCGCAGGCCTTCCGCGCCGAACTCCTGGACGTCATGCGGTGGGACCTGTCCGAGGCCGACCTGGGCAACGGCGAGGGCCCGCTCAAGGCCGCTCTTGACGTCCTGCGCGACATCCGCAACACGATCCGGGAGGCGGTCGACTACGGGGGGCTGCGCCCCTCCTCCCACCAGGACGCGTTCCTGCGCCGCTTCCTGCCGGTCAACGCCCTGCTGTCGGCCGGGCCTCCCCGGTACCGGGTCCGGCAGCTGGTGGCGCTCATCGAGGCCGGTGTCGTCGAGGTCGCCGGTCCGGCCACCACCTACACCGCCGACGAGGAGGCCGGCGGCTTCCGCGTCGCCTCCCCGCGGGTGCCCGGCTCCGCCCGGATCGCGCGGGTGCTGATCGACGCCCGCATCCCCGTCCCCCACCTGCGCCGTGACACCTCCCCCCTGATCCGGGGGCTGCTGGCCGACGGGCTGCTCTCGGAGTACGTGGTCGAGGACTCCGTCCACGGGGAACGGTTCGAGTCCGGCGGACTGGCCGTCACCCGCGCCCCGTTCCACGTCGTGGACGCCGGCGGGCGGGCCCGCACCGACCTGTACGCGCTGGGCATCCCCACCGAGCACACCCGCTGGTTCACCCAGGTCGGCAGCAGCCGCCCGGGGATGCGCACCCTGTTCCACCGGGACGCCGACGCCATCGCCGCGGACCTGCTCGCCTGCGGCCGGCCGCAAGACCAGCCGCAGGACCGGCCGCAGGACCGGTCGGAGGAGGGGCCCGCCGGACGGGCGCTGGTCGGCGCCGCCTCGGGCGCACCGGCCGAAGGGGGGCGGGCGTGACGTTCAGCGCGCCGGGGCTGCTGTTCAAGCGGGCCCGCGACACCCTCCTGCGGCACCGGGAGGACCTGGATTCCGCCCGCCGGGAGTTCATCTGGCCCCGGCCGGAGACCTTCAACTGGGCACTGGACTGGTTCGACCCGATGGCGCGGGACAACCACCGCCCCGCCCTGCGGGTGGTCGGCGAGGGGGAGGACGCCGAGCTGTCCTTCGCGCGGCTCTCCCGGCGCTCGGACCAGGTGGCCAACTGGCTGCGCGGGCAGGGCGTGCGCCGCGGCGATCCGGTGCTGGTGGTGCTGGACAACCGGCCCGCCCTGTGGGAGACGGTGCTGGCCTCGATCAAGCTCGGCGCGGTGGTGGTGCCCACCTACGTCACGGCCTCGCCGGCCGAACTCGCCGACCGCATCGACCGTGCCGGGATCCGGCACGTGGTGGCGGAGGCCGCCCTGGCCCCCCGGTTCGAGGGCCTGCCCGGGCGGTGGAGCGGGATCGCGGTGGGCGGCGAGCCCGCGGGCTGGACCGGCTACCGGCACTCCCGCTCCGCTCCGGAGGACTTCCGGCCGGATGCCGCGACCCCCGCCGGCGACCCGCTGTTCTGCTACTTCACCTCGGGCACGACCTCCCTGCCGAAGATGGTCGTCCACACCCACCTGAGCTACCCCGTGGGCCATCTCTCGGGCATGTACTGGAACGGCCTGCGGCCCGGCGACATCCACCTCAACATCTCGGCGCCGGGCTGGGCCAAGCACGCCTGGAGCTCCTTCTTCGTCCCCTGGAACGCCGAGGCCCAGATCGTCGCCCTGACGGCCGGGCACAGCGGCCCCGGACGCGTCCTGGAGGTGCTGCGCGGCCGGGGGGTGACCTCGTTCTGCGCGCCGCCCAGCGTGTGGCGCGCGCTCGTGCGGCACGGCGTCGGGCCACGCCCGCCCGCGCTGCGCGAGGCCACCAGCGCCGGGGAGCCGCTGGACCCGGAGGTCTTCCGCACGGTGCGAAATGCCTGGGGCATCGGCGTCCGCGACGGCTACGGCCAGACCGAGACCACCGGGCAGCTGGGCACCCCGCCCGGACGCACCCCGGTGCCCGGCCGCATGGGCTGGCCGATGCCCGGCTACCGGGCCGTCGTCGTCCACCCCGAGACGGGCGACCGGCTGCCCCCGGGGGAGACCGGCGAGCTCTGCGTGGACCTGTCGGACCGGCCCGTCGGTGTGATGGCCGGGTACGCGGGCGACGAGCGGCGCACGGCGGCCGCCTTCGCCGGCGGCCTCTACCACACCGGCGACCTGGTGGTGGAGGCGGAGGACGGGAGCTTCGGCTACGTCAGCCGGGCCGACGACATGTTCAAGTCCTTCGACCACCGCGTCTCCCCGCTGGAGCTGGAACGCGTGCTGCTGTCCCACCCCGCTGTCGCCGACGCGGCCGTCGTACCCCACCCCCATCCGATCGGGCAGTGGGTGGCCAAGGCGTTCGTGGTCCCCGCGGCCCCCCGCGGCGGCGACCGCTCCATGGCGCGGGCCGTCTTCGAACATCTCGACGGGGAGCTGCCCCCGCAGAAGCAGGTGCATCTGATCACCTTCGCCGACCGGCTGCCGCGCACCGCCTCGGGGAAGGTCCGCCGGGCCGAACTGCGCGAGCGCACCGGGACCGCCGACTTCCGGCGGGAGCGTCCCGGCGCGGTGGCCGCGGCGGGGTGAGCCGGGGGCCGTCCGGCGCGCGCCGTCCTTCGGTGCGGGCCGGACGGCCCCCGGCACGCTCGCGCGGTCCGGCCCGGCGGGGCATCCCGGTACGACCTCTCGGCACGAGCCTCAGCACGACGGAGAGAGCATGGACACTTCCACCGCGGCCGGCACCGCCGCCCTCATCGCACGCGTCGCCTCCGCGCAGGAGGGGCTGCGGGCCACTGTGGCCTCGCTCGGCGACGCGGATCTGGCCGCGGCCTCGGCGCTGCCCGGCTGGACCCGCGGCCACGTCTGCGCCCATGTGGCGCGCAACGCCGACGGGCTGCGCAACCTCCTCACCTGGGCGCAGACCGGCGTCCCACGCCCGATGTACGCCGGGGGCGGCGCCCGTGAGGCCGACATCGAGCGGGACGCGCACCGTCCGGCCGCCGCGCACCTGGCGGACCTGGCCCGCTCCGGGGACGGGTTCGTCGATCACGCCCGGCGGCTGGACGGCGGGGCGTGGGCGGCCGAGGTCGTCCTGCGCGACGGCGACCGGATACCGGCCCGCGCGCTGCCGGGGCACCGGCTGCGCGAGGTGCTGATCCACCATGTGGATCTGGCGGCCGGGTACTCCCCGGCCGACTGGCCGGAGGAGGAGGCGCGGTTCCTGCTGGACTCCCTGGCCTCCGCCTGGTCCGGCCGCGAGGACTGCCCGCCCCTGGAACTGCGCGCCCGGGACACCGGGCAGCGGCTCGCCGCGGGGGCCGGCTCCGGCCGCCCGGTGCGGGTGGACGGTCCCGCCCACGCGCTCGCGGCCTGGCTGGCGGGCCGCGGCCGGGGCGACGGGCTGCGCTGCTCCGGCGGCGAGGTCCCCGCACTGCCCGCCTGGATGTGACCGGTCCGGAAGGCCGCGGCGGTCCACGGCGGCCCGCACCGGGCGTCCCCGGTGCGGGCCGCCCGCTACCGGGCCTCGCGGCGGTGGGTGCGCGCGTAGTGGCGTGAGGCCTTGGCGCGGTTGCCGCAGCCGGACATGGAGCACCAGCGGCGGGTGCCGTTCCTGGAGACGTCGTAGAAGTGCAGGACGCACTCGCCGTTGGCGCACGCCCGGACGCGGTCGGGGGCGGTGCCCACCAGGCGCAGGTAGTCGTCGGCGGCCAGCCAGGCGGCCAGCCAGGCCGGGGCGTCGGTCTCGGCCCGTTCGACCGGGCCTTCGGGTCCCAGGCTGCGCAGGACGCGTCCCCGCGCCAGGACGGCGTTGAGCCCCTCCCGGGCGCGTCCGTCGCCGGGGTCGGCGACGACGGCCTGGAGCGCCTCACGGGCCGTCAGGGCGGCCGTCAGGGCGGCCGGTGTGGCGCCGGTCCCCTCCAGCAGGCCGCGGCCTGCCAGCCACACGCCGAATCCGTCGAGGTCCTCCAGCAGATCGTGCCGGATCCCGCCGTCGATCCACCGGGTGTTGAGCAGGTCCAGGCTGAGCGGTTCGCCCAGGAGTGGTCTGGGGTCGGGACCGGGCGCCCCGGACGGAGGACCGGTGTCTCCCGCGTCGTCACCCATACGAGCTCCTTCCGTCGGCTGTTCGCCATCCCACCCTAACCGGCTATCGCCCTGTAGGGAGTTGCACCCTCCGGGACTAACCATTAAAGTTTCGATCAATGGTTAGTCCGGGATGGCCCCGGACGCCGCGCTGGAGGTATTCCGTCATGTCCGCAACCGCCGCCCCCGCCGCCCTGCAGACCGGGCACATCGGTCTGAACGTCACCGACCTGGACCGTTCGCTGGACTTCTACCGCAGGGTCTTCGGGTTCGAGGTCCAGGGAGAGGGCCGCGAGTCCGGCCGCGCCTTCGCCTTCCTCGGCCGCGAGGGCCGTCTGATGGTGACCCTGTGGCAGCAGAGCGAGGGCGCGTTCGCCTCCGGCGTGCCCGGCCTGCACCACCTGTCCTTCCAGGTGGAGACGGTCGAGGAGGTGCGCTCGGCCGAGGAGGTCCTGCGCGGTCTGGGCGCCGGGTTCAAGTACGACGGCGTCGTCCCCCACGGCGAGGGCGCCGCCTCCGGCGGGATCTTCTTCACCGACCCCGACGGCATCCGGCTGGAGATCTACGCCCCGACCGGCGCCGACACCGCCGCGGCCCCCGTCGCCTCCGCTCCCACCTGCGGCTTCTTCTGAGCCGCCACCACACGGCCGGGCCGCCGCCCCTCTCTCCCCGGCCGGCGGCGGCCGCCCGGCCACCCCTCGCCCGCCTTGTCCCACCGCACATCCCGAGGAGCGACCACAGTGAGCGGTCCCTACCACCACGGTGAGCGCGAGGTCCAGCGGCGCGCCGGACTCCGGCGGGAGGCCGAGGTCTCCGGGCGCGCGATCCGCGACACCGTGCCGCCCGTCGCGGCCTCCTTCCTCACCCAGCAGCGCCTGCTGGTCGCCGGGGCCGCCGACGACCGCGGGGACATCTGGGCCACCGTGCTCACCGGCCCCGCGGGGTTCCTTCGCGCCGAGGACGAGCACAGCCTGTCCGTCGCGGCCCGCCCGGCCCCGGCCGACCCCCTGGCGGCCGTCCTGGAGCGTCCCGTCCGCCTGGGGATGCTCGCCATCGAGGCCGCCACCCGGCGGCGGATGCGGATGAACGGCACGGCGCGCCCGCATGGCGGCGGGCTCCTGGTCGACCTCGACCAGGTGGTCGCCAACTGCCCCAAGTACATCCAGAAGCGCACCCCTCCGGCGGCCGACCCCGGCCCGCCGCCGGCGGCCGCACCTTTGTCCCGGGTCCGCGGGAGCGACCGCCTCGACGACGGCCAGCGGCGCTTCCTCGCCGGCGCGGACACCTTCTTCATCGCCACCGCGGACGAGCACGGCCGCGCCGACGCATCCCACCGCGGCGGCAACCCGGGCTTCCTCCAGGCCCCCTCGCCCACCCTCGTCCGCTGGCCCGACTACACGGGCAACGCGATGTTCCTGACCCTGGGGAACCTCCTGGTCAATTCCAGGGCGGGCCTGGTCGTCCCGGACTACGCGACCGGCGCCACCCTCCACCTCACCGGCTCCGCGCGGATCGTCTGGGGCGCCGAGGACGCCGGGAGTCCCGTGCCCACGCCCGCGGACACCGGCCGCGTGGTCGAGTTCACCGTCACCGGCGTCGCCGAGCTCCCCGGCACGCTGCCCGCCGGGTGGAGCCCGCCCGCGCTCTCGCGCTTCAACCCTCCCGTGCCCGCGACCGGGGCGCCGAGCGCCGCCTGACGCCCCGTCCGGCACCCCGTCCGCCCCCGCTTCCCGCCCTTCGTCCGCGTCCCCCGCCGCCACCGCCGGTGCGGCACGGCACGACGCGGCCCCCACCAGGAGTCATCCATGCGCATCCACGTCGACATGAACCGCTGCGAGAGCCACGGCCAGTGCGTCTTCGCCGCCCCCGACCACTTCTCCTTCGACGAGGACGACACCCTCCTCGTCGTCGGGGAGGTCCCCGAGGACGAGGAGGTCCGTGCCGCCGTCCGGGAGGCCGCCGCGTCCTGCCCGGTCCGGGCCGTCTCCCTCCACACCGCCGAGTCCGGCGCGTGAGCGCGCGCCCGGGCCCGCGCCACATCGTGGTGGTCGGCGCCTCCCTGGCGGGCACCGCCACCGCCCGCGCCCTGCGGGAGCGGGGCTACGACGGCCGGGTGACCCTCGTCGGCGACGAGCCCCATCCCCCCTACGACCGGCCCCCGCTGTCCAAGCAACTCCTGGCCGGGGAGAGGGAGATCGGCGACATCGCCCTGCCGTCCACCGACGGCCTGGACATCGAGCTGCGCACCGGCGCCGCCGCCACCGCCCTGCACCCGGCCGAGCGCACGCTCGTCCTCGCCGACGGCGGCCGCCTGGAATGGGACGCCCTCGTGATCGCCACCGGCGCCGCGGCCCGGCCCTGGCCCGCGCCGGTACCCGGTGGCGTCCACACCCTGCGCACCCTCGACGACGCCCGCGCGCTGCGCCGGGAGCTGGCCGCCGAGGACGCCCGGCTGCTCGTCGTCGGCGCCGGGTTCCTCGGCTCCGAGGCCGCCGCCACCGCGGCGGGGCTGGGCGTGCCCGTGACCCTCGTCGAGGCCGGGGAGGCGCCCATGGCGCGCGGCGTCGGGACGGTAGCCGGGGGCTTCGTCGCCCGTCTGCACCGCGAGGCGGGTGTCGACCTGCGCACCGGTACCACGGTCCGGTCCTTCACCGGCGCCGGCCGTGTCACCGGCGCCCGCCTGGAGGACGGCGCCCACGTCCCGGCCACCGTCGTCCTGACGGCCCTGGGCGACGTGCCCAACACGGCCTGGCTGCGCGGCAGCGGCCTGCTCCTGGACGGCGCCGTCGTCTGCGACGAGTACGGCCGCGCCCTCGCCGGGGACGGCACGGCGGTACCGGGCGTCGTCGCCGTCGGCGACGCCTCCCGCCGTCCGCACCCCCTGGCCCGGGGCACGCTCCGCCTGGGGCACTGGAGCGCCGCGGTGGAGCACGCCGCCGTCGCCGCCCGGGTCCTGCTGCACCCGGCCGGGGACGGCGAGCTGCCCGGACTCCCCGCCGCGGTGCCCTCGTTCTGGTCCGACCAGTACGGGGTCCGCTTCCGCTCGCTGGGCCTGCCGCACCTCGCCGACGAGGCGCGGACGGTGGAGTACGACGTGCCCGGCCGGCGTCTGGAGGTCACCTACCACCGGGGCGGCGAGCTGATCGGCGTCCTCACCGCCAACCGCACCCGGCGGCTCGCCGCCCACC
>NZ_JAJFAU010000029.1:0-30511 GCF_022614595.1 Streptomyces sp. CNQ085
AGTTCCGGGCCATCGCGACCCGCTTCGACAAACTCGCCAGCCGCTACCGGGCCGGACTCCACCTCGCCGCACTCGTCCTCTGGCTCCGCGAACCCAGACAAGATCATTTGTCAGACAGAACCTAGCGGCCGGACGGGCGTAGGATGTCGTGCCGCGGTCCACTTCCACGACAACGCCGGCGCCGTCGGCCATGAACACCACCGTGTCGGGGATTCAGAGAGCCGGCCGGGGCGTGGTGCGCGGACGAGTCGGCGTCGCGCTGATGACGGAAGGGACCGCGCACCCGCCGGCGCCGTCGGACAGTGGCCGGTGACCGGTGCCTCCGGTGCGGCGTCGAGTGGGACGGGGGCAGTGCCTTGTCGCCGGATGGCTCGTTGAGAGCAGTGTTGAGGACGCTGGGTCCCGCCCGGACGCAAGAAGAGGCCGGGCGGGATCCGTTCAGACAGGGGAGGTACGGGTGTCCGCATACGAAGAGGCCGGCATCACCACACCGGAGCTGCGCGAATCATACGCTCGGTGCGAGGAGGTGGGGCAGCGGTTGTCCGGGCCGCTCTGGACGGCCACGGAGTCGCTGCCCGCCGAGGTTCGGCCGCATGTCCGCGCACTCGTCGCCTACTGGCACACGACCGACGACATCGCCGACGAGGGCCGCCTCGCCGGCCGTGAGGCGCGGCTGTCGCAGTGGTGCGCCGACTCGCTGGCCGAGGTGCGCGCGGGACACAGCGAGCATCCACTGCGGCGGGCGTTGGTGCACACCGTCCGCAGCCGGGAGCTGGACGTCGCGCTGCTGGAGGAGTTCCTGGACACCACCCGGAGGGACAGCGCGGCCCCGCCCGCGTTCGACACGGCCGCTGACCTGCGGCGCTACCTGCGGGGTGTGACCGGCGCGCCCAGCGGACTGCTGGCCCCGCTGCTGGCGCCCCGCCCCCGGGAGGCGGTGGATCTGCTGCGTGTGCTGGGCGAGGCGTGCCAGATGGCGGACATCTTCCAGGACTTCCCGCTCGACCTCGGCCGGGGCCGGTGCTACCTGCCGGAAGAGGATCTGGACAAGCTCGGTCTGCGTCCCGGTGATCTCCTGGACGCCACACGCCGGGACGCGCTGGACGAACTGATCGGAGTCCAGGTCGCCCGTACCCGTGACCTGCTGGCCCGGGCCACGCCGGTCACGGGGAAGCTGCACGCGTCATGCCGACCGTTCGCCCACGGCCTCATCCTCGGGGTGGAACACGTGCTGGACCAGGCCGACCACCTGGGAGCACGGGTGCTGGCCGAGGGCGTCGACCGGAACGCGCTGCTCAGCCACCAGGCGAATGGTTCCCCGGCCCTCCCCGTGCCGGACCGCATACCCGGCCATGTCGCCGTGATCATGGACGGGAACCGACGGTGGGCCGCGGCACACGGTCTGCCCGCGTCCGACGGTCACGTCGCCGGTGCGCGGGCCGCGCTGCGGCTGGTCCACTCCGCGCTGCGGCTGGGCGTGCCCCAGCTGAGTGTTTTCGCTTTCTCCACCGAGAACTGGAGCCGCGGCACGGAGGAAGTGACCGAGCTGTTCGCCACGATGACCGAGGGACTCACCCTGTTCGCCCGGTGGATGCAGGAACGCGGCATCCGGGTGCGGTGGTGCGGGCGGCGCGACCGGCTGGCTCCGTCGCTGGCGTCCACGCTGGCGATTGTCGAGAACATGACGTCCCGCAACACGACGCTGATGCTGAACATCTTCGCCGACTACGGCGGGCGCGAGGAGATCGTCTCCGCCGCCCGCGCCCTGGCCGCCGAAGCGGTCGCCGGAAGGATCCAGCCGCAGCGGATCGGCCCAGAGGATGTCGCCAGGAGCCTGTACACACCCGGCCTGCCCGACGTCGACCTGTTGATCCGCACCTCCGGGGAGCAGCGGCTCAGCAACTTCCTGCCCTGGCATCTGGCGTACGCCGAGTTCGTGTTCGAGCCGGTGCACTGGCCCGAATTCGGTCACCGGCACCTGCGGGACGCCATCGACACCTACGTCGGCCGGCTGCGAAGACGACCGGGGCTTCTTGAGTCCCGGCCGTCGGCCGATCACGGCTCGGGCGGTGTGTACACGCCCCCGGCCGTGAGGTGCCCGAGAACGGTCTTCGTGGTCAGACCCGACGGACCGAAGGTGGTCTCGAACACCTCCAGCGATGCCTCGGTCAGGCGCATCGGGACGCCGACGATCTGGACCCTCATCGGCCGGCCGGGAGACACCGGCGCCGCGTCCAGGCGCCCCTCCCCCATGGTAAAGGTGAACACCGACTGCAGAGCGGTCACAAGGCCGTTGACGGTGGCCTCCCCGGAGACCGTCTCGCCCTCCAGTGAGGACGCCAGGTCGGACAGCCGGAACTCACCGGCGGGAGTCCGCAGCACCAGGCCACCCGCGAGGACCGCGGTGCCCCGGGCTCGCCCGGGATCGTCCACCGAGGGGTCGCCGGTCGCCGAACGTACCGGGAAACGAACCCTTCCCCCACCGCTGTTCTGGTTCCCGCCGGCCGGCGCGACAGGCTCCACGGTGACCCCGAGACGGTCCAACTCGTCCTGGGTGTGCTTGCTCCATCGCAGATCCACCCAGGCGTCCGAGAGCCTGCCCAGCTCCGGACTCGCGGAGGCGCCGAAGGCCGTCGGCGTGAGACTGGCGAGCAGGGGGGCGGCCAGCGCCCCTCCTATGATTCCTCGTCGTGTCGCGCTCATCTTGTGCTTTCACCTCTTCCCGGGGCAGCAAGGGCGCGGCCCCGGGAAGAGCATGGGCGGGCAACACAGCCCAGCATGGAGCGATAGCACCGGGATTCACCCGAACGAGTGACAGCCGCAGTATGTTTGGGAACACGTGACCGATTGTCGGCGGCTCGTCTCTGTCGCCGCCTGTCCCCGGCGACGCGGCGCGGGAGCACAACGGCAGGGCGGTGGCCGCCCGCCGCGCCCGCCACCCACTTCCCGGCCGCGGGGATCACCCGTGATCGATGTGATGTCGTACGTTCCCTCCGAGGTTCTGCACGTTCTCCGCACACGTTTTCCCGGGTGTTCCCATGCGGAGATCGACGCCCGGCTCGGCCACGGCGGTGAAGCGTCGTACACGTCCGGCGACGTCGGGGCGCCGCGAGCCGACCATGGCCCACTCGGCGGGGGTGTGCCCGGCGCCCAGCGCCATCCGGGCCCGACCGCCCGAGACGACATCCAGGGTCGCGATATCGGAGGCGAGCAGCAATGGCTCGCGCACCCCGGCGTTGGCCACACAGGGCCCCAGGCCGATGCGTTCGGTGACCGGTGCCGCGGCCGCCAGTGCCACGAACGGGGAGGCCGCCGCCCCCGGGTGGTCGGGGACAAGCAACGCGTCGAAGCCCGCCGTCTCGCAGTGCCGGGCGAGAGTGATCCAGGAGTTCATGTCGTTCGGTACGGCCTGTACAGAAAATAAGGGCATGGCGGTCGTCCTGGCAACGCGGGCCGCCACACCACCACGCTCAGGGACGATGGTCAGCCAGCAGCGGACGCCGTGGTGAAGACCGGACCGTCTCCCGCGCCCGGCGGGGCTTCTCCTGCTTCCGTCTTTCCGGGCCCGGGGAACTCACGGACATGGCGGGTGCCGGCCACCGGATCACCCCCGGTGCGCTCTACGCGCTCGACCGGCACCGGCTGCGCGCGGACTTCGCGATCTCGAGAAACGTCTCGGCGTGGCCCTTTTCGATCACTCCAGCCGAACGTTCGCCCTCACCGAGGCCGACCGGGCGCTGCTGCCCGAGGTCCGGGCGGTTGTCGAGGCGATGGTGTGGTTGCGGCGGGCCGCACAGTCGGTTTCACACAGACGCGCACGCCCGTAACCGATCACCCCGCGGAACGGGCCTGCCGCACCGCACCGAGGGCCCGGGCCGGGAATTCACCCGTTCGGCCGCCCTGGCCGGCCGATCACGTGCGCGGCGCGACGGGTACGCGGTGCCCGCATCGGCGCGCCACCGTCGCACGGCAAGGACGAAACCCCCGGATCACGGCTTTTCCCGCGGATGCACCAGTCCATGGCCGCGCCGAACCTTGATGACGTCGGGGCGGCGCGTCCGTTCCGCCACGTACGTGACAGCTTTCGCGGATCCGCGGAGGCCTCCGGCCGGGTTCCACTCCGTCGCCGGGCCTCGGCCGCGGCCGCCGTGCGAGTCGATCGGAGAGAGCGATGAACACGCTGACCGAGAGGCACCCCTCCCACCACGGAAGCGGGAACGAGCCGGTGGACCGGCTGGGTGTGGCCGTCGTGGGGCTGGGCGGCGCGGTGGCCACGACCGCCGTGGCCGGGGTGGAACTGCTCAGGCTCGGCGCCTGCGGTCAGGACGGACTTCCGCTGGCAGCGCGTACGGACCTGGTGCCCTACGAGGGGCTGATGTTCGGCGGCTGGGACGTGTCCGCCGACGACCTGGCCAAGGCCGCCCACTTCCACCAGGTGCTGGACCCCGCCCAGATCGAGGCCGTTGCGCCCCGGCTGCAGCGGGTGCGGCCCTGGCCGGCCGTGGCCGATCCGGCCTACTGCCGCGGGGTCGGCGGCGCCAACGTCATGCCGTCCGGCGACCTGCGCGAGCAGACCGACCGGATACGGGAGGACCTGCGGCGCTTCCGGGCCGAGCGGGAGCTGGACGAGGTGGTCGTGGTCAACCTCGCCTCGACCGAGCGGCAACCGGACCCGGCGTCATCGTCCCTGGCCTCCCCCGAAGCCTTCGAGGACGCGTTGGACGGTGGGAGCGAGGCGATCACCCCCGCCATGCTCTACGCCTACGCGGCGCTGCGGGAGGGCATGGCGTACGTGAACTTCACCCCGAGCGTCGGGGCCGACGTACCGGCTCTGACGCTGCTGGCCGAGCGGCGGCACGTGCCGATCGCCGGCAAGGACGGCAAGACCGGGCAGACGATGGTCAAGACGGTCCTCGCCCCGGCGTTGCGGTCCCGGGCGCTGCGGGTGGAGGGCTGGTACTCCACCAATCTGCTGGGCAATCGCGACGGTCGGGCGCTGGAGGATCCGGGCTCGCTGGCCAGCAAGACGGCCGCCAAGGAGTCGGTGCTGGACGCGGTGCTCGGCTACCCGGTCGAGGACCACCTGGTGCGCATCGACTACTACCGGCCGCGCGGCGACCGGAAAGAGGCGTGGGACAACATCGACCTGGTCGGTTTCCTCGGCCGCCGGATGCAGGTGAAGATCGACTTCCTGTGTCAGGACTCCGCCCTGGCCGCCCCGCTGGTACTGGAACTGGTGCGTCTGCTGGCGGAGGCGCGGCGGCGTGGGGAACGCGGGGTGCAGGAGCAGTTCGGGTTCTTCTTCAAGGCCCCCATGACCGTCGACGGACGCGTCCCGGAGCACGCGCTGCACCGGCAGGAGCGCGCCCTGCTGGACTGGCTGGACGGCCGGACGCCGCGGGACGGACGGTCGTGACGCGGGCCGCTCCCCGCCCGGCGCGGCAGGCCTCGCTCCAGGTGCCGCGCGATGCCCTGCGGGCGGCCGCCCCCCTGCTGCGCGAGATCGGCGACCTCAAGCGGGTCCGGACGGCCGACAGCCCTGTCTCGATGGCGGGACGCGCCTTCCTCCGGTCGTGGGCGGCGCTGGCCCGGGGTGCCGGCCCCGGCCGGATCGCCGCCCTGGAGTGCGCTGCCGCCGTGGCCGGGGCACGTCTGGCGGGTGTGGACGGCCCGGTGCTGCGGCGGTGCGGGCTGACGGCTTCCGAGGCTGCGGCCGTGCTGGCCCGCTCGGTCGGGCGGCATACGGGCAGGTTGGACGCGGTGACCCTCGGCCGGCTGCGGGAAGCGCTGCCGCGGCTGGCCGGGGCGGAGCACCACGACGCCCCTGCGCCGGGATTCGCGGTGGACCTGTGCGCCCAGCCGCGGGCGGGTGCCACACGGCCCGGGCACCCGCGGCTGATGGTGGAGCCGCCCGAGAGCCACGGTGACCACTGCTGGGCGGTCGCCGTCTACGGCGGGTTGCTGGCCGAGGCGTTCGGCGCCGACCCCATCGACGCCTTCCTGCTCGGTCTGGCCCATCACCTGCACAACGCGGTGCTGCCCGACGCGGGCTTCGCCGGGGAGGAGCTGCTGGGTGAGCACCTTCCGGGCATCACGGCGCGGCTGACCGATCGACCACTCGCGGCTCTGCCCGGCCCTCTCGCCTCGCGTCTGACCGGTCTGCTCGCCCTGCGCGAGGAGGCCGTGCACCCGGCCGCCCGGGCTTTCCACGCCGCCGATGTACTGGACCGGGTGCTGCAGGTCCACCACCACGCACGGGCCGCCGCCTTCACCGCCGAGCAGGCGCTGGACGATCTGGACCTGGTGCATCCCTGCGCGGTGTCCGGCTTCCACCGGGCCGTGCTGGCCGCGGTGGAGGCGGCGTGAGGAGCCCGGCTGCGGGTCCCGCGGCGAAGGCGGCCGCGACCGGTCTGGTCAGCCCGGTAGGCGGGGCCCCGCTGCGGTCGCGCGGGCCCGGTCTGCTGTCCGACGGCGAACGGCTCTGGCCCGTGGTGGCGGGCATCCCCTGGTTGCGCGCCGGTCGCGAGGAGCTGCGTGAGCGGGCCGTGCGCCGTATCGAAGAGGGCGACCCGGACGGTGCCGCGGTCGTCCTGCTCACCGACACTGACGACTGGTGGGACGGCCCGGTCCCGCCCCCCGGGACGCTGCGCGCCGCGCTGAAGGCGGCCACCTTGCGCGAGGCGGTGACGCTGTTGGGTCTGGGCAGGGTCGGGGACTACTTCCTGCACCGGTGGAGCGACCCGACCTGGCTGGCCGTGCTCGCCCTGACCGCACACCATCCGCCCGGCCCCCGACCGGTGCTGGAACTGGCCTGCGGCACGGGACACCTGCTGCGGGAGCTGGCGCTGCGCGGGCACCGGGACCTGACCGGCATCGACGTGGTCTTCGCCAAACTGTGGCTGGCCCGGCGGTTCGTCGTGCCCGAGGCGCGGTTGGTGTGCGCCGACCTGACCGCCCCGTGGCCGCTGCGTCCGCACGGGCCGGCCTACGTGACCTGTCACGACGCGCTGTACTTCCTGCCCCGCAAGCGGGAGGTGGTGGACCGCGCCCTGAGGCACGCCGACGGCGGCGCCGTCGTCCTGGGCCACTGCCACAACGCACTGGTCCCCGGGCCGAGTGCCGGTCTGCCGCTGGATCCGGCCGGCTGGCGGTCGCTGCTGCCGGGGGCCGTCTGCTACGACGACGCCGGTCTGACCCGCGCCCTGCTGGACGGTGTCGCCCCCCGCCCGCGTTCGGTGGAGGACCTGGCGCACTGCGAGGCCCTCGCCCTGGCCGATGCCCCGCCTCCACCGCCCGGACAGGCCCTGCCGACCCCGGCCCGGCCCGTCCCCGGGCGGCCCCTGCGGCTCAACCCCCTCTACCGTGACGGTCTGCTGCGCTGGCCGAGCCCACGCTGGCGGGACGAGTACGGGCGGGATGCCGCCGGTTACCTGCCGAGCCGCGTCGTTCTCTCCCCCGCCCTGCTCGCGGACGCGCGAGCAGGGCGCCTGACGCCCGAGGTGGCCGGGCTGGCCCGCCGCAGGGTGCTCCTGGACCTGCCGGAGCGATGGTGAACGCCGACACGTCGGCCGCCGCGACCACGTGCCGGTGGGCGATCGCCGGGTGCGGATGGGTCGCCCGCGACCACTTCCTGCCCGGACTGCTGGAGGCCGCCCGGCAGCGGCCGGCCACCGCGGTCCCCCGCCTGGTCGCCGTGACCGACACCGACCCGGTCGCCGCCGCGCGGCTGGCCGCCCGGGCGCCCGGTGTCCGGGCCGTCCCCCGTCTCGCGGATCTGCTGGCCGACCACCGGCCCGACGCGGTGTACGTGGCCACGCCCAATCACACTCACCGCCGCGTGGCCGAGGCCGCCGCAGCGGCGGGAGCGGCAGTGCTGTGCGAGAAGCCGCTCGCCGCCGACCTCACCGACGCCGAGCGTCTGGTCACAGCCTGTGAAAGCGCGGGGGTACTGGCGGCCACCGCCTACGACCAGCGGTTCCACCCGGCCCACCGGGCCGCCCGGGAGGTGGTGGCCTCCGGCGGGCTGGGCACGGTCACCGCGGTGCGGATGACCTACTGCTGCTGGCTGCCGCCCGCCTGGTCACCGGACGGCGGCCACTGCGACAACTGGCGCGCCGACCCGGCGCGGGCCGGCGGCGGAGCCCTGATCGACCTGGCCCCGCACGGACTCGACCTGGTGGGGGTGCTGCTCGGCGGGGACGACGTGACGCAACTGGCGGCGCTGGTCCAGCACCGGGTGCACCCCTACCGGGTCGACGACGGCGCTGTCCTGGCCGGCCGGACCGACGGCGGGGTCCTGGTCTGTCTCCACGTCGCCTACAACACCCCCGACGCGCTGCCCCGCCGCCGACTGGAGATCGTCGGCACCCGTGGACTGCTGACCGCGACCGACACCCTCGGTCAGGACGCCGGAGGAGCGGTGTGGCTCACCGGCGCGGACATCGCGCGGCGCGTTCCCGTCGCGTTCGACGCCGGTGCCTCGCCCTTCGGCGGACAGGTCAGCGGATTCTCCGCGGCCGTGACGGCGGCGCGCGCCGGCGCCGCGCGGGAGCGGATCTGGCCGTGGCCGCTGCGGCGCGACCTGGCCCTGCACGGGCTGCTGCTGGAAGCGCTGGCCCGAGCCGACGGGGCCACCGCCGAAGTCCCCCCCTCGCTTCCGGCCGCGGGCCGGATCCCCCTCA
The DNA here is from genome assembly GCF_022614595.1 of Streptomyces sp. CNQ085. Taxonomy (GTDB): domain Bacteria; phylum Actinomycetota; class Actinomycetes; order Streptomycetales; family Streptomycetaceae; genus Streptomyces. The sequence continues at coordinate 8,682 of NZ_JAJFAU010000029.1, forward strand.
CCACCGAGGAAGGCCGACGATGACCCTGAGCATGTACGCCTGTGCCCACTGCGGCCACTGGCAGCGGTGGTTCGGTACCCCGCCCGGCTGTCCGGTCTGCGGCGACGTGCGCAACGCGCTGCCCGAGGACGGCTGGGACCTGGTGGAGGAGAAGACGGTCGGCGTCCTCCTCGCCGCCGACTGGCACCGGCCGGCCCCGGGCGTCACCGGGTTCCGCACCGTCCCCTCCTTCGGTCTGGGATCGACGGGCTGGCTGATCGAGACCGGGAACGGCAACGCCGCCTGGGAGGCGGCACCGTACTACCCTCCCGAGGCACTGGCCGAGATCGAACGGCTCGGCGGCATCACCTGGCTGGGCTCCAGTCATGTGCACGGCTACGGCGCCCTGTGGCAGCTCCAGCGGCACTTCGCTCCCCCGGTGGTCGCCGTCGGCACGCGGGACCTGGAATGGACCAAGGCGTTCCGGGTGACCTGGCCGGTGGACGAGACCCTGGAGCCGGCCCCGGGGCTGACGATGTACCGCACCGGCGGGCACTTCGACGGCCACTGCGTCCTGCACGACGCACACCGGGGAATCCTCTTCTGCGGCGACGCCCTCAAGGTCGACCTGGACGGCACCGTGCCACGTGCCCTGTCCTGTCACAAGGCCTACCACGCCCGCGTACCGCTCTCGCACGGCGAGGTGCGGCGCTACCGCTCGGTGATCGGAGAACTGGAGTTCGATGCGGTCGTCACCCCCTTCGAGTTCGCCGCCCCGGTGACCACCGCGGACGTGAGGCGTCTGTTCGACCACCAGCTGTCCGGACAGCCCACCACGGAGGCCCTCGCGCTGGGAGCCGGACGGTGAGCGCCGCCTGGACGCACCCGGTGGTGCGGGCCTACCGCGCCGCGCTGGCACCCGGGGAGCAGGACGGCTTCGACATCGGCGCGGCCGACCGCACCGGCTTCCCGGTGGTCTCCGCCGACCACCTCGGCCCGGACGGCGTGCGCAAGGGTGCCTGCGGATACGGGGCCGGCACCGACCAGGCCCTTATCGGGGCGTACGGCGAACTCGTCGAGGAGGTGTTGTCGGCGCGGCACCTGGCGCGCACCGAGCGCCGCCGGGCTTCCTACGCGGAACTGGTGCGCGAGCGCGGCCGGGACCGGGTCGCCGACCCGGTCCGCCTCGTCCTGCCGGCCGGCTCGGACTACACCCCCGAGCGCCCCTTGGACTGGGTGCCCGCGCGCCGTTACCGCACCGGCGAAGAGGTGCTGGTGCCCGCCGAGTTCGCCGCGGCGTGCGGCGGCGACCTGCCCGGGGACCCCCCGCCGGGAGGCTGGCTGACCACCCCGGTCACCAACGGGCTGGGCGCCGGGGACACCCCCGAACGAGCCCTGTCCCACGCTCTGCTGGAGATCCTCCAGCGCGACGGCAACGCGACGGCGCACCGCGCGACGGACAAGGGGGTGGTGATCGAGTTGGACGAGGTCGCCGACCCGGTCACCGTCTCGGTACTCGGGCGGCTGCGTAGCCTTGGCATCCGTGTACTGCCCAAGTTGGCCTCCGCGCAATTCTCGATGGCCGACGTCCACGTCGTCGGCGTCGACGCCGATCCCATGGCTCCGCCGCTGGTCCTGACCGCCTGCGGGGAGGCCGTCCATCCCGACCGGGAGACGGCACTGCGCAAGGCGGTGCTGGAGTACGTCTCCTCCCGGGCGCGGAAGGTCTTCTTCCACAGTCCGCTGGAGACCGTCGCGCGGATCGCCCCGCCGGGCTACCTCGACCGCGAACTGTCCTCACCCCTGGCGGAACAGGAGCCGCGCGCCCTGCGTGCGATGACCGCCTGGGCCGGCCTGGACGGCCCGCGCCTGCTGGCGCTGCTGGAGCCCGCCGTGCTGGCGCAGCGTTCCACCGTGCCCTTCTCCGGCCTGCCGACCGTGCCGGCCGGTTCCCTGGAGGACCCCGGCGCCCTCCTGGCGGACCTGCTGCGGCGGCTCGCCGACTTCGACGTACTGGTGATCGAGACGGGCGGCCCGGACGGGTACGCGGTCAAGGCCCTCGTCCCCGGCATGGAGGTGGAGACGATGTCCTACGCACGGATCGGGGAACGCGGGGTGCGGCGGCTGATGGAAAGCGAACGACCCCTGGCCGGGGTGGGCCCCCCTCCCCGCCCCGGGGCGCGACCGGTCCACCTCACCGCCGAGGCCCGCGAACGGCTGGGCGGGCCCGCCTGGTTCGACATCGGGGCCGCCCGGGAGGCGGTGGGGGCGCTGTACCCGCTCTACCGCGAACCGGACCGTCACGCGGTGGCCCGCACCGCCGCGGGAGCCCTCCGATGAGCGCCTCGGCGGGCGACGGCCTGCGCTACGCCTACAACACCAACGGCATGACCTCGCACCGCCTGCCGGACGCGCTGGCCCTGCTGGCGGACACCGGGTACGACGGTGTCGCCCTCACCCTGGACGTCGCCCACCACGACCCCTTCGCGCCGCGTCTGGCGGCCCGCACCGCCTCCCTGGCCCGCCGGCTGGACCGCCTGGGGCTGGACAGCACGGTGGAGACCGGGGCGCGGTTCCTCCTCGACCCGAGGCGCAAACACGAACCGACCCTGGTGACCCGCGATCCGGCCGGCCGGGCCCGTCGGCTGGCTTTCCTGCGGCTGTGCGTGGACATCGCCGCCGACCTGGGCAGCGAGGCGGTCTCGTTCTGGGCGGGAGCACCGGCCCCGGGCACGGACACCTCCTCCGGCGGGACGGCCTGGGGGCATCTGGTGGACGGAGTGCGCGCCGTCGTGGCGTACGCGACCGAGCGCGGCGTGGTCGCGGCCTTCGAGCCCGAGCCGGGCATGCTCGTGGAGGACTGTGCCGGCTGGTCCCGTCTGGCCGCCCGCGTTCCCGGCCTGCGGCTGGCGCTGGACACCGGCCACTGCCTGGTGTCCGGCGGTCTGGCGCCCCACCGGGCGGTGCTGAACCACGCCCGGGATCTGGGGGCGGTGGCCGTGGAGGACATGCCCCGCGGCCGGCACGAGCACCGCGCCCCGGGCGAGGGCGACATGGACCTGCCCATGGTGCTCGGCGCACTGCGCGCCGTGCGATACGGCGGACTGGTGAGCCTTGAGCTGTCCCGTGACGCCCATCGCGCCGACGTCCTGGTGCCCGGTGCGCTGCGGGCGCTGCGGCACGCGGAGCGGGCCGGGAGCGACGGGGCCCCGGACGCATCCGCCGCGCACGGCGTCGCCGGTTCCCCGGAGGGAGTGCGATGAGGATCTGCTTCGTCTCACGGCGCTACTGGCCGACCGTGTCGGGCATGAGCGCCTACGCGGAGAACCTGCTGCGGTCCCTGACGGCCGCGGGGCACGAGGTCACCCTGGTGTCCCAGTACCGAGGCGACCGGCAGGGACGCGCCGTCTACGGCGGCGGCCCTCCCCCGCCCGAACGGGTCCCCCGGGGTGTGCGCCTGGTGGCGCTGGAGTCCTTGGGAGAGCAGGCCGTCGCCGACGGGCGGCCCGCGGACTTCGAGGCCGATGTCACCGCACTGTGCGAGGCGATCGCCGGCCTGCACGCGCGCGAGCCGCTGGACGTGCTCCACGCCCAGTACGGATACCCGCCGGGGCTGGCCGCGGTGGAGGCGTCGCAACGGCTGGGTGTTCCGTCCGTGGTCTCCATTCAGGGCGGTGACGGGCACTGGGTCGGCACCTGCTGCGCCACGCATCGCGCAGCGGTCCGGCGGGTCCTGCGGGACGCCCCCGCCCTGCTGATCGGCTCGGCCTCCTTCGCGGCCGAGGTCGCGGCCCGCCACCGGGTACCGGTCGAGCGCTTCACGGTGGTCCCCGGAGCCACCGACACCGAGCTGTTCCGGCCCCGGCCGAGCCGGCGGCCGGGAGCGGTCGGCGACCCGCCGACGCTCCTCTACCACGGTCGGATCGACGCCCGCAAAGGCGTGTTGGACCTGCTGGAGGCGGTGCGGCTGCTCCTGGCCGAGGGCAGGCGACTGCGGCTGCTGGTCTCCGGCACCGGCCCCGACCTGGACCGGCTGACCCGCCGGGCGCGGCGAACGGACCTGGCCGACGCGGTGGAGGTGCTGGGTCCCACCGGCTATCACGATGCCCCCGCCGTCTACCGCCAAGGGGATGTCTTCGTCAGCCCCACCTGGGCCGAGGGGTTCTCCAACACCATTCTGGAGGCGATGGCCTGCGGGCTTGCGGTGGTCTCCACCAGCGTGGTCGGGGTGGTGGACTGCGTGCGGGACGGTGTCAACGGCCTGCTGGCGCCGCCGCGCGACCCCGGCGCCCTGGCCGGGGCGGTCGGGCGGGTGCTCGACGACGCGCCACTGCGGCACCGCCTCGTGCGGACGGCGCTGGAGCAGGTGCGGTCCCGGTGGTCGTGGCCGGTGGCCGCCGGGCGCATCGGCACCGCGTACGAGGAGGTGCGCGCCGCGTGGTCCGCCGGGGACCGGCCCGGAAGGGCTCCGGGCGGCGGGACCGCCGGATCCGTCGTGGACCTGTCCTGTCGGTTCCGCCGCGCCCCGCATCTGCTGTGACCGCGCGGACGCCGGGCGCCCGTACGGCCGTGGCCGTCAGCCCGCACCTGGACGACGCGGTCTTCTCCGCCGGGGGCGTCCTGGCCGCCCTGGCCCGGGCGGGCTGGTCGGTGCGGGTCGTCACCTGCTTCACGGCCTCGGTCGAGGATCCGTGCGCCTTCGCGCTGTCCACCCAGCTCGACAAGGGGCTGCCCGCGGAAACCGACTACATGGCCCTACGCCGCGCGGAGGACACCACCGCCCAGCGGATGCTGGGCGTGCTGCCCCCGGTGCACCTGCCGCTGCCCGAGGCACCGCACCGTGGATACGGCAGCGCGCCGGAGCTCTTCGCTTCCCCTCGCGCCGACGACATGGCCGGCGCGGAACTGGAGTCGCTGATCCGCCCGCACCTGGCACCGGCGGACCTCGTCCTCGCCCCGCGGGGGATCGGCGGCCACGTCGACCACCTGATCACGGCCTGGGCGGTCGCCGCCGCCGCACCGCCCTCGCACACCTGCTGGTGGCGCGACGTCCCCTACGTGATCCGCGCGCCGTACTCCGCGGGTCGGCCTCCTCCCGGCCGGTCCGCGGACGCAACCGAGGTGACGGTGGACATCGGCACCGTGCTGACGCCCAAGATCGCCGCAGCCGCCTGCTACACCTCCCAGCTGGGGTTCCAGTTCGGCGGCGTCGAGCGGGTCGGCGGGGTGCTGTCCGCCGCGGCCCGGACCGAGGCCCGCCGCACCGGCGCCCGGTGCGGTCACGGTGAGGCGCTGAGGGTCGGAAGCCGGGCGCGGCGCCTTCTGAACACTCTCTTTCCGGAGTGCCCCGGGAAGAGCCGGCACGCACGGTGACCTCCTGGCCGTCCAGTCGGAGTTCACTGTCGCTGCTGGTCGGAGCGGTGTTGTGACCGTCTTTGACCGAACCTTTCTCATCCTGCGCCCGGGGCCGGTGACCGACAGGCTGAGCCGCCCCGCTCCCCGGCGTCTGAGCCTTCGAGGACCGTCTCGCGGCTCGGTCGGTCACGGGCTGCGGCGTGCCTGCGGTGGCCCGGCAGGCCGCAGCGGCCGACCGGCCGGATCACGGGTGACGAGGGCGGCGACCGTGCCCAGGGCCAGGGTCAGGGGCGAGTACAGGACCAGGTCCCAGAACCGGAACGGTGCGGGACCCTGGCCGACCACACCGGACAGGACCAGGCCCGCGGCGCCCCGCAGGAGCAACACGGCGGCGACGGTCCCGGTCGCCACGTTCAGGACCCGGTACGGAAGGAAACCGCGTACGAACCCGGCTCGGGCCAGGATGAGCCATGCCGCCACCGCGAGCAGACAGGCGACGGCCAGGGTCATCCACGGGGGCGGGCCCGAGGAGGGGCCCGTCTGACCGGCGACGGTTTCGAGGAATCGTTGCCGGCTGGTCAGCGGCCAGGGCGAACTCAGCCAGAGGAGATGGAGAAACGAGAGGGCGGCGAGCACGAGGGCGGCCGCGGCGGCCGCGGGGCGGCGGGGATTCTGGGGCATGGGGCTGTGCTCCTGTGATGGATCGCTCGGTGGCGGCCGGAGGTGCCTGAATCCCCTCCCGCGTGCGAGGGTTCGACGGCTCCGGCCGCGCGGGACGGGCGGCGCGCGTCCCGGCCTACGGCTTGCGGAGCAGGGCCCGCGCGGGTTCCGTCAGCGCGCGGTACCGGTTCTGTGCGGCGAACGGCGGCGTTCGGCGGAGCGCCGTGTCACGCAGCACACGCGCCGGACGGCTCTGCCAGTGCGAGACCTTCCCGATGCGCCGTGAGGCGAGCTGCACGCGGCGGACACGGCGGTGGCGCAGGGCCCGGTAGCGCTCGAGAGCACCGTCCGTACCGGAGGCCAGGCAGAGGCCGAGGGCGTAGGCGTCCTCGATGGCCATGGCGGCTCCCTGTCCCTGGTTCGGCGTGATGGCGTGGGCGGCATCGCCGAGCAGCAGGATCCTGCCGCTGCCCCAGACGGGTTTGTCGAGCTCCTCGAGATCGTGGTGGAGGGAGGGGGCCTCGGTCAGGGCGTCCAGGAGCCGGGCCGGCTCGCCGCGGTGGTGGGCGAAGACGCGGCGGAAGCCGTCGGGCCAGCCGGGCTCCGGGGCACGCCGGGGTGCGGTGGCGACGAGGTAGTAGTACAGCTTCCGGCCGGGCAGGGGCACAGCTCCGATGCGCGTGCCGGGGCCCCATGACTCCACGGCGTTCGTGAACCCGGTGTTGTCGGTGATCCCCCGCCAGCAGGTGGTGCCGCTGTAGCGCAGCGCGAGCGGGCCGGTGAGCTGTTGCCTGACGGTCGAGCGCAGGCCGTCGGCGCCGACCACGATGTCGTAGGAGTGCACCGCGCGGTCCCCGGTGAAGCCGACCTCGACCGTCTGACCGGTGTCCCGTACGGAGGCGACGGCCCGCCCGGCGAGGAAGCGCACCTCGTCCGGCAGGTGGTCGTGGAGGGCCGTGTGGAGTGACGAGCGGCTGAGGGAGCGGGAGAGTTCACCGTGGCCGGCCGGACGCCGGGGCCGGATGTGCTGGAGTACGGCCCCGGCGGCGTCGACGAGGTCGAACGAGGGCAGCGGGCGGCTGTGCTCGGACAGGTCCACATCCAGTGCGGCCAGGACGCGCAGCGCGTTGGGGGCCAGGACGATGCCGGCGCCGGTCGTGGAGCGGTGGGGGCTCCTTTCTGCGACGGTGACGCGGTGGCCCGCGCGCCGGAGGGCGCGGGCTGCGGTCAGTCCGCCTATGCCGCCGCCCGCCACGAGGACGTCGAGCGCCCTCATGCCTGCTCCCGCTGGTGCTTCGCGGTGATGATTCGGGTGAGGGACGCTTCCAGCAGCCGCAGCTGGGCGGCACGGTCCAGCTCGCCGCGCAGTCCGGCGACGAGGATGCCGAAGTAGAGGGAGAAGAAAGCCGTGAACAGCAGATCCGATTCCGGGAGGGCGACCGCGCGTACCGAGACGGCCTCTTCCAGCTCACCTGTCACCCATCGGCGGAATTCGGCCATCCGCCGGTCCGTGGGGCCCTGGGGGTTGGCGTGGAAGAGCGATGCGGACAGGTACTGCCGGGCGAGGTCGGGTTCGCGGTCGTAACTGGCGTAGAGCTCGCCGGCCACGTGGACCAGCCGGCCGACCAGGTCGCCGGCCGGGGGCAGGGTGCGCATCGCTGCCTCCAGGGCCCGGCCGATGTGCTCGTCGAGGAGGGTCTCGATCAGGGTGTTCAGGTCGGGGAAGTGCACGAAGAAGGTTCCGGCCGCGACGTTGGCCTCCGCCGCCACGTCCCGCGTCGTCAGTCCTGCGAGCCCGCGCCGCCGCAGCACTCGGCGTGCCGCTGCGAGCAGCGCCTGGCGGGTCTGTTGTTTGCGTTGCCTGCGTACGCCGCCGGAGGGCGGGCGCGTGGAGTTGCCGCTCATTTAACTGAGCATACTCAGTGAGCGTGCTCAGTGAAAGTTCGGGGACCGCCACCCGAGCCGCAGCCGCGCCGACGTCGAACTCGTCGACGCCGGCTTCGGCATCGGCTTCCGGGACAGCTGGCACCGTGCCCTGGGGGACGTGCGGGCCGCGGGTGGCACACCGTACGCCATCCCCACCGGGGCCTCCGACCACCCGCTGGGCGGACTGGGCTTCGCCAACCGGGCTTACGAGGTACAGGCACAGGAGCGCGAACTCGGGGTCTTCTTCGACGCCGTGGTGGTGTGCGGCGTCACTGGCGGCACCCAGGCCGGGATGATCGCCGGATTCGCCGGCCAGGACCGTCCGCGCCGGGTGACAGGCATCGACACCTCCGCCGACCCGGCCGGGACACGGGCGCAGGTGAGGCGCATCGCCCGCGGTACCGCCGAACTCATCTGGTCCGAAGGGGATCTGAGGGACGAGGAGATCACCCTCCTGGAGGGGTGGGCGGGTGAGAAGTACGGCGTTCCCGTCCAGTCCACCCAGGACGCCATCCGCCTGGCCGGCCGGACCGAGGAGACGATCCTGGACCCGGTCCACCAGGGCAAGTCGATGGCCGCGCTCATCGATCTGGTGCGCGACGGCGACATCCCCAAGGACTCCAACCTCCTGTACGCCCACCTCGGCGGCCGGCCGGCCCTCAACGCCTACAGCGGCCTGTTCCACTGACGAACCGGCCGTCCGCGAGGGAGCCCGGCCCGGCGCACGGTTCGTTCCGGGTCACGGGACCAGCCACACCGTCGTGTCGCCCGGCAGGCGGCCTCCCTCCAGTTCCTCGCTGGTCAGGAGCACCTCGCTGTGGGCGGGCAGCGAGACCGGATCTCCGGAGAGGTTCGCCACGCACCGGAACCCGGGGGTGCGGACGAACGACAGCACCGGGTCGCCCGGAGCGCTGTCCCAGGTGAGCGTGCCGTCTCCGAGGGCCGGGTGGCTGCGGCGCAGGTCCAGCGCCGACCGGTACAGGTTCAGCATCGACGACGGATCGAGGTCCTGGGCCTCGGCCGTCAGCGGCCTCCACGCGTCGGGCTGCGGGAGCCAGGGCGGCCTTCCGGCGCCGTCGGGGCTGAAGCCGAACGGTGGGCCGTCCCCGCTCCACGGCAGTGGGACGCGGCAGCCGTCACGCCCCCGGTCGGTGTGCCCGGAACGCTGCCAGGTGGGGTCCTGGAGCAGTTCCTCGGGGAGGTCCTCGACCTCCCACAGGCCCAGTTCCTCTCCCTGGTACAGGTACGCACCACCGGGCAGGGCGAGGGTGAGCAGGGCTGCGGCCCTGGCCCGGCGGGTGCCGAGCCGCAGGTCCGCGGGTCCCCGCAGATCCGCAAGTGAGCGCAGCGGCCCGTCCGGCTGCGGCCTGGCGTAGCGGGACACGTGCCGGGCGACATCGTGGTTGGACAGCACCCAGGTGGCCGGGGCGCCGACCGCGCCGAGCGCGGTGAGCGACTCGTCGACAACGCGGCGCAGGTGGTCGGCGCGCCAGGGCGCCATCAGGTAGTCGAAGTTGAACGCGGTGTGCAGCTCGCCGGGACGGACATAGCGGGCCAGCCGCTCGGGGAAGCCCGCCCAGGCCTCCGCGACGAACGCGCGGGGATCGTCGTACGCGTCGGCCACGGTCCGCCAGCCCTGGAAGATCTCGTGCACCTCCTCGCGGTCCCAGTGCGGATGGTCCAGGTCGCCCGCCCCTTCGAGGAGCTTGCCGTCGAGGGAGCCGATGTCGGGCAGACCGGGCGCCTTCACCAGGCCGTGCGCCACATCGATGCGCACCCCGTCGACGCCGCGGTCGAACCAGAAGCGCAGGATCGACTCGAACTCGGCCCGCACCTCGGTGTCGTCCCAGTTCAGGTCCGGCTGCTCGGGGGCGAACAGGTGCAGGTACCACGGGCCCGGCGAGCCGTCGGGTTCGGTGGTCCGCGTCCAGGCGGGCCCGCCGAAGACGCTCCTCCAGTCATTGGGCGGCAGCTCGCCTCCGGGGCCGCGTCCCGGCCGGAAGACGTACCGCTCCCTGGCGGAGGAACCGGGCCCGCCGGACAGCGCCTCGCGGAACCACGCGTGCGCGGACGAGGTGTGGTTCGGCACGATGTCGATGAGGACGCGCAGTCCGTGCTCGTGTGCCTCCTCCACCAGTGCCCGCGCGTCCTCCAGCGTGCCGAAGACCGGGTCGATGTCCCGGTAGTCCGCGACGTCGTAGCCGCCGTCGGCCATGGGGGACGGGTACCAGGGGGTCAGCCACAGCGCGTCGACGCCGAGTGCGGCGAGGTACGGGAGGCGCTGCCGCACTCCGGCGATGTCACCGACGCCGTCGCCGTCGCCGTCGGCGAAGCTGCGGATGTACACCTCGTAGATGACGGCGTCGCGCCACCAGTCGGCGGTGGTCCGGGCGAGTGCCACGTCTCTCCTCAGGGCGTGATCGGGATCTCGGGCTGGGGCCGGTCGCCCTGCGCCGGGGGTCGTTCCACAATGTCTGCCCGCCCCGTCACTGAAGATGTCCGCAAAGGGCACGGTGGGGTGGAGAAGGTCACCCGGGGGCGGCCTTGCCCGCTTCGGCGGGAGTGTTCGGCGTTATCGCGGCGCCCGCCCGGTGTGTTGGTGATCACCGGTCTCCGGGGGCTCCTCATAGCCTGACAGGTCGCTTAGCATGAACGGATTATGGGGGGAGCGTTTTCGGTCAACACCGATAGATATGGCGTTTATGTCGGAGTCGGCAGCGACATCGGCCACGGCGTGCACGGCGGAAGCGACGCCCCCGAGTCGGTCGAGGCCGGACTCCGTCTCGGTGAGCCGCTCACCGAGGGCCGCGGCACAGTCGCCGTCCGGCCGTGGTGTGCCATGTCCGGGGAGGGCCACGCTCCACCGTCTTCGCCGCCTGTCTGCCGGGCGCACCTCCTGTGCGGACCGGCGTCCCGTCTTCCAGATCTCGGAGGGCCTCCCTTATGAACGCACTTCCCCTGCTCCTGATCGGCCTCGCGATGTTCGCGGGCGGATACGTCCTGTACTCGAGATTCCTGGGCGACCGGGTCTACAGGCTCGACGCGTCCTTTCGCACACCCGCGCACGAACTGCGGGACGGCGTGGACTATGTCCCGACCAACAAGTTCGTGCTGTGGGGACACCACTTCACCTCGGTCGCGGGCGCGGCGCCCGTCGTCGGCCCCGCGGTCGCCGTCATCTGGGGCTGGCTGCCCGCTTTCCTGTGGGTCACCCTCGGCACGGTCTTCTTCGCGGGCATGCACGACCTGGGCGCCCTGTGGGCCTCGGCGCGCAACAAGGGCCGCTCGATCGGCACGCTCTCCGGTCGCTACATCGGCGGCCGGGGCGCCAACCTCTTCCTCGTCGTGATCTTCCTGCTGCTCCTGATGGTGGTCGCGGCCTTCGCGGTGGTGATCAAGAATCTGCTGATCTCCACACCCTCGGCGGTGATCCCCGCCTGGGGCGCGGTCGCGGTGGCGCTGCTGGTCGGCCAGGCGGTTTACCGCCACAGGATGAGCCTCGGCCTGGTCACCGTCGTCGGGGTCGCGGCGCTCTACGGGCTGATCCTCTTCGGCGACGCCGTCCCGGTGGAGCTGCCCGACCCGATCCTGGGCATGTCCCCGGCGACCTTCTGGATCGTCGTTCTCTTCGTCTACGCCGGCATAGCCTCCCTGCTGCCCGTGTGGGTGCTGCTCCAGCCCCGTGACTACATCAACGGCGTCCAGCTCTTCGTCGGGCTCGGCATCCTGTTCGCCTCGGTGCTGCTGAGCGCTCCGACGATCGTCGCCCCGGCCCTCAACGACGCCGTGCCCGCGGGCACCCCGGGCCTTGTGCCGCTGCTCTTCGTCACCATCGCGTGCGGCGCGATCTCCGGCTTCCACGGCATGGTCTCCTCCGGCACCAGCTCGAAACAGCTGGACAAGGAGACCGACGCCCGTTTCGTCGGCTACTTCGGTGCGGTCGGCGAGGGCCTGCTCGCGCTCGGCGCGATCATCGCCGCCGTCGCGGGCTACCGCACCCTGGCCGACTGGGAGGCCGTTTACAGCGCCTTCGGCCAGGGCGGCGTCGCGGCGTTCGTCGAGGGCGGCGGCGCGATCCTCAACAGCGGACTGGGCCTGCCCGTGTCGCTGAGCTCGACGGTCCTGGCCACCATGGCGATCCTGTTCGCCGCCACCACCATGGACACCGGCGTGCGTCTGCTGCGCTTCGTCGTCCAGGAGGCCGGCGAGGTCGTGAAGGTGAAGGTCGGCAATATCGCCGGCACCCTCATCACGCTCGCCGTCGGTGCGGGACTCACCTTCAGTCAGGGCGCCGGGGGCGAGGGCGGCCTGCGCATCTGGCCGCTGTTCGGAACCAGCAACCAGCTGCTGGCCTCTCTGACGCTGTCCATCGTCGCCGTCATGCTGATCCGCAAGCGGCGCAATCCGGCGCCTGCGCTGATCCCGCTCGCGGTCGTGTTCGTCATGTCGTTCTGGGCGGCGGTCGTGCAGCTCGGCGACTTCTACGAAGCCGGGGACTGGCTGCTGCTGGTCATCGACCTCGTCATCATCGTCGCCGCCCTGTGGGTCGCCTTCGAGGCGGTCGTCGCGATGCGGCGGGCGTCCCGGGAGCCGCCGGAGGCCCTCGACGCCGATGTGACGGAGAAGGGCGAGCTGACGAAGTGACGTCCCGCTGGGCCTCGCTGCGGGCCGGGCTGGAAGAGTTCTACGCCGGTCCCTACCGGCGTACCCTCGCCCGCGCCCGGCGCGAGGAGGACGACCTGTTCCGGATGGTGGTCCTCGCGGAGGCACTGGGCGTACCGGACCCGGCGGCGTACTACACCGCCGAGCTGATGCCCGCCCTCTACGAGGACTTCCACGCCTGGCACCGCCGTATGGGCATGGACCGCTCACCACTGGAGCACATCGGGTGCTGCTAGACCTCATCACCTCGCGCGGGGTCGTCTTCGTCGGCGGCAAGGGCGGGGTCGGCAAGACGTCCGTCGCCGCGGCGCTCGCCCTCGGCCATGCCCGGTCGGGCGCCCGCGTGCTGCTGGTCTCCACCGACCCCGCCCACAACCTCGGCCACCTCTGGGGCCGCCCCGTGGGCGACGAGCCCGTGCGCCTCGCCGGCCCGGGGGGTCTCGTCTCCCGGGCCGGGGCGGCCGGCCACGTCGACGGGCTGGAGATCGACCCGGAACGCACGGTCGAGCGGCACCTGTCCGCGGTCGCCGAGACAATGCGGCGGCTGCTCCCCGAGCGGATGCACGCACCGGCCGCCCGGCACCTGCAACTGGCCCGGCAGGCGCCCGGTACCCACGAGTCGGCGGTACTGGAACGGATCGCCGAGGCGGTGGAACTCGCAGGGGAGGCCCACGACCTGGTCGTCTTCGACACCGCGCCGTCCGGCCACACGCTGCGGCTGCTCGCACTGCCCGAGCAGCTCACCTCCTGGACCGAGGCCCTGCTCGCCAACCGCGACCGGTCCGAGCGGTTCGGCGCCGCGGTGCGCGGTCTCGGCGGCGGCGGGCAGGGTGACCGCGACGCCGAACTGCGCCGCGTCCTGATGCGCCGGCGCGACCGCTTCTCCCGGCTGCGCGAGGTGGTGACGGACCCGGCGCGGACCGGATTCGTGCTCGTACTGACCGCCGAAGTGCTGCCGATCGCCGAGACCTTGGAGGTGTACGAGAAGCTCACCGGACTCGGTGTCGACGTGGCCGCGCTCGTCGCCAACCGCCGTTCCCCGGCCGGCGCCGGTGAGCTGCTGGACCGCCGCCGGAGGCAGGAGGACGAACACCTCGCCCGGCTGCGGCAGCGGGTCCCGGGTGTCCCTCTGCTGGAGGTGCCGCTGCTGCCGGGGGATCTGGTGGGCGCGAAGGCCCTTGCCGCGCTGGCGGACCGGCTCGGGTCCTCCGCTTCCTGAGATTCCGCGCTCCCCGCCGGTCGGCGGGGTGGGGCGTGAGGGCCGCCCCGGGCGCGACGGGCGTCCTGGACTGTAAAACGTTCGGCCCTGTCTCACATCCGGTGGTGACGGAGCGCGAGAACCGGTCGCCCCGGCCTCACAGGAAGTAAGGGCAATGCTCTGGCCTCGGTTACGTTCCGCCTGACGAGTAAGAAAGGGCGCACTGGACGCAACTGGACGCAACTGGAGGAAGTCCCGCGGACCGCTTGACCACACGATCGCGGACTCCACGAAACTCGGGGCAGCTCAGCCCGGGAAACACCCACACAGCGGACGACGCGGCGGGTAGAGCACCGGCCCGGGGCGGGCCTGGGACGCCCCCGTGAAGGAGTCGTCCCCCGCTGCGGGGGAACGGTCCTCCGTGCGGGGGCACGGACGACCGCGCCCGCCCGCCCCGTCTTCCGCGGCGCCCCGCGGGATCAGGCGCTCCTCACGGCCGGGAGCCGCCGGGCGCGTTCCTCGGGGAACGCGAGGCGCTGCCCCGAGCCGGGGCCGCGGATCTCGGCGATCAGTAGCCGTAGATCATCTTGTAGGCGACCTCGGGAAGGAACTGGCCGGCCGAGGAGCCGCCCCCGACGCCGCAGTCGCCGTCGGACTCGCCCGGAACCTTGATCCACAGCAGCATCTCGGCGCCGCCGCCCATCTGGGTAGGGGTGCCGATGCGGCGGCCCGAGGGGTTGCACCACTGGCCGTTGGAGCCGTTGCCGTTGCGGCTGGTGTCCACGACGAACGGCTTGGTGTAGCCGTAGCGGGCCCTCAGTTCGCTGTTGACGGCGTTGCCGTAGGCGGTGTTCTCGGCCGTGGTGAAGTAGTTGGAGACGTTGAGCGAGAAGCCGCGGGCCTGCCGGAGACCGGCTTCGTGCAGACGCCGGGCCATGGTCGCCGCGGGCGCCCAGCCCGGGTTGCCGGCGTCGAGGTAGACCCAGGTGTTGGGGGCCTGACGGCCGAACTCGGTGAGGGCACCGGTGAGCATGCGCTCGCGCTCGTCGATCTGGGGCTGCGTCATGCAGCCGTAGTCCCCCAGCGAGTCCGGTTCCAGGATCACGACGGCCGGGCGGTTGCCGATTCCGCCGGCGAACTGCGCGATCCAGTTCGCGTAGGCGGACGGCGAGGAGGCTCCGCCCGCGGAGTGTCCTCCGCAGTAGTCACGGTTGTAGACGTTGTAGGCGACGAGCAGGGGCAGTTTGTCGGCACGGTCGGCCGCCCCCGCGTAGGCGCTCGTGGCCGTGCCGATGGTGCCGCTCCACGAGCCGAACCAGCGGGCCGTCGGAGTGCTGGCGATGGAGGCGTTGATCGCCGATGCCCGGCCGTCGCCGGGGTTGGCGGCGACCCACCGCTTGGCACTGGCGTCGGGGTCCACGTAGAACCCGCTGGTCATGGTGGTCGGGTCGGCGGCATGGGCGGACGGGGCGAGGGTGAGCGCCAGCGGCAGGGCGAGGAGCGCTGCCGTGAGGGCGCGGACGCTGCGGCGCATGACGGTACCTCGGTTTCCTGGTGGGGGGTGCGTCGCGCGCCCGCGCTCCGGGCGTGCGACGCGCTGGAGGAGGTGCGGTGGTACGACGCCTCCCTGCGGCGACGGGCTCCCCGGAGGGAGGACACGCGCAAGGATGTGGCAGCAATGACTGGGAACGCTCCCATTCAAAGCGCTCCCAGCCGCCGGGAGCCTTGGTCGTGACAGGTATCGTGTGGTCGGAGCCGATGGACTGTCAAGTACTCGGGGCGAACACCGTCGCCCGCGCGGCGAAGGGACAGGACCTCCGGCTGGAAGCGCTTCCACTGCCGCCGGGCGGGTGGCAGCCACGCGGACGGGGGTGGCAGAACCGCGCCGGGTGTTCACGGGCGCCGTCCGGACTCGCTCCACGGCGCCCGGCGGCTCGAAGGGAACGCGTTTTCCGTGCATACCTACGACAATCCTGTGATCAGTGGGTTCCACCCCGATCCGAGCGTGTGCCGGGTCGGTGACGACTACTGCCTGGTGTGCTCCGGCTTCGAGCACTTCCCCGGACTGCCGCTCTTCCACAGCACTGGAGCATCAACACCAATGTCGACGGCGGCCGCAACCTCGTCGCCCACCCCGAGCGGCCCGAGGGACCATGGAGCGACCCGGCGTGGATCGATCTGTCCGGGATCGACCCCGACCTGGCATGGGAGGAGGACGGCACCTGCTGGTGCGCCTTCCCCCCGGACCCGAGGGCGGCATCGACACGGCCAGGGTCAGCCCGGTCGGTGGTCGGTGGATCCGCGCGGGAAACGGCTCGGACGGCCATGGCCCAGCGCCCGCGCGTGTGACCGGACCGGCCGCGGGGCGGCAGGGCGAATTCACGTCATCACATCCTCGGTTTTCGGGCTCCCTTAGGCCGGAAGTGTCGACTTGCTCATACAAGGCGCTTTACCTGGATAAGGTTTTTCTTGACTGGTCTTTGACCATCACTTGCCCTGACCGAGAAGTGCTCGCTGTCCGGAGAGGTGCCCATGTTGCGAGGTGTGGAGCCATGGGACGGGGTCGCGTTCACCGCCGCCACCCTGTTCACCCTTCGCTTCCTCCTTCCCTCTTCGTCCCGTTCGCTTCCGCACATATTTTCGGTCGCGTTGAGGCCAGTGCCCCGCGGCCGAAGAACGCGGTGAGCGGAAAGGCCTCACACGACGGGAACGCGATCTCCCGTTCCCGTGACATTCCGGAGCGTCGGCCGGGCCGCCCCACCCCTGCGGCCGGCACCACGTCTCCGTCCCGGTGCCCCCGGCCCTCGGACACACAACCCGCCAGGAGCCCGGTGACCGGTCGCGAGGCGGACACGACCGATGCCTCGCGGTCCCGTCTCCCCATACCACCGACGGTTCTTCGGGCCTTCCGCCTCTGACACAGGCAAGAGACACCCCGCCCCTACCGTGCGTGCCCGACGCGCCCCCATGACGCGCCAGGAGGATCCGCCACATGCAACCCTTCATCGACCATGCCCGCACGTTCGGGCGACGTCCGAAGGAATTCGCCGCACACGCCGAAGGCCAGACCCCGCAGGTACTCTTCATCACCTGCGCCGACTCCCGGGTCGTACCGGCCCTGATCACGGGCGCCCACCCCGGCGAGCTCTTCGAGCTGCGCACCGCGGGCAACATCGTGCCACCCCACGCGTTCGAGCGTCCCACCAGCGAGGCGGCCACCATCGAGTACGCCGTGGAAGTGCTCGGAGTGAAGGACGTCGTCGTCTGCGGTCACTCGCACTGCGGCGCGGTGGGCGCTCTGGTCCGCGGCGACGACCTGAACGCCGTGTCGGCCGTACGCGACTGGCTCCAGTACGCCACCCCCTGTCCCAAGGGAGACCCCCAGGACCCGACCGTCTCCGAAGGGGTGCAGAACCACGTCCTGACCCAGGTGCTGCGCCTGCGGTCCTACCCGTGCGTGGCCGCGAGGCTCGGCAACGGCGAGCTGAGCCTGCACGCCTGGTACTACGAGGTGCACACCGGCGCGGTCCTGGCGCACCGTCCGCGGACCGACACCTTCGAGGCGCTGTGAGGACGGGCGGGCGCACGGTGGACGGGAACCGCGCCGCGGGCGGGTTCCCCCACCTGAAGCAGGACTTCGCAGCCTCCCTGGTGGTTTTCCTGGTGGCGCTCCCGCTGTGTGTCGGGGTGGCGGTCGCCTCAGGCGTCCCGGCCGAACTCGGCCTGGTGACCGGGATCGTCGGCGGCATCATCACCGGTCTCATGCCGGGCAGCAGCCTTCAGGTGTCCGGCCCCGCCGCGGGCCTGACCGTGCTGGTCCTCGGGGCCGTCAGCCAGTTCGGGCTGCCCGCGCTCGGCGTGATCGTGCTGGTGACCGGGCTGTTCCAACTGGGTATGGGCGCACTCAACCTCGGCCGCTGGTTCCGCGCCATCTCCCTGTCCGTGGTCGAGGGCATGCTCGCCGGCATCGGCCTGGTCATCATCGCCGGCCAGGTGTACACGGCCGCGGACACCGCCGCCCCGAAGGGAGGCATCGACAAGATCCTGGGCATGCCCAGGGCTGCGGTGGACGCCCTCGGCGACTCCGCGGCGCTCGTCTCGCTCGCGGTGGGCGTGGGCACCGTCGCCGTCGTCGTGCTGTGGCAGCGGATGCCCGGGAGGGTGCGGGCCGTGCCCGGGGCACTCGCGGCGGTGCTGCTGGCCACCGCCGCGTCGGCGCTCTTCTCCCTGCCGGTCGCCACGGTGGAGGTCCAGGGCCTGCTCGGCGTGATCCAGCCGCCCGGGACGGACGCCTTCGCCGACCTGGCCGACCCGGCGTTCATCGGCACCGTCCTCGCCTTCGTCCTGATCGCCTCGGCGGAGAGCCTGTTCAGTGCGGCGGCCGTGGACCGGCTGCACGACGGCCCGCGGACCCGGTACGACAAGGAGCTGATCGCACAGGGCGCGGGCAACACCGTGTGCGGTGTGCTCGGCGCGCTGCCGATGACCGCGGTGATCGTACGCAGCTCGGCCAATGTCCGGGCAGGTGCGAGAACCAAGGCGTCACGAGTGCTGCACGGTGTATGGCTGCTGGTGTTCGCGGCGCTGCTGCCCTCGGCCCTGGCGCTGATCCCGATCCCCGCCCTCGCCGGTATCCTGGTGCACGCGGGCTGGAAACTGATCCCGTTCCGCCGGGTCGCCACCCTGTGGCGGGGGAACCGGGGCGAGGCTCTGATTCTCGTGGTCACGGCCGTCTCGATCGTTGCCGTGAACATGTTCGAGGGTGTGCTGATCGGTCTGTTGCTGTCGATCGTCAAGACCGCCTGGGACGCCTCACACGTCAAGCTGGAGGTCGTCGACAAGGGCGCCGGTCCCATCCAGGCGCATCTGTCGGGCAACGCGACCTTCCTGCGACTGCCGAAGATCCTCGACACTCTGGAAGCCCTTCCCCAGGACCGTCCGATCGAGCTGGACCTGTCCGGACTGCACCATCTGGACCATGCCTGCCGCTCGGCACTGGAGAACTGGGCCGAGCGGCACACCGCGGCCGGCGTCGATCCGGTGCGCCTCCTGGCGGCCTGACCACCGGAACCGGGTGAAGGGGGCTTGCTCCTCCCACAGGGGCGGGCCCACCCGGGAGGGAGGCGCGGCTCCACACGGCGCGGGGCGCGGGCCGCCCCGTCCGGACCCCGAGGCGCCGACACCCATGCCTCCGTCCTTCACCAGCAAGCAGCCAGCCCGGCGGTACCGACGGCACCCGGGGCGCAGGTGCGGAACAGCGGTCCCCCGCACGCACCGTTTCGGACAGCATCTGCCGCGGGTCTGCCCCGTCATCGGCCCCGGATGGTACACCCTCGCCCGGAACAGCGCGGGCTCGTTCAGGGGCGCACGGGGCAACGGCACCATGACGCTCGAACCGTACTGGGCGCCGGCCTTCCGGACGCGTCGCACCGGCGCGGTGGGGCCCGCAAGCGTGCGAAGGCCCGGATCCCGTACGCACCGGTGGGAGAGGCTCAGTCCTGCCGGACGGAGGCGGGGTCCGGCTCCGGGGCACTGTCCGCACGGTCCTGGTCCGTCAGGATCCGCAGCGCGTCGGCGGAACCCGGGTCGTTCGGGGTGTAGACCTCCAACCGGTGGTCGGGACTGTCGGGCTGGAGCCAGACCTGGTAGGTGATGCTCGTGGCGCCGACGGTGGGGTGCTGGAGGTGCATGGTGCCGACGGTGCAGTCGGTGACCTCCCCGGCCGCCCACATCATCGCGAAGTCGTCGCTGCGCATCGTGAGTTCCCCGATCAACTCCGCCAACCGCGCGTCGGTGGGAAAGCGACCGGCGGTGAGGCGGAGGTAGGCGACGTGGACGCGGGCGAGTTCGTCCCAGTTGCGGTACAGGTCGCGGGTGAGCGGATCGAGGAAGAACATCCGGGGAACGGAGGGACGCCGCGCCGACTCCTGCGGTGCGTTGAAGTCGATGTGCTCGGCGATGAGGGCGTGGCCCGTGCGGTTCCACGCGAGCACGTCTCCGCGCCGGCCCAGTACGATCGCCGGCGTCGCTTCGTCGAGTGCCTCCAAAAGCGTGAGCACCCGCGGGTTGGGAGTCTCGCGACGCGGCTCGGAGAGTCCGGGGTTCGACGGCTGCCGGGCGAGATTGTGCAGATGGACGCGCTCGATCTCATCGAGTTGCAGCACCCGTGCGAGGGCGTTGAGAACCTGTTCGGAGGCGGTCTCCACCTGTCCCTGCTCCAGACGGGTGTAGTACCCCGCGCTGACCCCCGCGAGTTGCGCGAGTTCTTCGCGCCGCAGGCCCGGGACCCGGCGGGCGGCCCCGTACGTGCGCAATCCGATCTCGGCCGGTGTGACCCGGTCACGGCGACTCTTCAGGAAGGTTCCAAGGCTCTCCACGTCAGCGACGGTAGGCCGCCCGGACATCCCGGTGGGTATACCTGTCAGGTGTACCCACAACAGGGGGGTGGCTGGCGGACATGCCTTGCCGGAGCGTGGGAGACATGTCTGAACAGCACGCGCACACCTCACCCGGCCGGCGGGCCTGGCTCGGCCTCCTGGTGACCCTCGGGCCGGTACTCCTGGTGTCCATGGACGGATCAATCCTGTTCCTGGCGATGCCCCGGGTCAGCCAGGCGCTCACGCCCACCGCGGACCAGGCCCTGTGGATCCTGGACATCTACGGCTTCGCCGTCGGCTCCCTGCTCATCGCGTTCGGCAGCATCGGGGACCGGTACGGTCGGCTGAAGTTGCTCATGATCGGTGCGACGGTCTTCGGCATCGGCTCCGCGGCTGCGGCCCTTGCTCCCACCCCGGAGTTCCTCATCGCCGCCCGCGCACTCATGGGAGTGGCGGGGGCGACCCTCCTGCCCTCCGCCCTGGCGGTGTTGAGCGAACTGTTCGGCGACCCCCGGCGACGGGCGCAGGCCATCGGGATCTTCGCCGCGGGGTTCGCCGCCGGGTTCGCCATCGGTCCGGTCGTCGGCGGTGTCCTGCTGGAGCGGTTCTGGTGGGGATCGATCTTCCTGGTCAATCTGCCCGTCATCGCCCTGTTCCTGATCTTCGCGCCGGTCCTGCTCGGCGAAGTACGCGCGACCCGGCCGGGCCGTGTCGACGCGTTCAGCGTGGTGACCTCCGCGGTCGGCCTCCTGCTCATGATCTACGGTCTCAAGCACGCCGCGGCCGAAGGCGTCTCGGCCGTCCCCCTGGTCGCGGGAATCGCGGGAGCAGCGCTGCTGACGTGGTTCGCTCTCCGCCAGCGGCGCCTCGAGTACCCATTGATGGACTTCTCGCTCTTCCGGGACCGCGTCTTCACGGTCGCGATCATCACCGGGCTGTTGCCACTGGCCGCGTGGTCGGCGACCGCCTACCTGGCGGGTATCTACCTCCAGTCCGTCCTCGGGCTGTCGGTTCTGCACGCCGCGCTCCTCGCGCTGCCCGGCGCGATGGTGCTCACCACCACGTGCATCGTCACACCGATGGTGGTGGACCGCATCGGCAAACGGACCGCCCTGATCATCTGCCACTTCTCCATCCCCGGAGGCCTTCTGCTCCTGCTTCCGGCCACGACCGCCGGCGGGGTCGGCTGGTACGTCGCTTCCACGGCCGTCGCGGGTGTCGGCTACGGCATCTCCTTCGCCATCGTCGCCGACACCGCGGTCGGCGCGGTCCCCACGGAGCGAGCCGGTTCGGCAGGGGCCATCGCCGAAACCAGCAACGAGATCGGCAATGCCCTCGGCATCGCGCTCCTCGGCTCGCTCGCCGCGCTGATCTTCCGTCTCCAGGGCCCCGACCTCGCACCCACCCTCGACGAGACGCTCCAGCTTCCCAGCCTGGCGTCCCACCTCGCCAGAGAAGCGAAATCGGCCTTCGTCACCGGCCTGCACGCGGTCGCCGTCGTGGCCAGCCTCCTGCATTTGGCCCTCGGGGGCCTCGCGCTCCGCTGGCTTCCCAGGTCCACGACGCCGGATGCCACCGTCGACGCCCTCTCCGAGAACACTTCGGAGCACGCAAAGACGACCGCCTGACGCACCGGGCCGAGCGCCTGCGCCCGTCCAGGACGGGCGCAGGCG
>NZ_JAJFAU010000029.1:30521-39695 GCF_022614595.1 Streptomyces sp. CNQ085
CCCCCCCCCCCCCCCCCCCCCCCCCCCCCCCCCCCCCCCCCCCCCCCCCCCCCCCCCCCCCTCGGCGGTGGGAGACGGGACCGCCTCTCACCGCTCACATCGTTCGAGCACCCGGCCAGGACATGCCCTGACACTGCCTGCCCGGCAGCCGGAGCCGGAGGCGCCGGGCAGGCGGTGCCCCTCTTCCCGGATGTTCAGGAGTCCGTGCCGCCCCGTGTCGGAGTCTCCCGTACCGGTACGGGGCAGCAACCCTTCAGCTGTGCGGCCGGTCGTCGGCCAGGGCGCGCAGGGCCAGACGGTGCTCCTCATGTCACGTCACGGATGGTGAACTGCCCGGTGCGTACCCCCACCGCCCACCGGGATGCCGTACCGGGGTACGGAAACGGCTCAGTTCCTCGTGGAAGCCGGGGCGGTTCAGAAGCAGCTGTACCGGGTGGGGGAATGACGGCCCTGCTGGCGGCCACGCTGAAGTCGCAGCGGGAGCTGGCGCAGACGGCCCAACTGTACGGAGACCACAGCTTCCTGACGTTCGTGCTCACCGACGGGCAGGAGAACGCGAGCCACCGCTGCCCGGCCGCCCCGGACGGGAACCCGCGTGAGCTGGTCCGGGCCGTGGCCGAAATGATCAGGACGCAGGAGGACAACTGGACACTGGCCGTGCTCGCACCGGACCAGATGGGCAGGCGCGAGGCCATGCAGTGCGGTTTCCCCAAGGACAACATCGCCATCTGGGACGCCACGAGCACACAGGGCCTGGAGGAGGCCGGGCAGGTCATCCGGCAGGCCACCGAGAACTTCATGGTGGGCCGCGCCCAGGGCATCCGGGGGTCGCGGGCGGTGTTCTCCACGGAGGCGGAGGCGGTCAACAAGGACACCATCAAGGCGGCCGGTCTCACTCCGGTGGACGCGTCGAAGTACCAGCTGGTACCGGTGACTCGTGAGGCGGCGATCCGGGACTGGGCCGTCGAGTGCGGGCACACCTACCGCACCGGTGGCGCGCTCCACCAGCTGAGCAAGTCGGAGAAGATCCGGGCGCGGAAGCGGATCGCGGTGCTGGAGAAGAAGACGGACCGGATTTGCACTGGGCCCGGGGTCCAGGCCCTGCTCGGCCTGCCGGACGTGGAAGTGCGCGTCAAGCCGGACCACAACGACGACTTCACGATCTTCGCGCAGAGCACCAGCGTGAACCGGAAACTCATACCGAACACGCGGCTGCTGCTCATGCTCTGACACCCCGGAAACCCCGTCGCGCCCTGGATGCCCGTTCCGTCCCGACGCACCCCGACGCACCCCGTCGGCAACGGAGCCGGCGGTCGCGGGCGCACCGCGGGAGCACACGGCGCTCGGTCCGGCCCCGCCTCCGCGCCGGACCGAGCGCCGCCACGGAAGTGACGGTATCGGCCAGAGCGTGGACCGTACCGGGGCGGAAGCCGGGCTGTGACAGTCCCCTGAGCCAATCCGGTGGCTTCCGGCGGGGCGGTGCCGTGACTGCCGTGGCTCCGGACGAGCCGGTACGACCATGCACAGGTGCGGCGTCGTCGACCCCCGGGAGGAACCATGAGGAGACAGGACGGCACAACGGTGGCCACCGGTGTCACCGCCGAACGCCTGGCCGGACTCCGCGCATGGAATCTGGGGCTCACGCTGCTGCACCTGGTCCAGGCCGCGGCGGTCGTGCTCCTGGCCGGGAGTTTCTCGATCACCGTCACCTCCTCCGTGCCCAAGGGTCCGCCGGGGACGGCCGCGCCCGCCCCCGGATCTCTGTTCGACGTGCCGATCGGCTGGGCCGTTGCCGCCTTCCTCGCTCTGGCGGCACTGGACCACCTGCTGACGGCGACGGTGTTCCGCGGCGTCTACGAACGTGACCTCAGGCGCGGCATCAACCGGTTCCGGTGGCTGGAGTACGCGCTGAGCGCGACTCTGATGGTGCTCCTCATCGGCTTCTACTCGGGCATCACCAACATCAACGCCGTCATCGCCGTCATCGGGGCCAATGTCGGGATGATCCTGTTCGGCTGGGTCGAGGAGGTGATGAACCCGCCAGGCAGGGTGGCGACCACGATGCTTCCCTTCTGGTTCGGGACGCTGGTGGGCGTGACGCCGTGGATCTCCATCGCGTACAACATCGTCGCGGCCGGAACCGTACCCGGTTTCGTGTACGGGATCGTCCTCGTCCAGGCGGCCCTGTTCTTCAGCTTCGGTCTCAACCAGTGGCTCCAGTACCGCGGAGTCGGCCGGTGGTCCGACTACGCGTACGGCGAGAAGGCCTATCTGGTCCTCAGCCTCGTGGCGAAGTCGCTCCTGGCCTGGCAGATCTTCGCCGGCTCGCTGGCCGGCTGAGCCCGGAACGCACCCCGGGGGCGGACGCGGAAGGTCTCACGCCTTGCGCCGCACCGCGGGGCCCCGCCCCGTCCGCAGGACGCGCCAGAGGTGCTCCGCCAGCAGCACGGTGGAGGCGGTGGCCAGACACACGCCCCACTGCACGGGCGTGAGGGAGACGGTGTCGAAGACACCGTGGGCGAAGGGGACCTGCACGGCGACGACCTGCAGCACGAGGACGGCCCCCAGACTGGCCCACAGGACACGGTTGCGCAGCTGGTGGCGGCCGAGAACGGGGCCGCCCTCACTGCGTGCGTTCAGCGCGTTGAACAGCTGGAAGAGCACGAACGTGGTGAAGGCCATGGTCGCGGCGATCGCGGGATCGGTGAGGTCCCGGGCCACCGCGAAGACGGCCAGTGTTCCGGCGGCCATGACCACGCCGGCGCGGGCGATGGCGCCCAGCCGGCGGGCGCCCAGGATGCGCTCGCCGGGCGACCGGGGCGGACGGCGCATGACGCCCTCCCGCGGCGGGTCGATGCCCAGGGCCATGGCGGGCGGCCCGTCCATGATGATGTTGACCCACAGCAGCTGGATCGCGGTCATGGGGGCGGGCAGCCCGGCCAGCACGGTGGCGAGCAGCGTGAGGATGGCGCCGACGTTGGTGGACAGCTGGAAGCGGACGAAGGTGGTGATGTTGTCGTAGATGGAGCGGCCCTCGCGGACCGCCCGGACGATGGTGGAGAAGTCGTCGTCGGTCAGCACCATGTCGGCGGCTTCCCTGGCGACATCGGTACCGGTGATGCCCATGGCGACACCGATGTGCGCGGCACGCAGGGCTGCGGCGTCGTTGACCCCGTCGCCCGTCATGGCCACGATGTGGCCGCGCTGCGCGAGGGCACGGATGATGGTGACCTTGTGCTCGGGGGCGACGCGGGCGAGGATGCCGATCCCGTCGATGCGCGAGGCGAGTTCCCCGCCGCTCATCCGGGTCAGTTCGGCGCCGGTGACGACATCGCCGGTGATGCCGAGTTCGCGGGCGATGGCGGCAGCTGTGTCGGCGTGGTCCCCCGTGATCATTTTGACGGTGACCCCGGCCTCCTGGGCCAGGGCGACGGCGTCGCGGGCCTGGGCACGAGGCGGGTCGGCGATTCCGGCGACCGCCGTCAGGGTCAGCCCCGCCACCTGCTGCGGCTGCGGTCGTCCGGTGGCGGTGGCCGCGCCCAGCACGCGCAGGCCCTGGCCGCCCAGCCGGGTGGCGGCGGCCATGACCTCACGGCGCCGCTCGTCGTCCATGGGTACGGGGCCCTGTTCGGTCAGGAGGTGGGTGCAGCGGTCCAGCAGCACGTCGACGGCGCCCTTGGCGTGGACGCGGGTGGACCCGTCGGCCTCGGTGTGGAAGGTGGCCATGTACTTGGCGGCCGGGTCGAAGGGCACCTCGCCGGTGCGCGGTGTGCGGGTGCGCAGCGTCTCGGGGTCGAGGCCGGTCTTGGCGGCGAGCACGAGCACGGCGGCTTCGGTGGGATCCCCGATGATGCCGTCGCCGGTGAGACGGGCGTCGTTGCACAGTGCGAACGGCAGGGCCGCGTCCCGCGGGTCCGCGGCCGCCGGCCCGGTGCCGGCCGGGCGCACGCTGCCGGCGGTGCCGTAGCCGTCGCCGGTCACCTCGTAGAAGCGTCCGGCCGACCACAGGGACCGGACGGTCATCTCGTTCAGGGTCAGGGTGCCGGTCTTGTCGCTGCACACCACGGTCGCGGAACCGAGGGCCTCCACGGAGGCCAGGCGCTTGACGATGGCGCCCCGGCGGGCCATCCGGTGCACGCCCAGGGCCAGGGTGAGCGCGAGGACGGCGGGCAGGCCTTCGGGGATCGCGGCGACCGCCAGTGCCACGGCGCGCAGAGCGAGATCGGCCAGATCCTCTCCGCGTACCAGGGACGCGATCGCGTAGGCGGCCACCGCGACACCGCTGATCAGGGCCAGTCGCCGGCCCAGGCTGTCCATCTGAACCTGCAGCGGGCTGGGCGGTTCGGTGCCGGCGCGCAGCGCCGCGGCGATCCGGCCGACCTCGGTGCGCATGCCGGTGGCGGTCACGATCATCTCGGCGCGGCCGCGGGTCAGGGCGGTGTTCATGAACAGCATGCCGGTGCGTTCGGCGACGGGCACCGGGTCCTCGCCGCCGGCCGGGGTGGGCGCGGTCGACTTGGCGACGGGCCGGGACTCGCCGGTCAGCGTGGCCTCGGCGGCCTCGACGGACTCCGCGACCGCCAGTCGGCCGTCGGCCGGGATACGGTCACCGGCTTCGAGCAGGACCACGTCACCGGGCACCAGGGTGCGGGCCCGGACCACCTGCACCCGTCCGTCACGGCGCACCCGGGCGGTGGGCACCAGCATCTGCCGCAGCGCCTCCAGGCTGCGCTCGGCACGTCGTTCCTGCAGATAGCCGATGACGGCGTTGAGAAAGAGGACGGCGGTGATGACGACGGCGTCCTTGATCTCGCCGATGACACCGGCGACGACCGCGGCGGCGAGCAGGATGCCGATCAACCAGCTGCGGAACTGGTCCAGCAGACGCAGCAACCGCGGCCGGCGGGCGGGTTCGGCCAGCGAGTTGGTGCCCCAGTCGGTGGCCCGCCGCTGCGCCTCCCGCGCGGACAGGCCCGCGGACGGGTCCACGCCGAGGAGTCCGGCCACCCGCGCCGCATCGTGCAGGTGGGCGTCGGCCACCGGTTCAAGGGCGTGCGACGGGGCCGCGCCGGGTGGCTGCTGGACCATGGTCGGTTACTCCATTCCTGCGCGCGGGACGGCGACGGGGCGGGGGCGCGGCGACGCACCGGGCGGCGGATGCTCCGGGGACGGCCGACGGCATACATGTTCCACGGTGCCCTCCTTCGGGGGCGCGGTATCCCGGCCGCGGCGAGCGCGTCAGGGCGGGCGGCGAAACCGTCCCCCTCGGCGGCCGTCGGGCACTCCTGTCGCTCTCCCGCCCGGAAGGCCGCCGGCAGGCGGCCTCCGCGTCTTCCAGCCTCGGTGGCACCGCTCGCTTCTGCCAGGGGCCGACAGGCCCGGACACGGCCCGTACGGGGGCGGCCGTTCCCACCCGCGCCGGGCCGTCCGCCGAGCGCGGCCGCCACGGCACGCGGCCGCCCCCGTACGTGCGGAGATCCGCGCCGCGCCCCCTGTGCTCCGTACCGGTGAAGCCCGTGGTGCCGGTCCCGCCGCCTCGGCGGTGGGCCCGGGCCGTCTCCCTATGCTCGTCGCATGGTTCAGGTACAGGAACGGCCGGCGCTGCGCCGTGGGCTCGGAGCCGACCGGCGGGCGGTCTGGTCGCTGACCGCGGCCGCCGTACTGTGCCAGATCCCCTACCCGCTGGTGTCCGGTCCGTGGCGCGAAGCGCTCACCGTTGCCGGCGTGGTGGTCTTCTGCGTGGCGTCCCTCTCGGCCGCCGCGCTGCGGCATGGTGTGCGGGGCCCGCTGGCACTGTTCGCGGCGGCGGGGCTGGGGGGCCTGGCGGTGGAGGCCGTGGGAGTGCGTACGGGCTTCCCGTTCGGCGCCTATCACTACACGGGCACCCCGGGGCCGAGCGTGACGGGGGTGCCGGTGGTGGTGCCCCTCGCCTGGATGATGATGGCCTGGCCCGCTCTGGAGGCGGGACGCGCGCTGGCCGGAGGCCGGAAGCGGGCCGGGACGCCCGCGGTCCGAGTGCGGACGGCGGTGGTCGGGGGGTGGGCACTGGCGTCCTGGGACGTCTTCCTCGACCCGCAGATGGTCGACGCCGGTTACTGGGTCTGGTCGGACCCCAGCCCTGCGCTTCCCGGTGTGGAGGGCGTGCCGCTGACCAACTTCGCCGGGTGGATGGCCGTCTCCGTGGCCATGGTCGCCGCCGTGGACGCCGTCTCCCGGCGCTCGGCGGGGCGGCCCGCCGGAAGCGGTACGACCGGCAGCCCGGCCGTCGTGCTGTACCTGTGGACCTATGCCTCCTCGGTGACGGCCTGCCTGGTGTTCTTCGGCCGCCCGCAGGTGGCGATGGTCGGGGGAGCGCTGATGGGCCTGGTCGCCGTGCCGCTGGCGCTGCGGGCGGCGGGCGCCGCCGGGAGACGGGTGTGAGCCGGCCCGGCCTCGCGCGGACGGCGGTCGCGGCGGGTTCGGTACTGGCGGTCGCCGGCGCCGTGCACAGCGCCTGGAACAGCAGGGCCCTGCGGGTTCCGCCGGTGGATCCGCCACCGGTGGCCGAGCGGGTGTCCCTCCTGATGCCGGTGCGTGACGAGGCCGGGCGCGTCGGCCCCGCGCTGCGCTCCCTGCTGGCTCAGGAACGTGTGCCCCGGGCGGAGGTCGTCGTGCTCGACGACCAGTCCACCGACGGCACCGGTGAGGTGGTGCGCCGTCTGTGCGGCCCGCACCTGCACGCCCGGGTCGTGCGCGGCACGGCGCCCAGGCCCGGCTCCCCGGGCAAGGCCCATGCCTGCCATCAGCTCGCGTCGCTCGCACGGGGCAGCGTGCTGGTCTTCGTGGACGCGGACGTGGTGCTCGCGCCGCGCGCGGTGGCGTCCTCGGTGGCCCTGCTGCGCTCGGCCGGACTCGACCTGGTCTCCCCCTTCCCCCGCCAGGTCGCCGAGGGGTCCGCCAACCGGCTCGTCCAGCCGCTGCTGCAGTGGTCGTGGCTGACGGTACTGCCGCTGAGCCGGGCCGAGGCGTCGCCGCGGCCGGCGCTGTCCGCGGCGAACGGCCAGTTCCTCGTCGTGGACGCCGCCGCCCTGAGCCGCTGCGGCGGTTTCGCCGCGGTCACGGAGGAGGTCCTCGAGGACATGGCGCTCATCCGGGCGCTGAAGCGGACCGGCGGCCGGGGCGGGATCGTGGACGGCAGCCGGATCGCGCGGTGCCGGATGTACGACGGCTGGCGTGATCTGCGTGAGGGGTACGGCAAGTCCCTGTGGGCGGCGTTCGGTTCCGGCGGCGGCGCGGCGGCCGTGTGCGCTCTCCTGACCTGGGCCTATGTGGTGCCCCCGCTGGCGGCGCTGCGGGGGTCACGCTGGGGCGCGGCCGGATACGCCGCGGCCGTGGCGGGGCGGGTGCTGGCCGCGCGGCGCACGGGCGGGCGTTGCTGGCCGGACGCGCTGGCCCACCCAGTGTCCGTGGGTCTGCTGGTGGTGCTGACGGCGCGGTCCTGGCTCGGTCATCGCCGCTCCACGCTGACGTGGAAGGGCAGACCGCTGCGGGGAGAGCTCTGAGATGGCCCGTGTCGCCGTGATCGGCGCCGGCATGGGCGCCCTGGCGGCCGCCGCCCGGCTGGCCCGGCAGGGACACCGGGTCACCGTGTACGAGCGGTCGGCCGTGTGCGGGGGCAAGCTCGGTACCGTGCGCCGGGACGGTTTCGTCTTCGACACCGGGCCGTCGCTGCTGACCATGCCCGAGGTCTACCGCCGGCTGTTCGCGGACACCGGCGCCCCCGTGGAGCGCTGCCTGCCGCTGAGGCCGGTGGAGCCGGCCTGCGGTTACCGGTTCGCCGACGGAACCCGCCTGGTGATGCCCGGTGACCCGCGCCTGGTACCCGGCGTACTCGACCACGCCCTGGGCGAGGGGACCGGGGCGCAGTGGGCCCGTCTGCACGCGGCCTCCGGTGAGTTGTGGCGGCTGGTGGGCGAGAGTGTGCTGCGGCGGCCGCTCGGCGGCCCGGCAGGGCTGCTGCGGCACTCGGTACGCCCCCGCGGCCTGGCCGCCGTCGCCCCCTGGCGCACCCTGCGGGGCACCGGCCGGCGGTACCTGCGCGACCCCCGGCTGCGCGTGTGGCTGGAGCGCTACGCCACCTACAGCGGCTCCGACCCCCGGCGCGCGCCCGGCGTCATGGCGGTGGTCCCGTACGTGGAGCAGCGCTACGGCGCCTGGTACGTCCCCGGCGGTCTCCGCCTGCTGGCCGAGGCCGTGGAGCGGCGCTGCGCCGAGCTGGGGGTGCGGTTCCGTCACGGCTGCGAGATCACCGCGGTGGACACCTCGGGCCGGGGCGTCACCGGGGTCCGCCTGACGGACGGCGGTACGGCGGCGGCGGATGTCGTCGTCTCCGGCGTCGACGCCGCGGTCCTCTACGGACGCCTGGCGGCGGACCGGCGCGGGCGCCGGCCCCTGGCCGCCCTCGCACGCGTCCAGCCCTCGCTGTCCGGTTTCGTCCTCCTGCTCGCCCTGCGCGGGCGGGACCCGCGGACACCGCACCACCGGGTGCTGTTCCCGGCGGACTACGACGCGGAGTTCGACGCCGTCTTCGGTGCCCGGGCCCGTCCCGCCGCCGACCCGACGGTGTACATCAGCGCGCCGGATGACGCCGCGCTGCGTCCCGACGACGCGCACGAGGCGTGGTTCGTCCTGGTCAACGCCCCCCGGCACGGGCAGCTGGGAGCGCCCGGGACCGTCGACTGGACCGCCCCGGGACTCAAGGAGTCCTACGCCGAGCGGATCCTGGACGTCATGGCCGCCCGCAGCACGGATGTCCGCCCACGCCTGCTGTGGTACGAGGCCCGCACCCCCTTCGATCTGGAGCACGAGACCGGGAGCCCGGGCGGCGCCATCTACGGCACCTCTTCCAACGGCGTCCGCGCCGCCTTCCTGCGGCCGGCCAACCGCTCCCCCGTCCCTGGGCTCTTCCTCGTCGGCGGGTCCGCCCATCCCGGCGGCGGTCTTCCCCTGGTGGCGCTGTCGGCGGAGATCGTCGCGGCGCAGATCGGCGGCGCCTGACCGCCCGGAGCCGCTAGAACCTGTCTGACAAATGATCATCTGGCTGTTTCGCGGAGCCAGAGAATCAGCGAGGCCAGGACGACTCCGGCGCGGTAGCGGTCGGCGAGCTTGTCGAACCGGGTCGCGATCGCGCGGAAC
>NZ_JAJFAU010000030.1:0-36733 GCF_022614595.1 Streptomyces sp. CNQ085
GCGGACGCCACGGCGCCCGCCAGCCGTGCACGCGCCTGCGGCGCGTCGCCCTGTGCTCCCTGGCCTGTGCAGATTTGACGGTAATTCACCTGTCGCTCTCCTTTACTCCACGACTAGAATTCATTCGAGAACGAATCTTTCTCGGCCGGTCCTTCACCACCGGGCCGGGGTGAAGGAGGTGGTCAGCGTGGTCAAACAGGCGCGTGCCCTTCGGACGTACGATCGCGTCCTCGACGCCGCCGCGTACGAGTTCGCACGCTACGGCTACGTGAACACGAACCTGCAGCGCATCGCCGACCGGATCGGGTTGACCAAGGGCGCCCTGTACGGGCACTTCTCCAGCAAGGAGAAGTTGGCCGCCGCGCTGACGGAACACCTGTCCCAGAGCATGCGGACACTGCTGGACGATGCCAGGACCGCGCCCGAGTCGGCCCCGAGCCGGCTGGAGGCCCTGGTGCTCGGACTCGGCAAGCTCTTCGAGACCGACCACAGGGCGCAGGCGGCCCTGCGGCTGGAGGTGGAGGCGGCTCGGGCGGCCGGCACGGTGGCCCCTCTCCTGAGCGACACCCATGGCATCGCCCTCGAACTCGTGAGCGAGGTCCAGCGAGGACGGCACTGGGACGCGGCGCCGCCGGCCGACGTGCTGGCCGATCTCATCGTCGCGGTGTTCTGCACCGCGCTGTGGACCGGCGCCTGCGCGGGCCCGGACCGGCCCGGGCCCAGCGTTGCCGCGATGTGGGGCGTGCTGACGCGCGCGACGGAGGCCCGGGCCTCCGCCTGAGCCCCGACGAGACGTGGCCCAGGGCCGTCCCACCGCCGCTACCAGGAGGCCGGGACAGCCGCCGCCGGACGGGTGCCCACGCAGGCCCAGGCGGTCCGTGCGCGGGCCAGTACGGTGTCGCCCTGGACCGCCGAGAGGGACAGTCGATTCGTTTCCTGCGGACGGGCGCCAGACGCGCACTCGTCGACCACCAGCCGGGTGGGCCGGACGAAATCGCCGAAGGCCAGACATTGCACCGTGGTCCGGACCAGCGCGAAGGACAGGCCGGCGAACGGGCCATCGCCCGCCTCGTGCACCTTGAGGTGGCCGAGCTGGCGGAAACCCTCGAGCATCACCATCATCGGGATGTGGTCGGTGGGGTGGTCGAAGAGCACCGCGTGTTCGCGGTCGACGCGCAACCGCCACTCGTCGGACCCTGCGGCCTCCTCCAGGACGCAGTCCCTCCAACGCAGCCGCCCCACCCTGTGCGGGGGCGTGCGCGGCGCCCCCGAGACCGCCGTCCGCGCCGGTGCTGCGCCCGACGCGTCCGCGGCACCCCCGCCGAGCCGGCGCAGCAGCCGGTAGCGCCGTTCGTCCATCATCAGCATGCTGACGGTTCCCCAACCGCACGCGCGGCCGTCGACGACGAGCCGGAAGTCCATCCGGGCCCCGCCCCTGCCCCGGGCGTCGTCGCCGTCCCAGTTCCACTCGCCCACCAGGACCACCGAGGGCGGTACGCCCTCGACCCGCAGGGCGGCGTGGTCGGTGATCTCGAAGTCGATGTCGCGGCCGACGAAGCGCCGGCCGAGCGGCACACCGCAGTACCGGTGGGCGATGTAGACCATCCCCTGGCGCAGGGTCTCCGCGAACAGCAGGGGGTCGCTCAGACCGTTCTCGTCCGGGTGGTAGAGCGCGTGGTCGCGCGGCCACTGGGCGGCGACGGCGAACCCACGGTCACCGATGCGCGCCCCGTCGGTGACGAAGACCTCCGCGACGGAGCTGCGGTGCACCAGCTCACGCGTCACGGGACGTGCGAAGCTGAACGAATCGCAGGCGCGGGCCATTGCTGACGCCTGAGAGCTGCTGAGATGATTCAGTACGACTGACATCCGGGATTCGCCTCCCCCGTACTGGAAGAACCAGGACCATGCGAACTAACAGATGTGCGACGCCCTTCGGCATGAAATTAATATACCTTCGGGAAGGTATATTGCAAGGCTCGGGCGGAGCATGGCGGATGATCGGTCATCCCTGCTGGTCAGGGGGGCAAGACCCGCGAAGCGTCCGCACGTTCCCCAGCCCGGTCCCTCCACGAACCGGCCGCCGAAAGCAGCGGACGGCACGGCACGAATGGACGTCATGAGCGAACACAGCGACGCGACACAGACCTCGCGCATCCTCGGCGGCACCTCGGTCAACGACACCTCGCGCCTCAAGCAGGAGCGCGCCATCCGCACCAGGCGCACCGTCCTCGACTCGGCCGCGGAGGCCTTCGCCCGACACGGCTACCCGAACGTCACCATCAAGGAAATCGCCGACGGCGCGGAGATGACCAAGGGCGCGGTGTACTTCCACTTCTCCAACAAGGAGGCCCTCGCGGTCGCCGTGACGGAGGAGTTCTACCGCAGGCTCAACGAGATCGTCACACCCGGGCTCGAGGGCGACCACTCCTCGCCCTCGACGGTGGTGGACGTGCTGCTGCGTACCGCAGGGGGGTTCCGCGACGACGTCTACGTCAAGGCGGGGGCACGCCTGCAGCTCGAACGCCCCTACATAAAGGCGGAGATGCCGGTCCCGTACGTCGGTTTCACGTCACTGATCGTCGAACTCCTCCAGGAGTGCCGGGCCGCGGGCCGGTTGCCGGAGAGCACGGCACCCGAGGCCCTGGCCAGGGTCCTGGTCTCCGCCCTGTTCGGCGCCCAGCACATCTCCTGGGTACAGAACGACCGGACCGACATCGTGGAGCGGGTCGGGGAGATCGTCGACGCCTTCTCCCTGCTGTCGGTGCCGGCGCGGTAGAACCGTGTGGCCGGACCGGTCCACCGCCCGACGGCACGGGTCGCCGCACCGACCCGTGCCGTCGGGCGGTGGACCGGATGTTCAGTCCAGGAAGGCGGCCTCTATCCAGCGGCGCAGGGCGCCCGGACGCATGCGGTGCAGCCGGTCCACACTGTCGGACACCTCGTGCGGGCCGCCGACCGACAGGAACTTCTCCCGCACCAGGTCCGCGTGCCGGACCCGGGTCTCCGGGCCGGCCGCACCGACCGGGATCAGCCGGGTGCGCGACACCGTGCGACCGTCGGTCAGCCGGACGGTGACCCGGGCACCGGTGGCCTTCGCGGCGCGGGAGAAGTCCCGGTCCTCGGAGTTCAGCGGGCCCAGCAGGTCGACCAGCTGCTCCCCCCCGAAGCCGCGCAGCCACGGCACGGCACGCTCCCCCGCCTCCCGCACCGCCTCGCCGAACGGGGCATCGGACAGGAACAGTTCGCGCGTCATCTCGGTGTCGTGCTCCAGGCGCACCCGCCGGGCCAGCTCCCAGCGGGCCGGATCGTCCAGGTTCGGGGAGGAGAAGTCGTCCACGGTGAACTCGCCGGTGAGCAGGGTGGCCGCGACGGGGTAGGGCACGTCGAGGACCAGGGCGCCGAGCGGGGAGCCGGGACCGTTGACGTACCGGGCGGCGCGCTCGCCGGCGAAAAGGGTGTACAGGGACGCCTCGACGACCACCTCGGCCACGTCTTCGGGCCGCAGGCCGCCCAGCTCCCGGTGGATCTCGGAGGCGCAGTCCACAGCCGCGTCGATGCCCGGCCCGCCGGGGTGCATCTTGAAGGAGAGCGTGTCGGTGTGCCAGCGCCGGCCCAGTCCCTTCGCCACCGCCTGCGGCAGCGGCACGGTGGCGAACCGGGCGAGGAAGCCGTCCTCGTGCTCGACGATGTCGGGAGCGCCGCGCAGCCCCGCGTACGCCGCGTCGCAGGCGTCCATGGCGGTGCGCACCGGGGTGAAGGTGTTGAACAGACGGGCGTCGCTGGCCAGGAAGGCGCGCATGAGGGGCCAGTTGGGCATGGCGAAGGCCAGCCCTAAGGCGTTCTCGAAGAGAGCGGCCGGGGCCCGGTCGCAGTGCAGCCGACCGGCCACCGCGCCCGCCAGGTGCGTGTGGACTGCACTCTGGCCGCGCAACGGGCCGAGGGTGGCCGAGGCGGTGATACGGGCCGCGCACTCGTTGGCCGCGACGACCGCGGTCAGCAGGGACAGCCCGTCGAGCCGGCGGCTGTAGGCGAAGGCGAGCGGCACGGCGACGGTGGAGTTCGACAGGTGCCCGGCGTAGGCGGTGTCGTCGAGGTTGAGCCAGGACCCGAGAGCGGCGAAGACGCCCGCGGCGGTGCGCGGGTCGCGCTGTACGGGGTGCCCGAAGGCCGCCACCAGCCGCCGTCCCAGCGGGTGCCGGAGCCCGGCCCTGATGGACGCGGCCTGCGAGAGCACCTGGCTGGCGGCGAGCTTCAGCACCCGGCACGGGATGTGCTCGGGGCGCAGCGTCGCCGCCCACTGGGACAGTTCACGCAGCGGGGTGTCGGTGGACCGGCGAGGACGCCTGGGTGCCGTGCTCCCCCAGTCGTCGCACAGCGCCCTGGCCACGCTCTCACCGAGTACTGCCGTCATGGCGCGAGGCACCTCTCTTGCCGTACGCCGGCTGGGGCGGGCCGTGGCCGGCGGCTGGTCGCTCCGGGCGGGGGAAGCGGTGGCGGGAGCACCGTAGGCCGGTACTCCCGCCACCGCGGGAGGGGGTCAGGCAGCCGGCACCTTGTCCAGGAAGCCGTAGACGGCCTTGACGCGGCCCGCCTCGTCGGCGACCAGGACGTCGAAACCGATCGCGATCGGCTCGGCGCCGGGCTCAGTGACCAGGCCCCACTGGAACCGGGCCTGGTTGTGGTGGGCGTCGACCGCACCGTGCAGTTCGAAGATCAGGCCCTTGAACTGCTCACGGGCGCCCGCCACCACCGCGCCGAAGCCCTCGTGGCCCTCGACGGCGGCGAGCGGGTCGATGTACGGGGCGTCGGGGGTGAACAGCTCGGCGATGGCCTCCGCGCGCTTGTCGGCGTCCGCCTCGTTCCAGATGGCCAGGTAGCGGTCGACGGTGGTGGTCAGGTCGCTCATGCGTGTTCTCCTTGTTTCCGTTGGTGCGGCTGACCCGGCGTGCCGTCACCAGGCGGGCGGTACGACGGGGGTTCTGGGTGTCTCAGGGGGACTCGGGCCGATCCGGTGCCGGGGCCCATACGGGGAGGGCGCCGGGGAGGACCTCGAAGGTGGCCGTGGAGCCGATGCCGTGCTGGTACTCGCCGTCGTGTTCCAGCGGCAGCCGGCGGCCGTCGGTGCGCTCCACGGTGATGGTCCGGCCGCGCGCGTACCGCGTGGCGGGGTGGCCGATGTGGGCGGCTGTCAAGGTCAGCCGCGGCACGTCGGCCGCGGTGATCCCGTCGCCTATGACGCAGACGTCGAGCAGGCCGTCGTCGAGCAGCGAGTCGGGCAGGACGTTGAACCGGCCGCCGCGGTAGGGGCCGCCACCGACGTTCGCGAGAACGGTCGGGCCCTCGTGCACGACCCGCCCGTCGACGGTGACCCGGCCCGGGTACGGCGCGTAGCCCGCGGCCGTGTCGGCGAAGGCACGGGCGTACCGCTCGCGACCGGTCAGCGGCAGGCCACGGGCGGTGATCAGCGCGTCGGCGATCACACCGGAGCAGGCACCGAGGAAGACGTACTGACAGGTCTCGGCGAGACGGGCCAGGTCCAGGCGGCGCGGGCGGGCGCAGCCGCCGACGCCGGAGTCGGTGAGGATCGCCTTGAGGGACTCCGTCCAGGGGCGGTCGCCCCACAGCATCTTGTAGCCGGAGTTGCCGGTGCCGCCGGGCACCACCGCGAGCGTGGCGCGCCCGGAGGCGGGCACCAGACCCTGGACGGCCTCCCGGACGGTGCCATCGCCGCCGATAACGAGGACCAGGTCGGGGGCGCCTGCGTGTCGTTCGAGGGCCCTGCGCACCGCGACGGTGGCGTCACCCGGCCCGGTGGTCGGGTGCACCTCGGTGCGCTCCAGGTACGAGTCGCACAACTGGCGCACCTGTTCCACCAGTTCCGGGCTGTGGCTGCCGGAGGCCGGGTTGGCCAGGACCAGTGCCCGGTTCGGGACCGGGGCTGCTTTAGCTGCCATGCGAGCGTACTCCTTCGTCGGACGGCGCCGGCGAGTCCGGGGCCGGGGCCGCGCCGGCGGCTCCGGACCCACGACCTCAACCCTGCCGCCGACCGCTGTCACGGCGCTGACGTCCGACTGACACCGACGGGACACCCGGCACGGCGCGGCGGGCACTCCCGGCACGGCTCCGGGCGCAGTGCCCGGAGCCGCGCCCCGGCGCCCCGGCCTCGCGGTCACTGTTTGGCGAACGCCAGCAGGTCCGCGTTCAGACGGTCGGCGTGGGTGGCGAACAGGCCGTGGGCCGCGCCCTCGTAGGTCAGCAGAGTGCTGTCTGGAACGAGTTCCGCCGTGCGGGGACCGCACAGCGGATACGGCGCCCCGAGGTCGGCGGTGCCGTGGACGACCAGGGTGGGCACCCGGACGGCCGCCGTCTCCGCTCGCTGGTCGGTGGTGAACAGCGTGCGGTAGATCTCCGTGGCGGCCCGCGGCGAGGTGTCCATGGCCAGGTCCGTCAGCCACTCGGCCAGTCGGGGCGAGAGCGGCGTGCTCGCCGGATCCGCCTCCGGGCCGGCGAAGAACGGCCAGGTCAGTGATCTCAGCCAGGCGGCCCGGTCGGTCCGGACGGCCTTCTCGATTTCCTCGAACAGTGCCATCTCCAGGCCGTCCGGGTTGTCCGGGGCGCGCAGCAGGAACGGCGTGGTCGAGGCGACCAGCGCCAGTTTCCCCACCCGCCCGGCACCGTAGCGGGACAGGTAGCGCACGGCCTCGCCGCCGCCCGCCGCGTAGCCGACCAGCAGGACGTCCCGCAGGTCGAGGTGGTCGAGCAGGTCGGCGAGGTCCGAGGCAAGGGTGTCGTAGTCGTAGCCGGTCCAGGGGATGTCCGAGCGCCCGGTGCCGCGGCGGTCGTAGGTGACGCAGCGAAGCCCCTGACCGGCCAGGAACGGCGCCTGGAACTCCCACATCCGCGAGTCCGCCATGGCAGCGCTGAGCAGCACCACGGGACGTCCTTCGCCCCAGTCCGTGCAGTGGAGCCGGGTCCCGTCCCGGGTGGTGACGTAGGGCATGGCTCTGCCTTCCTTGGTTGTGGGGCCCCTCAGTGCCGTGCGGTGCGGCCCGGCGCCGCCAGCACCAGGGCGGAGGCCAGGAGTCCGAGGGCGATGAGCGGGACAAGCGTGACGGCGAACGCGTGCGGGTAGGCGCCCGCCGAGCCGCCGGCGCCGGCCAGGGCGGGGAAGAAGACCGCGCCGGCGATCGCCACGCCGACGGCCGCACCGCCCTCCTGGGCGGTGTTCAGCAGTCCGGACGCGGAGGCTGCGTGCTCGGGCACGGCCGCGCCCAGCACCAGGTTGGTCAGCGGACCGGTGGTCAGACCCATGCCGAGCCCCGCGACGAGGAGGGCGGGCAGCAGCCACAGCACGTGCCCCGTCGTGCCGAGGCGGTCGGCGATGAGGGCGACCGCCGCGTAGCCGATCGCGAGAGTCAGAGGGCCCATGGCCACCCTGCGGGCGGTGACCGACGCGGCCTTGCGCGACGACACCACCGAGGCACCGAAGTAGCCCGCGCCCAGGGCCAGGAAGACGGACCCGGACTCCAGGGGCGACAGGCCCCGGCCCAGTTGCAGGTAGAGGGCCAGCACGAAGAAGAAGGATCCCATCGCGAGGAAGTAGACCACCGTCGCGGTCAGCCCCACCGAGAACACCCGGCCCTTGAACAGGGCGGGCTCGATCAGCGGGCCACGGTCGGCCGCCGCCCGCCGGCGCAGGTGCCAGACGGTCACCGCCAGCAGGACCGCCGCACCGGCCAGTGCCTCCCACACCCACAGCGGCCAGCCGCTCTCCTGGCCCTCCAGCAAGGCGAAGACGACGATACCCAGGGAGGCCGTGACCAGCAGGGCGCCCACGAGGTCCAGCCGGGTGCCGCCCTCGCCGCGCGACTCGGGGATCGTGCGGCCGACGAAGGCCAGGGAGACCAGGCACAGCGGTACGTTGATCAGGAAGATGGTCCGCCAGCTCAGTCCCGCGATGTCGACCGTGATCAGGGCACCGCCGATGAACTGGCCGAAGACGCCGGCGAGTCCGATGACCAGGCCGTAGGCGTTGAAGGCGCGGTTACGCGCGGCGCCGGTGTACACCGTGCCGATGATGCCGAGCACCTGCGGCACCATCAGCGCGGCGGCGGCGCCCTGGGCGATGCGGGCGACGACCAGGACGGTCGCGGTGGGAGCCAGGCTGCACGCGGCCGAGGCCAGCATGAACAGGACCATGCCGAGCGTGAACATCCGGCGGCGGCCGAAGAGGTCTCCGAGTCTGCCGCCGGTGATCAGCCCCGCGGTGAAGGCGACGCCGTAGCCCACGACGAACATCTGGGCCTGTGCGGCACCGGCACCCAGGTCGGCCTTGATGGCGGGGACGGCCACGTTGGCGATGAAGAAGTCCAGCACCGTGATGAATGTGCCCACGAGCACCACCAGGAGGGCACCGGCCGAGGGGGCGGCGGCCGGCGCGCCGCCGGGGGGCGTCGGCGCACGCCCTCCGGCGACGGCTTCCGTGCTTGTCTCAGAAGTCACGACGACTCCGTTTCTCGATCATTTCGGGTGGTTGGCCGGTTGTACCGGTACCGTGGCCGGTCACCAGATCACGGGAAGGTGTGTCACCCCGTGGAAGACGGTGCCGCGGCGGAAGACCGTGCGCGGGTCGGCCGCCAGCCGCAGGTTCGGAAAGCGCCGCAGCAGGGAACGCAGCGACAGCTCCATCTCCAGCCGCGCCAGCGGGGCCCCCTGGCAGTAGTGCGGGCCGAAGCCCCACTGCAGGTGACCGCTGGTGTCGCGGTGCGGGTCGATCCGGTGCGGGCAGGCGAAGACCGACTCGTCGTGGTTGCCGGCGGGAACGGAGATGACGACGGCGTCACCCTTGGAGACGGCCGCCCCGCCGAGGTCGAGGTCCTCCAGCGCCAGCCGGACCATCGCG
This sequence comes from Streptomyces sp. CNQ085, assembly GCF_022614595.1. GTDB lineage: Bacteria > Actinomycetota > Actinomycetes > Streptomycetales > Streptomycetaceae > Streptomyces. The sequence goes on from NZ_JAJFAU010000030.1 coordinate 8,906, forward strand.
TCCTGGGAGATCGACCAGTAGCGCATCGACTCCTCGATGAAGTTCGGTATCAGCGCGCCGTCGTCGGCGGCCACCCGCGCCCGCAGGTCGTCGTCGCGCAGCAGAGCCAGGATGTTCAGGGCGATCTGGTTGGTGGTGGTCTCGTGTCCGGCCACCAGGACCAGCCGGGCGATGCCGACCAGTTCGTCCAGGGTGATGGCGCCCTTCGCGTGGTGGTTGACGGCGAGACGGCTGATCAGGTCGTCGCCGGGGCTCTCCAGCTTGCGCAGCGCCAGTTCGGCCAGGTACCCGGACATCTCCTCGTAGGCGGCCAGGGAGACCGCCGGGTCCTCCTGGGAGATGGTGACGCGGGTCTTCTCGATGAAGAACGCGGAGTCCTCATCCGGAACGCCCAGCAGCCGTGCGATGACGAGGGTCGGCAGCGCGCGGGAGAACACCGCGTGCAGGTCGGCCGGCCGGGGCCGTGCCTCCAGTTCGTCCAGCAGCTCGTCCACCAGCCGCTGGACCGGCTCGCGCAGCCGCTTCACCCGGCGCGCGGTGAACTCGGTCTGGATCATGGAGCGGAGCCGGGCGTGCTCGGGGTCGTCCAGGCGCAGGAAGGAACTCGGGTTTCCGCCGGGTGGGACCTGGATGCGCACCGGTGCGCCGGGCAGCCGCTCGTCGGCGCTGAGGCGGGGATCGCCCAACGCCTGCCGTACGTCGGCGTACCGGGTCACCAGCCAGGCCAGACGGGACTCGGCGGCTCCCGCCGGGATGCGCACCGCACAGGGGGGCGCGTTGCGCAGTTCCGCCAGGACGGGCGGAGGATCCCCGTCCTCGGTGCGGGCGAAGGGCCAGTCCAGGATATCAGCGTGGTCCGCGAGCGACACGTCGGCCTCCAGGTGGGGGGGCAGGCAGGTGGATCCCGGGCACCGGCTCTCCTCCTTGGTCGGACTCGGACGCGCTCACGCCTCCGGGACGGAGGGGGCAAGGGGTGTCCCGTCCGAAGCCGCGGACGGTCGTGCGCCACTGTCGCGCAGCGCGCTGACACGTCGCTGACACGGGGCCGGCCGGACCGTGGAGCCCGGGGCACTCGTGCGGGGCCGGTGCTGGGGATGTGGTGCGCACCGGGAAGGCGCCCCCTCGGGCGCCTCCCCGGTGCCGCTGGTGCTGTGGCCGGCAGGGCCGGCCGGTCGACCTCTCGGTCGCGGCGCTAGCGCGCGTGGTGGGCGGTGATCCGCTGCAGGCGGTGCGCGAAGTGGGCGGTGACGGCCTGGGCGTGGGTGTCGATGTAGAAGTGGCCGCCGGGGTACTCGCTGTGGCCGAGGTAGGCGGGGGTGCGTCCGGCCCAGTGGGTCATCGCGTCCGGCTTCTCCTGCAGGGGGTCGGAGCGCCCGCCGTAGGAGGCGAGCGGGCAGGTGACCCCGGCGCCGTCGTCGACGTACAGGGCGGAGACCCTGAGGTCGGCGCGGAGCGCGGGGACGACGAGGGCGAGCATCTCGGGGTTGTCGTAGATCTCCGCCGGGAAGGAGCCCAGCTTCTTGATCCACTCGACGAGCTCGGACTCGGGCATCCGGCTCTGCTCCTCGGTGGGCTGGAAGAAGCCCACCGGCGACCAGCCGGACATGCCGACCAGGACGGGCGCCGGGCCGCCCTCCTCCTCCATGCGGATGGCCAGCCGGAACGCCAGCTGGGCGCCGAGACAGTGCCCGAAGAACGCGAACGGCCGGTCGTCCAGGTCATCGAGCACGGCCTCGTGCAGCGCTTCGAGCAGCGGCCAGAACTCCTCGTGCGTCGGCTCCCCCCGGCGGTTGTGACGGCCCGGCAGGGTTACCGCCTGCGGTGCTATGTCGGGCGGGAGCAGGCTCTCCCAGTCCCGGTAGATGACGGCGCCGCTGCCCGCGTGCGGGAGCAGGAACAGCCGGATCGAGGCGTCGGACGAGGGCTCCACCGGGTGGAACCACTGGCCCGCACGGGACATCCGACCGCCGGCGGTGACGGTGGCGCCGGTGTCCGTCGCGTTGGCAGTGCTGGTCACGACTGTGTACTCCCCACGGTGGTGGACGGGCCGAGGGCACGTACCGCGGGCAGCAGCACCTCGGCGATCTCCTTCAACTGCGGTTCCGGGTCCAGCGATCCGATCCTCAAGACCAGGTGGCGGGCGCCGGCCCGAACGTAGCCGCCGAGCCATTCGGCGCACTTCTCCGCGCTGCCCCAGGCGTAGGCCTGGATGGTACGCATCTGATCGAGGGAACGACCGTAGTAGTGGCTGATGTAGTGCTCCAGTTCGGCCTCGGCCGCCCGCTCGTCGCCGTTCACCGTGATCGTGGCGTACAGGGCGGGGGTGACGGCGCCGGCGGGGCGGCCCGCCTCCTCGGCGAGCTCGGCGATCCGGCGGCGGGCCCGGCCGTAGGCGTCGGGGTCGGGCAGGAACGGCAGCCAGCCGTCGTAGCGGGTGGCGGCGCGGGCGAGCACCTTGGGGGTGTCGCTGCCGGCCAGCCACAGCGGCGGGCCGCCGGCGGTGGCCGGGGAGGGCAGCCGGTCGAGGCGGTCGGCCTGCCAGTACCTGCCCCGGAAGTCGGCCGGTTCGCCCTCGTGCCCGGCGCGCCAGGCCGTGCGCCACAGGGCGGTGATCTCGTCGAGGCGTCCGACGCGGCCGGTGAAGCCGGCACCGACCGAGGCGAACTCCTCCTGCGTCTCGGGCATGGGGAAGCCGGAGCCGAGTCCGAGGACCAGCCGGCCCGCGGCCACGTGGCTGAGGCTCGCGACCATGTTGGCGCCGATCAGAGGGTGGCGCAGGGCCGGGGTCAGGGCCGCGGTGCCGACGGTGATCCGCTCGGTGGCGGCGGCAGCGGCGGCCAGGACGACGAGCGGGTCCAGGCGGGGGCGGGCGGTGAGCGAGTCGCCCGCCCAGAGGGAGTCGAATCCCAGGGCCTCGGCCTGCCGGGCGAAGCCCAGCAGCGGGGCCGCCGCGTAGGTGCCGTTGATGGCCTGTTCCCGGGTGGGCAACAGGATGCCGACGTGCAGGTGCCCGTCCATGGGCGACGACCTTTCTGTCCGTGAGGGCCGGCCCGGTGTCATGCGAACCTGCTCGCCAGCGGGTCGCGGGCCGGTGCCGTCAGCCGCTCCCGCACCGCGCGGCGCAGGATCTTGCCGGAGGGGTTGCGGGGCAGGGAGTCGGTGAAGTGGTAGGCGGTGGGGATCTTGTAGTCGGCGAGCTGGCCGCGCAGGGAGAGCAGCAGTTCGCGCGGGTGCGCCGTGGCTCCGGGGCGCAGGACGACGACCGCGTGCACGCTCTCGCCCCAGTGCTCGTCGGGCAGGCCGACCACGGCGGCGTCCGCCACGGCCGGGTGCGCGGCGAGCGCCTTCTCGACCTCGGCCGGGTAAATGTTCTGCCCGGCGACGATGATCGTGTCGTTGATGCGGTCGCACAGATGGAGGTAGCCGTCCTCGTCGAGGTAGCCGGCGTCCCCCATGTACAGCCACTCCCCCACCAGGGTGCACGCGGTGGCTTCGGGCAGGTTCCAGTAGCCGAGCATCCGGGACGGGGCGCGCACGCAGATCTGGCCGATCCCGCCGGGCGGGAGGGGGGTGCCGTCGGGGCCGATCACCTTCACCTCGTTACCGGGGCACGGCCTGCCGACCGAGTCCAGCACCGGACTGCCCGGGTGGTGCGCTTCGGGCGGCAGGCATACCGCCACGCTGCCGGTCTCGGTACTGGCGTAGATCTGCGCGAACTCGCAGCCGTAGGTCTCCAGGCACTGCTTGAGCAGGGTCTCGGACATGGGCGCCGCGCCGTAGGCGATCTTGCGCAGGGAGGTGAACGCCTCCGGTCCCGCGCCGCGTTCGGCGGCCATCGTCTGGAGCATGGCGGGGGCCGCGAAGGTGGTGGTGACCCTGTGGGTGCGGATCAGCCGGACCGCCTCCTGCGGGTCGAACTGCGGCATGATCACGTTGGTGCCGCCCGCGTTGAAGGTGTGCAGGAACCAGCCGATGCCCGCTACGCCGAAACCCGGCAGCGAGATGAGGCTGATGTCGTCGGGCAGCCAGTCGATCCAGGCGACGCCGTGCTCGCGCATCGCGTGCGGCAGGGTGAAGAAGCTGCGGTGGGCGAGGACGGCGCCCTTGGGCAGTCCGGTGGTGCCGCTGGTGTAGATCTGCACCACGGCGTCGTCGGGGCCGGTGCCCGGCGCCGGCTCGCGGTCGGGCTGGTCGGCGGCCCAGGAAGGCAGGCCCGTGCCGCGGGCGGGCTCGCCGTCGGTGTCGGCGCCGTCGACACGGATCACCCGCAGCAGACCGGGCAGGTGGTGGCGCACCGCGGCGACGGTGTCCCGGAACTCGTCGTCGACGAAGACCAGGGCGGCGCCGGAGTCGCGCAGGATGTGGTCCACCTCGGTCGGGGTGAGCCGCCAGTTGACCGGCACCAGGACCGCGCCCGCCTTGGCGCAGGCGAGCATCACCACGTAGTAGTTCTCCGACTCGCGCCCCAGGTAGGCGACCCGGTCGCCTCGCCGCACGCCGTCGGCGCGCAGGGCGTGCGCGGCGCGGTTGCTGTCCCGGTGCAGCTTGTCGTAGGTGGTGACGCGGCCCTCGCAGATGATCGCCGGATGGTCCGGCCGGCTGTCGGCGTGGGCTCGTGAGGAGTGGGTGAGCGTCCAGCGCTCCCTCGGTATGCCGCTTGGTGTGTCAGTCATGATCTGTCCTTGTGTGCGTCAGGCCGGCACCGGCTCGAGCTGCCCGCAGAGGAACTGGGCCAGATGCCGCACGGTCGGGTGGTCGTGGGTGAGCGAGGCCGGCAGGGGCAGCCGGAACGCCTGCTCCAGGGCGGCCTTGACCTGCTGGGCCATCAGCGAGTCCAGACCCAGGGAGACGAACTCGGTGTTCGGGTTCAGCTCGTCGCCCTCCTCCAGGTGCAGGACGGCGGCGACCTTCTCGCGGACCATCCCGGTCACGGCGGTGGTCCGCTCGGCCGGCGGGAGGGCGGCGAGCGCGGTGAGGTCGGGGCCGGTGTCGTCGCCGGAGGCGTCGCGGGCGAGCCGGTCGTAGAACAGGTCACCGGTGACGCTGCCCGCGACGTAGCGGTCCCAGTCGAACTCGCCGACCACCCGCTGGGTGCGGGGGCGTCCCCAGAGCCTGGCCAGAGTGTCCAGGGCGCGGGTCGGGGAGAAGAAGCGTACGCCGCTGCGTTCGATCTCCTGGCTGAGGTGCTCCTCCAGGCGAGCCGACATGCCGACCCGTGCCCAGGCGCCCCAGTTGACCGACAGGCCGGGCACGCCCCGCCTGCCGCGCCACTCGGCGAGGGCGTCGAGGGCGGCGCTGGCCGCGGCGTAGTGGCCCTGGGTGGCGCCGCCGAGGACGGAGGCGATCGAGGAGTAGGTGACGAAGAAGTCCAGCTCCGGGAAGGAGGACTCGGCGGCCTCGTGCAGCAGCCAGCCGCCGTACGCCTTGGCCTCCAGCTGGGCGTCGACGGCCTCCCAGGTCAGCTCGGCGATGAGCTTCTTGTCGTAGGCGCCGGCGGCGTGCACGATCCCGCCCACCGGGTGCGGGCCGGCCGCGAGGTGCCGCACCAGCCGCCGCACGTCCTCGGCTCGGCCGATGTCGGCCCGCACCAGGTCGAGTTCGGCGTGTTCGGCGAGACCGGCGAGTACGGGGGCGGCCTCCTCGGTGGGGCGTCCGCTGCGGCTGACCAGCGTCAGGTGGCGGGCACCGAGGGCGATCAGCTTGCGGGCGGTGACCAGGCCGAGGCCACCCAGACCACCGGTGACGAGGTAGGTGCGGTCCGGGCGCAGGGCGGCCGGGATCTCCTCGGCGTTGGTGGCGGGCTCCGCCCCGGAAGCGTCCGGGAGGGTCACCCAGGACTGTCCCGACGGGTCCGACAGGGCCGCCCGCAGCGCCTCGCCGGTCTCGTCGAGGCGGAAGCGCCGGGCACCGTCGTCCTCTTCGGCTGCCGGGGCGTGCACCACGGCCGCCGCGGGGACGGTGAGCGTGGAGCGGAACGTGCCGTCGTGGCGCACGAGGACGTCGTCGCCCGGCGCGAACCGGGTGCCCTCGGCCGCGGCGAGAACCGTGCCGGTGGCCGCGGTGCCGAGCAGCGGCGGGGGTTCCTCCTCCGCGCCGGGCAGTTCCTCGCGCTCCGCACGGCCGGTGTCCAGGGCGGTGCGGGCGTCGTCGGCGCTCAGGCCTACCGACCGGACACGGATCTGGACCTCGTCGGCCCCCGGGGGCACGTCCGTGGCGGCGACCAGCACGAGGTCGGACAGGTCGCCCGAGTCGGGGGCGCGCAGTTCGAAGCCGCCGGACCAGGTGAGAGGGGCGTCGCCGGAGAGGAGTCGGCGGACGTAACGGCGGCCCGGACGGTGGGCCACCTGGTACTCGCCGGACGGTTCGGCGTGCCATTCCTCCAGCAGCGGGGCCAGGCCGCTGCCGGGGGCGATGTCGACCAGGGTGGTCCGGTACTGGGGGTACTCGGTGAGCAGCACCCGGCCGAAACCCCAGAGCGTGGCGGCGGCCAGGTGTCCGCCGTCGCCGGCCGGGTCGCCGGGCAGCCACTGGGCCCCCTCGGTCACCAGCCACAGGCGGGGCGGCCGGGGGGTGCCCGCGGTGTCCAGCGCGGTGACCAGGGCGAGCAGTTCGCGGTAGTTCTCCTCGCACTCGGCGCGCAGCCGGTCGGCGGACACGGCCTGCGGGAGCTGCCGCCAGACCCGGCAGACGTCGGTGACGGTGGGGTCCTCCAGGGCCGCCTTGAGTTCGGTGAGACCGGCGCCCCGGGTGACCTTCATCGGGCCGGACAGTCCGGCGAGGTCGGCGGCGCGGGCCGACGACGGGTCGAGCAGCACGACGTGCCGGGCGGGGACGGTGGTCTGCGGTGCGGGCAGAGCGCGGCGGACCCACTCGGGGCGGTGCAGGAACCGGCGGCGGCCGGTGCTGCCCTCGGGGCGGGCCAGCCGGACGCCGAGCAGTTCGGCGACCGGGTCGCCGTTCTCCAGGAGCAGCACGTCGGCGGTGCGGCGGTCCTGGTCACCGTGGACCCGGGCGAGGACGCGCAGCGCCTCGCCGCGGGGCTTGCGGAAGTGGCGGACCGATGCGGCGCCGCGGGGCAGGAAGACGGGGCCCTCGGGGTCGAGGACGACGCACGCCTGGACGGCGGCCTCCACGAGCTCCGCCGGCACGTGTTCGACGGCGGAGGCGTTGCGACCGGTCAGCTCCCCGGTGACCAGGCCGTCGGCGTGCCGGGCGGCGCGCAGCAGCAGTCGCATCCGGGGGCCGTGCGGACGGCCGACGGAGGCGAGATCGGTGTATATGTCCTCGTCGTCGATCTGTGTTTCGGCAGGTGCGAGACCCGCGTCCAGTTCGGCCAGTTCGGAGACGGGGACGACCGGTTCGGGGTCGGCGGCGATCACGGCGATGGCGTGCACGTCCTCCTCCCCGCCGACGACCGTGAACACCGCCACCTCGGCGCCCCCGCCCGGCAGCGGTCGCCAGCGGGTGGTCAGGGAGGTCCTGGTCTCGGCGGGAACATCGAGCGGCGCGAGCAGCCGCAGGTCGCGCACGACGGAGCGGGCGTGGCCCTGGACCGCGTCCTGGACCGCGAACAGCAGGTCGACGTAGGCGCCGGCTGGCAGGGCGGTACGTCCGCTGTCGGCGAGGTCGGCGAGCGGGCCGAGGTCCTCGGCCGTGAACTCCGCGGTGAACTCCCTTACCCCGGAGGCGAAGCGCTCCTCGGTGCCGAGCAGCGGGTGGCGGGCGGTGCCGCCCGCCGCGGCGCGGCGGGGTCCGGCGGCCGGCAGCCAGTGGCGCTTGCGCTGGAAGGCGTAGGTGGGCAGGTCCGCCTTGTCCGGCACGGCGTGCCCGGCGTGGTAGCCGGGCCAGGAGACGGTGAGTCCGGCGGCGTAGTACTCGGCGAGTGCGGCCAGGGTGGTGGTGACCGTCCGGTCCCGGCGGCGCAGGCTGGCCAGCCACAGGTGGTCCTCGGCGGCGACGCCGCGCCGGGCGAGTGCGGTCAGCGCGGCCTGCGGGCCGATCTCGATCATGGCATGCCGGCCGCGCCGGGCCACCGCGCGGATGCCGTCCAGGAAGCGCACGGGTTCACCGATGTGCCGCACCCAGTAGTCGGGGGATGCGATGTCGCGGAACCGGGCGAGCCGTCCGGTCACGTTGGAGATCAGGCTGATGGCCGGCTCGTGGAACTCGATGCCGTCGAGTGCGGCGCGGAAGTCGTCGTAGACCTCGGCCATCTGCGGGGAGTGGAAGGCGTGCGAGACCGCGAGCCGGTCGACGCGCACGCCGCGCTCCCCCAGGATGCCGCAGACCTCGTCCAGGGCGGGCAGCGCGCCGGAGATGACGCACTGGTCGGGGGCGTTGACCGCGGCCAGGGCGAGGTCGGGGCGGCTCTCCAGGAGCGGCTCGACATCCTCGGCGGGGACGGCGACCGCGGCCATGCCTCCCTCGGCGCGCACCGCCTGCATCAGCCGGGCCCGCGCGGCGACCAGCCGCACGGCGTCGGGGAGGCTGAACAGGCCGGCGACCGCGGCGGCGACGACCTCACCGATGCTGTGCCCGACGAGCACGTTGGGGCGCACGCCCCAGGCCATCCACTGCCGGGCGAGGGCGTACTCGAGGGTGAACAGGGCGGGCTGGGTGTACTCGGTGCGGTCGATCGCCCCGGGGTCCTCCGCGGTGCCGAGCAGCAGGTCGCGCACGGAGCGGCCCAGGTGCTCCGCGAACAGCCGGTCGCACGCGTCGACGTGGGAGCGGAACTCCGGGAGGGCGTCGTAGAGGGCGGCGCCCATGCCGGCGTACTGGGAGCCCTGGCCGGTGAACATGAAGGCTGTCTTGCGGATGCCGCTGGGGCCCTCGTGGTCCTGGCCGGCCGCCCGGTCCAGGAGCCGGGCCAGGGCGGCGCGGTCGGCGACCGGGGCGGCGACGCGGTAGGGGTGGTGGGTACGGGCGACGTTGGCGGTGTGACAGAGGGCTTCGAGGGGGAGGCCGGGCCGCTCGTCGAGCAGTCGCCGGTGGTTCGCGGCCTGCTCGCGCAGGGCGGCGGAACTCTTGGCGGAGAGGGTGAACAGCGGGGCGGCGGGCGTGCCGGGGGTCTGCGGCGCGGGACCGGCCTCCGGTGCCTGCTCCAGGACCACCGCGCCGATGGTGCCGGCGAAGCCGAAGCTGTTGACGACCGCACGGCGCACCTCGGCCCGCCACGGCTCGCAGGAGGTCGGCACGCGCAGCGGGTAGAGGTCCCAGGGGATGCGCCCGGACGGGGTGCTGAGGTTCAGGTGCGGATAGACGGTGCCCGAGCGCAGCTGCAGCACCGTCTTGATGACTCCGACGATGCCGGAGGCCGGCTCCATGTGGCCCAGGTTGGTCTTGACCGAAGCGGTGAGCACGGGGTTGTCGGCGGTGTGCGACTGGGCGAACACGTCCCCGATGGCGCCGAACTCGATCGGATCGCCGAGCGGGGTGCCGGTGCCGTGCGCCTCCACGTACTGGATGTCCTCGGGGGTGAGGCGGGCCGTGGCCAGCGCGGCGCGGATCACCTTCTCCTGCGCGGGACCGTTGGGCACGGTCAGTCCGGCGCTGTCGCCGTCCTGGCCGACGGCGGTACCGCGCACCAGGGCGAGCACCCGGTCGCCGTCACGCTCGGCGTCGGAGAGCAGCTTGAGGACCAGGACACCGCAGCCCTCGGCGCGCGCGTATCCGTCGGCCGACTCGTCGAAGGTCTTGCACTGGCCGTCCGGGGCGAGCATCTGCGCGTTGGAGAACATCACCGGGATGCGCGGGTGGTGCAGGGCGTTGACGCCACCGCACAGCGCGATGTCGGTCTCGCCGGAGCGCAGGGCCTGCGCGGCCAGGTGCAGGGCGACCAGGGATGACGAGCACGCGGTGTCGACGCTCATGCTGGGTCCGCGCCACCCAAGGAAGTACGACAGCCGGCCCGACAGCGGGAACATCGTGATACCGGAGGCCAGGTGGCCGTCCATCTCCTCGTACGGCAGGGACTCCAGCTCCAGCGCGTAGTCGATGGAGCTGGCGCCGACGTAGACACCGCCGTTGCCGCGGCGCAGCGGTGCCGGGTCGATGTTGGCGTGCTCCAGGGCCTGCCAGGCGGTCTCCAGCAGCAGACGCTGCTGGGGGTCCATGTACCGGGCCTCCTTGGGGGAGATATTGAAGAAGGCGGCGTCGAAGAGGTCCACGCGGTCGAGGAAGCCCCCCGCGTCGGTGTGGATCTTCCCCTTGTCCTCAGGGGTCTCGGGGGTGAACGCGGCCACGTCCCACCGGTCCTGTGGAATCGGGCCGATCCCGCTGCGTCCTTCCCGCAGGAAGGCGTCGAACTCGTCGGGCGAGGTGCTGCCGCCGGGGAATCGCAGACCGATTCCGACGATCGCGACCGGCTCGGGCGGCTCCTGGGACTCCGCACGCGGCATGGAGGGACTCCTTAGCTTTCCTGAGGGGCACTGTCCTGGACGGCCTGGGTCAGGTGGTCCACCAGATGGGCGATCGTCGGCTCGTTGAAGAGCACGTTGACGTTGATGGAGAGATCGAGGAGCCGCTCCAGGCTCTGCCGTATCTCGGTCAGCCGCAGCGAGGTGAGTCCGAGATCGAAATAGCTGAGGTCGAGCGGGATGTCCTCGGATTCTTCCATGAGGAGAACCGCTCTGAATTTCTTCAGGACGATCGACTCTATTTCTTCGGAGAGTTCGGCGCGCGGCAGATCACGCAGGCGCTGAACAGTGCTGTCGACGGGGTGCATGCGGTCATGCAACCAGCGCAGGCTGACGCCCCACTGACGGACGGCGGGGCCGGCCCGGCTGAATCAGCCCCTTGTCAGCGCCGGGTCAGATTCCGCTGCGACGCTCACACTGCTTCGAAAAATCCACTCGCCAAAGGTGAAAGGCTGAAGATGCTTCACGAAGCCGCGCATGAGGAGAGTGCCGAGGCACCTTCCGATATCAAGAGCTACGACCTCTACATCGCGGGCAAGGACGTCGCGGGTGACGGGTGGGTGTACACCGTCAGCGGCCGGTCCCTGCTGGAAGACGTGTTCACCAGCGTGAGCCTGAAACGCGCCCTGGAGCAGGATCCGGAGTCGGAGGCGGCCAGACACCCGTACGTGGTCGGGCGCTGCGCGGTCGCGGACGACGCGTCCATCGACCTGGCCACGCAGGCGGCGGCCGCCGCCGCACCCGACTGGGCGGCCGTGCCGCTGGAGCGGCGGATGCGGCTGGGCACCCGGTTCCGTGAGGAACTCATCAAGCACCAGGACGAGTTTCTGCGCATGCTGGTCGCCGAGTCGCACCCGGTCAAGCTGGCCCGCTGGGAACTGAGCTGCCTGCTGCAGATCTACTCCCCGGGCTCCCTGCGCTGGTACACCAAACAGATGCGGGTGGAGAAGGAGTACGCCGACCGCACGCTGGTGCTGCACCGCCAGCCCGACGGTGTGGTGGCATTCAACCCGCCGCAGAACGCACCCCTGCCGAGCGCCGCCCTGTGCGTGCTGGCCCTGATGGCCGGCAACGCGGTGGTGGTGCGGGCGCCGCGCAGCATCGCACTGAGCACCATGTGGCTGCTGCGGGACGTGGTGGCGCCGCTGCTGGAGGAGATGGACGCGCCGGCCGGAGTGCTCAACGCGGTGTGCAGCAACCCCAAGCAGACCATGGACCGCTGGATCGCGGACCCGCTGATCAACGACATCTTCTACATCGGCGGCAGCCAGGAGGGCCTGCGGTTCGAGCAGCGGTGCGTGGCGCACGGCAAGAAGCCGATCCTCGAACTGGCCGGCAACGACGGCATCGTCGTGTGGAAGGACGCCGACGTCAAGTGGGCGGCGGAGGCCATCACCGAGGCCTTCTACGGCTCCGGTCAGATCTGCATGGTGCCCAACTACGTGCTGGTACACCCGGACGTCGCGGACAACCTGATCGCCGAGGTGAAGGAGCAGGTCAAGGGCATCCGGCCGGGCCTGCCCGAGGAGGAGGACGTGCTGCTGTCGCCGGTGCGGCGCAGTGAGCGGTTCTTCCGGCTGCTGCGTCAGGCACTGGACAACGGCGCCGAGCTGGTCACCGGCGGCCACCGCACCGAACTGGACGGCACGCCCTCGGAGACGGGAGTGTTCCTGCAGCCGACGGTACTGCGCGTGGACGGCCTGGACCGGGCGCGCACCTACGACGTGGTGCGCGAGGAGACGTTCTTCCCGCTGGTGCCGGTCGTGGTCCCCGAGCGGGAGGACGACGACGCCCTCCTGGAGGCGTTCCTGCGCTTCGTCAACAGCAACGACTACGGGCTGCGCAACTCCCTGTGGTCGCGTTCCGACCACGTCATCGAGACCTTCGTGCGGCGGGTCGTCAACGGCGGCCTGCTGAAGGTCAACGACTCCCACATCGGCTTCCTCCCCTACCTGCCCAGCCATGGTGGCACCGGCCGCACCGGCGGCGCCTTCGGCGAGGCCAACTACCCGATGCTCAAGACCTCCCACGTGCAGGGCGTCAGCATCGCCCGCGGCGTCAGCCCGTACGACGCGGTGTTCGGCGCCTGACCGCCCCCGTCCCGAACCCGCTGTTTCCGCTGGAGGCTTCCGTTGCGTTCCCTCGACCTCGCCCGCTCCGTCTGCGAGCGCTTCCACCCCGGTCTGCTCAAGGAACTGGAGCAGATCCCGTACACCGACCGCGAGCGGCCCGGCAGCCCCGTGATCGATCTGTTCCGCTCCCACGGCGGGGTCGGTCTGCTGATCTCCGAGGAGTACGGCGGCCACGGCGCCGACGCCCTGGACGCGCTGCGGGTCCAACTGGCCCTGGGCGCCGTGTCCCCGTCGCTGGCGGCGGCCGTGTCGATGCACCACTTCACCGCCGCGATGCTGTACTCGCTGGCCGTCAAGGCGGGTCGGCTGACCGACGAGCAGACGGCCCTGCTGCGCCGGATCGTGCCCGACCAGCAGGTGATGGCGTCCGGCTGGGCCGAGGGCCGGACGGCGCAGAACATTCTCAAGCCGGCCGTGATCGCCCGTCCGGCGCGCGACGGGTTCCTGCTCACCGGGGCCAAGAAGCCGTGCAGCCTGTCCCGTTCGATGAGCCTGCTCACGGCGAGCGTCGCCATCCACGGCGACGACGGCGAGCCGGAGCTGGCGCTCGCCCTGGTACCGGCCGACGCGCCCGGCCTGACCGTGCACCCGTTCTGGAGCAACGACCTGCTGGCGGGCGCGGAGAGCGACGAGGTGCGGCTGGAGGACGTGTTCGTGCCGGCCGGCATGGTCGTGCGGGCCGGTGCCGACGACCCGCACCGCCTCGACGACCTCCAGTCGGCCGGGTTCGTCTGGTTCGAGCTGCTCATCTCCGCCGGGTACGCGGGCGGTGCGCTGGCGCTGGTGGAGCAGGTGCTGGAGCGCGAGCGCGGCAGCGTGGCGGAGCGGGCCTCCCTCGCCGTGGACATGGAGATGGCGGTCGCGCTGCTGGAGGGCGTCGCGCGGGCGACCGGCCCGGAGCCCGGTGACGAGGAGTCGGTGGCTCGCGTACTCGTGGCCCGGTACGCCGTGCAGAACGCTCTGCCCGGCATCGCCGCCCGTGCCCTGGAGCTGCTGGGCGGCCTGGACTTCATCCGCGGCTCCGGTCCGGCGCAGGCCGCGGCGGCGCTGCGGGCCCTCGCCTTCCACCCGCCGTCGCGCGCCGCCGCCACGGAGCCGCTGCTGCACTGGTTCGGCGGCGGCGAGCTCGTTCTGGCCTAGGCCGTCCGGCAAACAGCGCTGTCCGTCCGAAGGGCGGGCTCCGCGGTGTCCGGTGCGTGCGACCGCAAGGCCGAGGAGGAGAGCGCAGCGTGCTGCGCCGACGAGCGACAACGCGGCATGGGGGCACCCCCGGCCGGAGGCTGGGGAGTGCGCACCGGACACCGCGGAGCAGGCGGGATCCGCCAGACGGTGCCTCGGTCGACGGCCGGGACGATCCGCCGGCCAGGGCCCGGTCACGGCACCGCCGCCGCGGCCGGACGGGCCCGCTGCCGGGGCACCGGTCCCGGTCCTGTCCCCACGACCCCACGACCCCTTGGAGTGAGCCACACGTGACCGTCATCCAGGAATCCCCGGCGGCTTCTTCCGCCGACGCCGAGGCGGAGGTCCTCGGCCTGTACCGCGCGCATCTGAGCAAGGGCCGGGCCACGCTCGCCGAGCTGTTCGGCAGCCACATGGAGGTGGCGTCCGAGGGCGCCTGGCTCACCACCAGCGACGGTGAGCGCTTCCTCAACGCCGGCGGCTACGGCGTGTTCATGATGGGCGCCCGCCACCCGATCGTGATGGAGGAGGTGGAGCGCCAGCTGCGCACCCACCCCACCGCGACCCGCATCCTGCTGGAGCCCACCGTGGCCCGCGCGGCCGAGGCCCTGGTCTCGGTGCTGCCACCCGGTCTGGACCGGGTGCACTTCGCGCTGTCGGGGGCGGAGGCGGTGGAGACCGGCCTGAAGCTGGCCCGCGCGGGCGGTTTCAAGCGCACGGTCTCCATGCGCGGCGGCTACCACGGCAAGACCCTCGGCGCGCTGTCGGCCACCGCCAAGGAGGTCTACCAGCGGCCGTTCCGCCCGCTGGTGCCCGACTTCCTGCACCTGCCCTTCGGGGACGCCGACGCCCTGCAGGCCGAACTCGCCGCCCACCCGGGTGAGGTGTGCGTCATCCTCGAACCGATCCAGGGTGAGGGCGGTGTGATCATACCGCCGAAGGGTTACCTCAAGCGCGTCGAGGAGCTGGTGCGCGAGTACGACGGCTTCCTGATCCTAGACGAGGTGCAGTCCGGCTTCGGCCGGCTCGGCGAGTGGTGGGGCGCCGACATCGAGGGCGTCGTCCCGGACGTCCTGCTCGCCGGCAAGGCGCTCGGCGGTGGGGTGATGCCGGTCTCGGCGGCCGTCGCCACCCGCAAGGCCTTCCGTCCCTTCGACAAGGACCCCTACGTCCACACCGCCACCTTCTCCGGCCAGCCGGTGCTGATGGCCGCGGTCCAGGGCGCCATCCGGGCCGTGAAGGAGGAGCGCCTGGTCACCAGGGCGCTGGACCTCGGCGCCCGACTGCTGCCGGCGATCACCGAGATCGCGCGCCGCAACATCCCCGACCTCCTGGTGGACGTGCGCGGCCGGGGTCTGCTGATCGGCGTCGAGCTCGTCGAGGCCGGGCTGGCCGGCGAGCTGCTGATCGAACTGTTCAACCACGGCGTGGTCGCCAACCATTCGATGAACGGCAGCTCGGTGGTGCGGTTCACCCCGCCCGCCGTGCTCGGCGACACCGACGTGGACTTCCTCCTCAACTCCTTCGACCTGGCCACCCGCGACCTCGTACGGGGCGCGGCCAAGATGCCGGAAGGCGGTAACCCATCGTGAGGCACGTCGAACTCGATGCCCTGATACCCGCGGAGCAGGCCGAGACGGTCCTGCACGCCGTACGGCGCTGGGAGCGGTACCCGGACCTGGCGCCCCACGTCAACGCGACCACCGTGCACGCCGCCTACCCCGACCCGGCCGCCTCCTCCAGCTGGGAGCTGCACTTCCGCAGCGGCCTGCTGCGCTGGACCGAGGACGACACCGTGCTGCCGGAGCAGGGCGAGATCCGCTTCGAGCAGTCCGACGGGGACTTCGACTCCTTCTCCGGGACCTGGTCGGTCAGGCAGGACGGCGACGACGTCGCGGTCCGCTTCGACGCCGACTTCGACTTCGGCATCCCGAGTCTGGAGGGCATCCTCGACCCGATCGCCGAGCGGGTCGTCAAGGAGACCGTGGCCTGGGCGCTGACCGGTCTGTTCCCCGCCGTGCGCATCAGCGGCGGCATCGAACTCACCCAGCCCGCCGCGGTCGACGCCTAGCATCAGGGAGCTGCTGACCATGGACCAGGCAAACCCGTTCGAGACACCGCGCACGTACTCGCTGCACCGCGCCGAGTACGTGGTGGGCTTCGCCGTCACCACCGGCCTGATGATCGCCCACTTCGACGAGATCCGCTGGCTGCCGGCGATCGCCCTCTTCCTCTACATCGACCTGATCGGCTACATCCCGGGCGCGATCGCGTTCCGGCGCAGCGGCGGCCGGCCGATCCACAAGGCGTACTACGTCCTCTACAACGTGATGCACAGTCTCATCACCCAGGCGGCCGTGGCCGCGCTGTGGTGCTGGCTGGTGAAGCCGGAGTGGGCGCTGCTGGTGCTGCCCTTCCACCTCTTCGGCGACCGAGGGCTGTTCGGCAACTTCACGAAGTCCTTCGCACTGCCCTTCGAGCCGGTCCGCCAGCCCGGCTACCTGCGGCTCCTGGACGATCTGGGCCTGCCGCACCCCAAGCCGGTCGGGCACGTGACGGACCCGGCGCCGGTCGGCCACGTCCCGGTCCGCAAGCCGGTGCCGGAGCGGGCGGACACCGCCGCGGCGCAGGAGGACCCGGCGCAGGCCACCGTGGCCGGGGAGCCCGCGGCCGGGAAGGCGGAGGCGCTGCGATGAGCACCGCGACCGCGGCCGGCCCGCGCACGCGCCGGCCCGTCCGCCAGGACCCGGCCGAACGGCGCCGGGCGCTCTACCACCTGGCGTCCCCGGTGTCGGTGCTGACCACCGGACCGGAGAGCCGGATGCACGGCACCACCGCGAGCACGGTCACCCTGGTCTCGCGCGAGCCGCTGCTCGTCGGCGTCGTGCTGCGGGCGGGGTCGTCCTTCGCGCGGCAGGCCACCGCCGAGGGCAGGTTCGCGATCAACGTGTTGGGCGGTGACCAGGCGGAGGTGGCCCGCCGGTTCGCCGACAGCGGGCGCCCCGACGGCAGCGCGCAGTTCGCGGGCCTGGCCTGGACGGCGGACCCGTACGCGCAGTCCCCGCTCATCGCGGGCGCGCTCGCCCACTACACCTGCCGCTTCCACTCCGCCCACGCCGCGGGCGACAGCGAGCTGCTGCTCGGCCATGTCGTGCGCACCAGGGCGGACGAGGGAATCCCCCTGCTGAGTTACGCCGGCCGCCTGCACGCCGGCACCCTGCACCTGGCGAAGGAGGCCGCCGCGTCATGACGCAGTCCAAGATGGTCGTGGCCCCTGAGGCCGACTGGGACAAGGCGCCCGGTCTGCTGGACGGGGCGAAAGAACTCACCCTCGGTCCCGAGGAGTGCGACCTGGCCTACTGGATCACCTCGGTGGCCCAGGGCACGCTGCGCGACCGCGGCGTGACCGGCCACCACGACGACGCGATCGTGCCGGACTTCCTGAAGGAGCCGGGCCCGCTGCGCGAGGCGCTGGTACTGGAGTTCGGTCTGCGCGGGCTGTCCGAGGAGCTGGCCACCCGGCTGCTCGGCCACTACGTGTCGATCGCGCCCGGCATCCCCGAGATGGAGTTCTACGCCACCCAGCTGCTCGACGAGGCACGGCACGCCCGGGTGTTCCGCAATCACCTGGTGGAGCTGGGTATCCCGGCCGACAAGCTTCTGACCAGCATCGACGAGATGGCCCGGGACTACCGCGCCCGGGTGCTGGACCCGGTGGTCGACTTCACCCTCGACATCGTCCGGGACCAGGCCGACTTCCCCGGCGGTGTCGCCGTGTTCGCCATCATCATCGAGGGTGTGCTGGCGCCGGCCGCCGAGCTGAGCGAGCGCAAGTGGACTCCCCTGTCCCCGGCCACCGGTGAGGTCTCCCGCGGCACCGCGATCGACGAGATCCGACACCTCACGGTGGCCAGCACCATCCTGCGCGACCACGTGGCCTCGCACCCCGAGTACCGTCCTCGCCTGCTGGAGGTCCTGCGGTCCGGCGTGCGGCTGTGGGACGAGATCCCCGACCGGGAGTTCGTGATCCACCGCGAGGAGCTGTTCCAGGAGGGCATGCGCCAGCACGCCGACCGGATCGGCGACTACGAGATCTGGCCCGGCGTGCGGATGCTCGACACCACTCCCGAGCAGCGCTACGACATGGCCGAGCAATGGACCGACGAGATGGCCGAGGCCCGGATGGCCTACATGGGCCTGCCCGTGGAGGTCCTCAGCAGTCCGGGGCCGGGCGCATGAGCACCCGACGGGCCGCCGTGGTCTGCGGGATCGGGTCGTACGCCCCGCCCGACGTGGTCACCAACGAGGATCTGGCCCGGCGCCTGGACACCTCGGACGCATGGATCCGCTCACGCACCGGGATCGAGCGGCGCCGTGTGGTCGCCCCGGGCACGGCGACCAGCGACCTGGCGGTCGAGGCGGGACTGCGGGCGCTGAAGTCGGCGGGCGACGGGCAGGCGGGCGCGGTGGTGCTGGCCACCACCACCCCGGATCAGCCGTGCCCGGCGACCGCGCCGCAGGTCGCGGCGAGACTCGGACTGGGCGAGGTGCCCGCCTTCGACGTGGCCGCCGTCTGCTCCGGCTTCCTGTACGGGCTGGCCAGCTCGGCCGGCCTGATCGCCGCCGGAGTCACGGACCGGGTGCTGCTGATCGCCGCGGACGCGTTCACGACGATCATCAACCCCGAGGACCGCACCACAGCGGTGATCTTCGCCGACGGCGCGGGCGCGGTGCTGCTGCGGGCCGGCTCCCCCGGGGAGCCGGGTGCGGTGGGACCGCTCGTGCTGGGCAGCGACGGCGGGCTGAGCCATCTGATCGAGGTGCCGGCCGGAGGGTCGCGGCAGCGGTCGTCCGGCCGGCACCCCGCGCCGGAGGACCACTTCTTCCGGATGGTGGGCCGCGACACCTACCGGCACGCGGTGGAGCGGATGACCGCCGCCTCCACCGAGGCGGCCGAGCGGGCCGGCTGGCGTCCGTGCGATGTCGACCGGTTCGCCGCGCACCAGGCCAACGCCCGCATCCTGGACGCGGTCTCGGAGCGGCTCGGCATCCCCGGCGAACGGCAGCTGAGCAACATCGCACAGGTCGGCAACACCGGCGCCGCCTCACTGCCGCTGCTGCTGGCCGAGAGCGCGGCGGACGGACGGCTCGCCGCCGGGCACCGGCTGCTGCTGACCGCGTTCGGCGGCGGGCTGTCCTGGGGCGCGAGCACGCTGGTCTGGCCCGAGGTGCAGACCGTCTGACACTTCGCCATAAACGGGGTCCGGGCCGGCCCCGAGCACTGTCCGGCACAGCGGAGAAAGGGCGCTTGCGCCTTCGAGAGAACCGTCGAAAGGAACCGACATGCTGGAGCAGCTCAAGGAAATCCTGTCCAACAAGCTCAAGGTGTCGCCCGAGGCCATCATCCCGGAGGCCACCCGGGAGGACATCGAGCTGGACTCGCTGGCCGTGGTGGAGCTGTCGCTGCTGCTGAAGTCCGAGCTGGACCTGGACATCAGTGACGACGACCTGCTGGAGGCTGAAACCGTGACCGACATGGTCCGGCTGATGGAGGAGCGGAGTGCGAAGGTCTGATGGCCGGCATGGACATCGCCGTCACCGGGCTCGGCCTGGTCACCCCGGGCGGTATCGGGGTCGGGCCGAGCTGGGCGGCGGTCTGCGACGGCAGGCCGGCCGCCGCCCTGGATCCGCTGCTGACGGATAACCCCGTACGAATCTCCTGCCGGGTGCCCGGCTTCGATGCCGAGCGCCTGCTGAGCGCGCGGCGGGCCCACCGCCTGGACAAGTTCGTCCAGTTCGCACTGGTCGCCGCGCACGAGGCGGTGGCCGACGCGGGCCTCGATCCGCAGACGTGGGACGGGGCGAGAGTGGGTGTGGTGCTGGGCTGCGCGGACGGCGGCCCGGGCACCGTCGAGGAGCAGCACCACGTACTGCGCGAGCAGGGCGCCGACCGGGTCTCGCCACTGCTGCTGCCCATGCAGCTGCCGAACATGCTGGCCGGGCAGACGGCCATCGAGTTCGGGGCGACCGGGCCCAACCTGGTGGTGGCCACCGCCTGTGCCTCGGGCGCGACCGCCATCGGCACGGCCCGGGACCTGCTCGCCCTCGGCCGCTGCGACATCGTCCTCGCGGGCGGCAGCGAGGCCATGGTCACACCCCTGGTCATGGCCGGCTTCGCTCAGATGGGGGCACTGTCGAAGCGGCACGACGACCCGGCCTCCGCGTCCCGGCCGTTCGACACCGAACGAGACGGTTTCGTCGCCGGAGAGGGCGCCGGCATCCTCGTCATGGAACGGGTGGCGGACGCCCGCGCCCGCGACGCCCATGTGCACGGCCGGATCATCGGCTACGGCGCCACCGCCGACGCCCACCACATGACGTCGCCGCACCCCGACGGCGCGGGCATCGAGGCCGCCGTCCGTGCCGCGCTCGCCGACGCGGGCGCGGACCCGGACGACGTCCAGCACGTGAACGCCCACGGCACGTCGACACCGCTGAACGACCTGGCGGAAGCCCGCATGATCGCCCGGACACTGCGCGGGGACCCGCTGGTCACGTCCACGAAGGGAGTCACCGGACACCTGCTCGGCGCGGCCGGGGCGGTCGAGGCCGCCTTCACCGTGCTGAGCGTCGAGCACGAACTCGTCCCCCCTACCGCCAACCTCGTCATGCCCGACTCCAGGATCGACATCAAACTCGCCCAGTCCGCCACCTGCATGCCCATCGATCTCGCCCTGAGCAGTTCCCTGGGCTTCGGCGGCCAGAACACGGCCCTGGCCATCGCCCCGGCCTGAAGGGCCCGGGCACGCACCGACAGCCGCCCGCGGAGCACCTCCGCCGGGCGGCTGTTCCCGTGCCGCATCCGGCCGCACGGCGCCCGCCCCGCCGGTCCGCGGGGAATCCCACCCCGCCCCACGTCAGGAGTCCACCGTGCACGATGCCCAAGAGCTGCTGAAGGCCGGGCCGCAGGCCGTACGGCGGCTGGCCCGCCGCCGCCACGACCTCGACCCGGCCCCGCTGGCCGACGCCCTGCGCGCGCGCAACGGCGCGCAGGCGGAGGTGACCCGGCTGCGCACCGAGCTGAACCGCACGGCCAGGGCCCGCCGCTCCGGCCCGCCGACCGAGGAGGAGAAGGCGTCCGCCAGGGCGCTGCGGACCGAGGTGCAGCGGGCCGAGGCCGAGGCCCGCACGGCCGCGGCCCACCTGACCGAGCTGCTGCTCTCCGTCCCCAACATCCCCCTGGACACGGTCCCGGACGGCGACTCGGAGAAGGAGGCCGTGGAGATACGCCGGGGTGGTCCCGCTCCGCGTCCGGCGGACGGCGCCCGCCACCACGCCGACATCGGCGAGTCCCTCGGTATCCTCGACAGCCCCGCAGCGGCCCGGCTGTCCGGTGCCCGCTTCGCCGTCGCCCGCGGGGCCGGGGCACGACTGGAGCGGGCCCTGCGCGACTTCCTCCTCGACCTGCACACCCGCGAGCACGGCTACACCGAGCAGTCGGTGCCTTTCCTGGTCGACCGCGACACCATGACCGGGACCGGGCAGCTGCCCAAGTTCGAGGAGGACCTGTTCCGCACCGAGACCGGCGAGCGGGAGCTGTTCCTGATCCCCACCGCCGAGGTCCCGCTGACCAACCTGGTGGCCGGCCGGATCCTCGACTCCCGCTCGCTGCCGCTGGCCTTCACCGCCTGCACCCCGTGCTTCCGGGCGGAGGCCGGGGCGTACGGCCGGGACACCCGCGGCATCCTGCGACTGCACCAGTTCGAGAAGGTGGAGTTGGTGCGCGTCTGCGCCCCCGAGGACGCCCAGGCGCAGCTCGAACTCATGGTGAACCATGCCGAGGAGTGCCTGAAGCGCCTGGAACTGGCGCACCGCGTGGTACTGCTGCCGGCCGGCGACCTCGGGTTCTCCGCCCGGATGACGTACGACATCGAGGTGTGGCTGCCGGGCAGCGGCTCCTACCGGGAGATCTCCTCGGTCTCCGACTGCGGCGCCTTCCAGGCGCGCCGCGCGGACATCCGCGTCAAGCGGCCCGACGGGAGCAAGGCGCCGGCGGTCACGCTGAACGGCTCGGCGCTGCCGATCGGCCGCACGGTCGCCGCGCTGCTGGAGCAGGGCGTGCGGGAGAACGGCTCGGTGGTACTGCCCGAGGCCCTCGTCCCGTACACCGGCTTCCGCCGGATCCTGCCGGACGAGGACACCGTGTAGGCACCGGCGGGTGCCACCGCGAAGGGGTGGGAGCAGGGTCCGCGCCCCCGCTCCCACCCCTTTCGCCGCGCCCGGCCCAGGGCTCAGGCACCCATCATGTGCACCCCTCCGTCGACGTGCACGACCTCCCCCGTGGTGCGCGGGAAGAAGTCCGACAGCAGGGCGACGACGCCGCGGGCCGCCGGGTCGGGGTCGGTGGGGTCCCAGCCCGCCGGGGCCCGTTGCTCCCAGACCCCGGCGAGATCGGCGAACCCGGGGATGGACCTGGCCGCCATGGAGCGCAGCGGTCCCGCCGCGACGAGGTTGCAGCGGATGCCGCGACCGCCCAGATCCCGGGCCAGATAGCGGCTGGTCGACTCCAGGGCGGCCTTGGCGACGCCCATCCAGTCGTAGCGCGGCCAGGCGACCGCGGCGTCGAAGGTAAGCCCGACCACCGAGCCGCCGCGCCGCTCCATCAGCGGCAGGCAGGCCGTGGTCAGCGACTTCAGGGAGTACGCCGAGACGTGCACGGCGGTCGACACGTCGTTCCAGTCGCCGTCCAGGAAGGAGAAGGCGCCCCGCGGCCCGTAGGCGATGGAGTGCACCAGTCCGTCCAGGGTGTCGGTGTGCTCACGGATCCGGTCGCCGAGGCCGTCCAGCTGCCGCTGGTCGGTGACGTCGAGTTCGAGCACCGGGGCCGGCTTGGGCAGTCGTCCGGCGACGCGCTCGATCAGGGAGAGGCGCCCGAAGCCGGTGAGAACGACCTCGGCACCCTCCTCCTGGGCGATGCGGGCCGTGTGGTAGGCGATGGACGCATCCGTGACGACCCCGGTCACCAGGATCCGCTTGCCGGCGAGGAGTCCGCTCATGTCCGGGTCACCGCCTCGGGCAGGGACCGCACCAGCGGGGAGTCGTGGCCGAGGGCGCCGAGTGCGGCAGCGCCGCCGGGCGAGCCCACGGAGGCGAAGAAGTCGGTGTTGGAGGCGGTGTGGTCGCCCCACTCGGCGGGCACGTCGTCCTCGAAGCAGATCGCCTCGACGGGGCAGACGGGTTCGCAGGCGCCGCAGTCGACGCACTCCTCCGGCTGGATGTACAGGGCCCGGCGGCCTTCGTAGATGCAGTCCACGGGGCACTCGTCGACGCAGGAGCGGTCCTTGACGTCGACGCAGGGCAGCGCGATGACGTAGGCCATCGTCAGCTCCTCTTCGTCACGGGGGTGGTCGGGAGGTCGGGGACACCGTCGACGGGAGCCCCGGTGGTGCGCTCGCCCAGGAACAGGACAGTCGCCGCCAGGGCCGCCATCGCCGCGGCGATGACCCCGAACAGGGCGCCGGGGCCGTGCGAGTCCAGGACCGGTAGTAGGACGAACGGCAGTGCGGCGGCGCTGAGTTTGGACAGCGAGTAGGCGGCGCCGGACGCGGTGGCGCGGATCGCGGTCGGATACTGCTCGGAGAGGTACACGTGCGAGACACTGGAGAAGACGTTGCTGCACAGGGTGTAGACGAAGCCGAACGCGACGATGAGCGCGGGGGATCCGGCGTAGGCGAAACCGAGGCCGGCCACCATCATCGCCGCCGCGGAGGCCGCGACCAGCGTCCGGCGCTCGAACCGGTCCACGATCGGCAGGGCCAGCGCGGAACCGACCGGGTAGCCCAGGAAGGACAGCGCGGTGAAGCCGATCCCGGCGACGATGCCGTAGCCCTTGGCCGCGACGATCTGGGGGGCCAGCGTCCCGAAACCGTAGTAGCCGACCACGGACAGCACGCAGAAGATCCACAGCACCACCGTGCGGCGCCGCATGCCGCGGCCGAACACGTCGCGCACACGATGGCGCACCGCGGCCGGCTCCACCGGTCCGGCGGTGTCCGCGGCCACCGGGCGGGCCGTCGCGGGACGGTCCGGGTATGCCTGCTTCTCCATCTCGGCCACCAGCAGCTCGGCCTCCTCGGTGCGGCCCTGGGCGGCCAGCCACCTCGGCGACTCGATCAGCCGGCGGCGCAGCACCCACACCACGGCGGAGCCCAGCGACCCGATCACGAACAGCCAGCGCCAGCCGTCGATGCCCAGCGGGGACAGGGGAACCAGCCACAGCGCGGCGAAGCCGACGGCGGGCACCCCGCAGAAGGCGAGGGTGTAGGCCCAGGCGATGTACCGGCCGCGCCGCTTGGCGGGCAGCACGTCGGCCAGGTAGCAGTCCGACAGCACCTGTTCGGCACCGATGCCGATGCCGGCCATGAAGCGGGTGACGATCAACCAGACGGCGTTCGGCGAGAAGGCGCCCAGCAGGGAGAAGAACGAGTAGATGGCGAGGTTGATCAGGAAAGCCCGACGGCGGCCCAACCGGTCGGCGACCCGGCCGAGCACCAGCGAGCCGATGAACTGGCCGATGAACACCGAGGCCAGGACGAGTTTGAGCTCGGTCGCCCCGAAGGCGAAGTCGCTCTGGAGCACCTTGGCGATGGTGCCCGAGAGATTGTTCTCGAATGTGTCGAAGAGCAGGCCGATACCGATGACCATGGTGAGTCTTCGGTGCATCGGGGTGATCGGCATGCGGTCCAGGCGGACCCCGATCGCGGCGGGGGCGGTGACACCACCCGTCGCCGTGGTGATGGTGGTCTGGGACATGGGGAGGCTCTCCTTGGACTCCTGCTTTCCAGGGACTCCGGTGAGGGAACCGCCCGGGCCGACGGGGCCCGGGCGCGCGGTCCGAGAGCCGGGGCTGTGGACGTGCAGGTGTGTGGGGCCGTGCGGGACCGCGGCGTGGGGCCCGGACGGTCGGCGGACGAGGGGGCGCGGGCCGGGTCAGGCCGCCTGGGCCGCCCGGCGCCTGATCTCCTCCTCCACGGTGCCGGCCCGCACCGGCTCACTGACCTCGTGCAGGTAGGAGGCGACCTCCCGGTAGGACGCCCAGAAGCCGACCTCGTGGTACGGCACCCCGCGCTCGGCGCAGTAGGCACGGGTCAGTTCCCGGGCGCGCGACAGGTGCTTTTGCGGCATGGCCGGGAACAGATGGTGCTCGACCTGGTAGTTGAGGCCCCCGTAGAGGAAGTCGACCACCGGGTTCGGGCGGATGTTGCGGGAGGTGAGGACCTGGCGCTCCAGCCAGTCCAGAGTCTCCTCCTCGCCGTCGCGGACGTCCATCCCCTTGTGGTTCGGGGCGAAGATCATGCCGAAGTAGAAGCCCAGAGCGGCGTGCTGCACGAGGATGAACGCGATGGCCAGGACCGGCGTGAGAACCGTGAAGACCAGGGCGCAGTAGACCGCGGCGCGCAGCACGATCAGGAACGACTCGAGCACGGGCCGCTTGGTCTTGCCCTGCGCTATGGACACCACGGCCGTCCGGAGCATCTTGAAGCCCTCCAGGACGAGCAGCACGAAGAACATGACGCTCTGGTGGCGCACGACGAACTTCTGCGTTCCCCTCCGGCTGGGGTACTGCTTGACGTCGAAGATGACGGTGCGCCGGCCGATGTCCGGGTCCTTGTCCAGGTGGTTGGGGTTGCTGTGGTGCCGGTTGTGGTGGTTGACCCACCAGCCGTAGCTGACTCCGTTGACGAGGTTGGCGTGGACGTAGCCGACGGCGGAGGCGGCCTTCTTGCTGCGGAACATGGCCTTGTGTCCGGCGTCGTGCCACATGAACGCCGACTGGCCGCCGCACAGCCCCATCCACAGGGCGGTCAGCAGCTGCCACCAGGAATCGCCCAGGGCGAAGAACGCGGCGAATCCGATCAGCAGCAGGACGGTGTTGAGCGTGAGACGGCCTATGTAGTAGCGCGGGGCGAGGTCGAGAAGACCTTCCGCCTTGACGCGTTTGAGGAGCTCGGCGAACGTCGCCGAGGCGCCGGTGCGCGGGCCGGCCGCAGAAGCGGCTGCTGCCCCGGCTTCTTGTGTGTGCGGACGCTGCATGCGTTGCTCTCCTTGGGAGAAGTGCCCGGTTCGGGCGGCGGCGCCGCTGCCCCGCGGACCTGCGGGCGCCGCGAGTCGACAGTGCTCCCGCGGGCGGTCGGGATCGCGCGGGCGTGCCCGCCCGGCGGCCCGGGAACGCCGGAGCACAGTGCGGTACTCCGCCGTGGAACCATCGGACGAACACATGTCCAGCGTGCTGCGCCGCGCTGATGTGCCACTGATGCCGGTCTGATCGGCGGCGGCCGTCAGGCGGCGGACTCGGCGCGCAGTCGTTCGTCGAGCGCCAGGACGGCGGCGTCCGCGTCGCGCGCCACATCCTTGTCGTCGGGCGCGCCTATGACGGCCATCAGCCGCTCGACCACGGCGTGCTGGAGGACTTCGGTGCTGGGGTCGGGGCCGTTGTCACTCATCGCTGGTTCTCCTGTTCCGGAAGACGGGTGTGCGTGTGGACGGTGCGGGGCGGGCGGCCCGCGACGCCACGCCCCGCTGCGGGGACGGTGGCCAACGGTCCGGAGTGCCTCGCCTCGGACATGGCGGGTGACGGTAGGTCAGAACGCCTTGCAGGCGCGGAAGACGTGGGCGAAGGAGGCCGGCGAGGCCTGCGGGCCGTCGAAGGCGACGTACTCCGGGACGACCACGTCCGGAGCCCACTTCTGCTTGTACGACAGCTGGGTCTGCGCCGGGTACAGGGCGGCGCCCTCGGCCCACAGGGCGTGCATCAGCCACTGGAACGCCGGGCTGTGACCGTCGATCTCGTGGTCGGCGTCGAGGCCGGTGAACGGGGTGAAGCCGAAGTGCAGCCATTCGACTCCCTCCGAACGGAACACCTCGACGGCGGTCGCGTTGATGGCCTCCATGAGCCCCGGGGAGCCGTCCGGGACGCGCCGGCTCAGGTCGTGCATCCAGCCGGCCCGGCCGCCGTACACCGGCGAGTAGGAGATGTACGCCACGGGGCTGCCGTCGATGGTGCCGGTGAACAGCCGACGGTGCGCCTGGGCCGGGCCGCCGATCTGGCCGACCAGGAACTCCAGTTGCTGGGCGCCGCCCTTGGAATCGAGCCAGGCCCGGTCGATGGCGGTGATCGCGTCCTGCCAGTCGTCGGCCGGTACCTCCTGGACGACCAGACCGTTGCGGCAGGCCCGGGAGATCTTGTTACGCAGCTGCATGAAGCGGGTGCCGCGCAGTGTGAAGTCCGGCAGGCCGACGGCCCAGGATGCGCCGACCTGATTGACGGTGAAGCCGCGGCGGGCGTAGTGCTCGGCGTCGGCGCGCTGGAGCTGGATGCCGACAAGGGTGCGCCCCTCGTCGCGGACGTGCCGGCGGAAGGCCTCCAGGAGGGGATCGTAGGCATCGGGGGCGGCGAAGGGGCCGCCGAACTGAACGGCGAACCGGCCCGTGCGGCGGTACACGACGACGCCGTCGGCACCGGGCAGTGTGAAGACGTCGTTTCCGCTGTTGAGGGCCAGGAACGCACTGGGGTTCTCGCTTGACGTATGAATGCGTATCGCCTCGAGAACGGAGTTGTCCACGGCGGTCACGGTCATTGTTTTCCCCTTTCGGGAGAGTTTTCCGTCGCCCCGAGTAGAGCATCGAGGGTGAGTCTGGGAAAAGACCTCACGGTAATTCTCTGATCGAGTCAGAGGAACGTCAGCACTCTGTCAGGCACCCCTGCCAATGTTGTTCTCGTGAACGGCACGGGAGACCGGAAGCCGGGAACGAGGAGAGGTGCCCGGAGCGGCTCATCGGGGACCAGAGAGCAATCTCGGTCGGGCCCACAAAGCCCACGCAGGTTCGAATCCTGCCCTCTCCGCGAAAACGGCCACGCACCAACGGCCAACACCAGGAGAGGTGCCCGGAGCGGCTCATCGGGGACCAGAGAACAATCTCGGTCGGGCCCACAAAGCCCACGCAGGTTCGAATCCTGCCCTCTCCGCGAAAACGGCCACGCACCAACGGCCAACACCAGGAGAGGTGCCCGGAGCGGCTCATCGGGGACCAGAGAACAA
>NZ_JAJFAU010000030.1:36830-39586 GCF_022614595.1 Streptomyces sp. CNQ085
CAATCTCGGTCGGGCCCACAAAGCCCACGCAGGTTCGAATCCTGCCCTCTCCGCCAGGGCTTCGGCATAGTCGGTCCTCGTCCTTTTGATCACGTGAGGCAGGGAAGGTCGAGGGTGCGGGTTTGGCCCCGGACTGTCCGGCGGAGGCCGGCGGCGATGTTGCGGACGCCGGCCAGGCGAAGGGCTCCGATCGTGAGGTTTCTGCGGGTAGCCATCGCCCGGGGTGCGTTGCCGGTCCGCACCCGTGAGGCATCCTCGGTGAAGGTCACGTCTCTCACGTGGTGGGGGCCTCGATGTGCCGGTGGCCGCGGACCAGTTGGGCGAGCCGGGCGGGTGGGGCCTGTTCCGCGGTGAGGCTGGTGACCGCGCAGACGGTCCAGGGCGTCCGCGTCGATCCTGGCCAGGAGCCTGCGGACCGTTGACTCCGCGGGTCGGGGCGCTCCAGGACGGCGCAGGCCGTCAGGGCCGGCACCGCGACGAGCGGATGTCTCACTCCGCGTGAACCACGCGGGTCGGGAACCTGCGCGAGGCGTTTGCGGGAGGCCGGGAAACTCACCACTCACGGCCTCCGGACGGGAGCCGGGTTGGTCAGGAGCGGGAGAGACCGGAGATGACGCGTCGGCGGGCACGGGCTTCCCGGGATCACAGAGCGTAGAGAACTCCATGATCACGGATGTCCGTGCCTGTACCGCATCGGACCCCGTCCAGCCCGGCCATCCCGTCAGGAACCGGACGTCAATCGACTACACCGAAGCCCTGCCCTCTCCGCTCGTCGTACACCCCGACTCTCGGCATCCGGCTTCCGGCGCGGTCCCGGTCCCGGTGCCGCACACACCGTCGGCGCCCCGACGACGCGCCCGCATCCACCCGCCACACCCTTCCGCTTGAGCTCCACATTCCGACAACTGCCCAGTTCAGTGCCCCTACTGGCGCAACTCGGACTCACCCAGAAGAAAAAATACCTTCCCAAAGGAATCATCTTGTGTCAGGGTGGAGTCGGGAGGAGACCCGGGACGGAAACCAGCCGAAAGACCGCCAAGCGGCTTCGGCGAGACGGACTGTCGCGCCCGGCCCCTGACCACTCTCTGCCGCACTGATCGCCTAGGGGGAAACATGCTGAGGTTCTCGATCCTCGGGGCACTGCAGATCCGCACCGCGTCGGGACCGGCCGAGATCTCCGGCGATCTGCAGCGGACCCTGGTCCAGACGCTACTGGTCAGCGAGGGCCAGTCGGTCTCCGGTGAGGCGCTGGTCGAGGAGATGTGGGGCGAAGGCGCCCCGGACAACCAGGCCAATGCACTGCAGGCCCACGTCAGCCGACTGCGCCGCAAGCTGCGCGGCCTGGAGCCCGACCGCGGCATCTCGCGCGTCACCATCCACCCCTCGGGCTACCGCCTGACGGTGGGCGAGGGAGAGCTGGACGCCGCCGTTTTCGCCAGGACAGTCCGCCAGGCCGAGGCCCTCGGCTCCGGCTCACCGGAAGCGGCGGCCCGGTTACTGAGGCAGGCCCTGGCCATGTGGCGAGGACCGGTCTTCGGTGGCTTCACCGACGGGACCCTGTGCCAGCTCGCCGGCGCCCGCTACGAAGAGTACCGCATGCGGGCCATGGAACTCCGCTTCGACGCCGAGCTGCGGCTCGGCCGGCACGCCGCCGTCCTGGCCGAGCTCGCCGAGACCCACACGAACCACCCGCTCAGGGAACGCTTCTGCGAGCAGTTGATGGTCGCCCTGTACTGCGCGGGTCGCCAGGCCGACGCGCTGGACGTCTTCCGTCGTATGCGCCGCCACCTCGCTGACGAACTCGGCATCGAACCCTCCCCCGCACTGCGTCAGGTCGAGAGCGCCATCCTGTCCCACGACCCGGTGCTCTCCCGTGACGTACGTGCTCCTCTGCTCCAGCTCACCTGACACCACCGTTCCCGACGCCGCGTAAGCGGCGTGTCAGCCGCTGGTCAGCGCTGCCTGGAACGATTCGAACCGGAAGTGAACACCGCCCCGCGACCTTTGGAGAACTGCATGTCCATGAGCCAATCGCCGGCCCGCTCCGTGACGGCCCAGGAGCGCGTTGAGGCCGCGCGCCCGTTACGTCTCTTCCTCGGCCTCGACGCCGTCGTGACCGGCGGCAACGGTCTCATCTATCTGTTTGCCGCCGGCCCGGTGGGGGACCTGCTCGACCTCGACACCGGCTTCCTTCGCGGCATCGGCGTGTTCCTCACCGTCTACGGCGCACTGGTCGCCGTGCTGGCCAGCCGTCCGGTGCCGCCCACCGCGGCCACCAAGGTGGTCATCGAGGCGAACCTGCTGTGGGCGGCCGCGAGCGTGGCCGCCGTGGTCTTCGGCTGGTTGGACCCGAACACCGTCGGCACGGTATGGATCCCGCTCCAGGCGGCTGTCGTCGCCGCCTTCGCCGTGCTCCAGATGAACGGTCTGCGCCGGCTCGGCAACTGACATCCCGTCCCATCAGGGGGAGACATGAGGTCCCACGTCGCGGAACTGGCCGGGATACGCCGCCGGGCGCTGGCGGGTCCGGGTGAGCGGGCCACCGAGGCCCAGCACGCCAAGGGCAAGCTGACCGCGCGTGAGCGGATCGAACTGCTGCTGGACGAGGGGTCGTTCCGGGAGGTGGAGCCGCTGCGCCGGCACCGGGCGACCGGGTTCGGCCTGGAGGACCGCAGGCCGTACACGGACGGTGTGATCACCGGCTGGGGGACGGTGGAGGGCCGCACCGTCTTCGTCTACGCCCATGACTTCCGGAT
>NZ_JAJFAU010000004.1:0-38658 GCF_022614595.1 Streptomyces sp. CNQ085
AGCAGCGAACCGCGGCGCTGCGCGCCGCGGTTGTGGCTCGCTGCGCTCGCCGTTCGACGCTTCGCGTCGGGCCTTCGCTTCGCTACGGCCGTGTCCTGTTCGCTTCGTTTGAACGGGGCACGCCTCGCTGCGCTCAGCGTGAGGGCCGCCTTCGCTGCGCTTCGGCGCCGTGCTTGTGCACGGGCGGCTCTCTCCGCTTCGCTGCGGGAGCCGAAAGGCGGCGCTGCGGGCCGGGGCCCGCGTTGCGGGCCGAGAGGGTTCCGCTGCGCTCCACCCTCGGCGGCCACTCGGGTGAGGGTGGCTGGGGTAGGTGGCCGTCAGCGGGTGAGTGGGGGTTGGGCCCGCCGCGTGGGCCAGGCCGGCTATGGGAGGGGGTGGATCGATCGGGGCGGATATCGGCGTAGCGGCTTTTCCTGATTTGATGCACATGTAGTCTTGGCGGAAGCATAAGACCTCTCCTCGATCATCTGATGCGGGCTGATATGTCCGCGCCTTCCGGAAAAGGAAAATGCATGTGGAGTGCTCAGGACGTGGCACGGGATCAGGTTCGGCGTCAGGCCAGTGGCTTGAATGCCGCCGCAGTTGCGGAGAAAGTCGTGGAGGCCGCCGTCCGTGAGCGGGAAACCGCGGAGCGGCTGAGGGGGAACGGCTCCTTCTACAAGTTCGAGATGGACCGGGAGCGGTTGGCTGTCATCTGGCTTGCCAAGCATGCTGAGTGGCAGCGCGTCAGAGACTTGATGACCGCACTCGGTTGGAGCATGTACGAGCCGGAGCAGGACGCTCAGGGCTCGGTTTGGGCTCGCGAGCGTGAGCAACGGCTTACGGGCGCGCTTACGCCACAAGCCGCTTCCGAGGAGCGGGGGCGGGAGGAAGCGGATGAGCTGCGTGCGGAGGTCTGGCTGTCCGCCGCAGCCGGCCGACTGCTCCAAACGGTGGCCTACCGGACGGGACTACCTCCCTCTGTGGTCCTGGCCCAGCTCGCCGAGAGAACAGTGATAGGTGAAGACGGTACGGTTTCCGTGCTTCCCTTCACACCGTCCCAGTGACTCCCGCGGTGAGTGAAAAAGAAGGCGTAGAGAAGAGGTGAGAATGCTGGGTATTCAGCTTCGGGAACACCAGATTGCCCAGAAAACAGCTTTCCGGAAATGGGTGGGATTCCCTGCAAGATCACCTGTGCCTCCGGAGGGAGCGCGGGCCACGATCGTGTCCGCGACCGGATCGGGCAAGACCATCACGGCCGCCGCGTGCGCACTGGAATGCTTCCCCCACGGCCGGATCCTCGTCATGGTGCCAACCCTCGACCTGCTCGTGCAGACCGCCCAGGCCTGGCGGAGCGTCGGTCACCGTGGGCCGATGGTCGCGGTGTGCTCCCTGGAAGGCGACGCGGTACTGAACGAACTGAGCGTGCGCGCCACCACCAACCCGATCCAGCTCGCCCTGCGGGCCGGACACGGGCCAGTCGTCGTGCTGGCCACCTACGCCTCGCTGGTGGACCGCGAGGACCCGGATGACCCGACGGGTCAGAGGAAGGTTCGTGGGCCACTGGAGGCCGCCCTGGCGGGCGGGGCGCGGCTCTACGGACAACAGATGACAGGCTTCGACCTCGCCATCGTGGACGAAGCCCATGGAACTGCCGGTGATCTTGGCCGGCCGTGGGCGGCGATCCACGACAACGCCCGGATCCCGGCGGACTTCCGGCTCCACCTCACCGCCACCCCCCGCATCCTGGCTGCGCCCCAGCCCCGAAGGGGCGCGGACGACCAGGAGGTGGAACTCGCGTCGATGGGCCAGGACTCCGCCACCTACGGGCCATGGATCGCCGAACTCGGACTCTCAGAGGCGATCGAGCGCGAGATCCTCGCCCCATTCGAGATCAACGTCCTGGAGATCCGCGACCCCTCCCCCGGCCTCGGGGAGACCGAGGAAGCGCGGCGCGGCCGGCGCCTGGCGCTTCTGCAGACCGCGCTCCTGGAACACGCCGCCGCCTACAACCTGCGCACGGTCATGACATTCCACCAGAAGGTCGAGGAAGCGGCCGCGTTCGCGGAGAAGCTCCCCGAGACCGCCGCCGCGCTGTATATCAACGACGCCACGGACGCCGACCTGGCCGCCGCCGACAAGCTACCCAGATCCTCGATCGACGCCGGGTTCTACGACCTCGAGCCCGGCCGCCACGTACCCCCGGAACGTGTCTGGGCGGCGTGGCTGTGCGGCGATCACCTCGTCTCCGAACGACGCGAAGTCCTGCGCCAGTTCGCGAACGGCATCGACGCGAACAACCGGCGCGTGCACCGGGCGTTCCTCGCGTCCGTTCGAGTGCTCGGGGAAGGCGTGGACATCACCGGCGAGCGGGGAATCGAGGCCGTCTGCTTCGCCGACACCCGCACCTCCCAGATCGAGATCGTCCAGAACATCGGCCGCGCACTCCGCCCCAACCCCGACGGCACCACCAAGACCGCCCGCATCATCGTGCCGATCTTCCTCAAACCCGGCGAAGACCCCACCGACATGATCGCCTCCGCCAGCTTCAAGCCACTCGTGGCCGTACTCCAGGGCCTGCGCTCACACTCGGAACACCTCGTCGAGCAGCTCGCCTCGCGTGCGCTCACCAGCGGCAAGCGCACAGTCCACGTCCGGCGTGACGAACACGGGCGGATCACCGGCACCGGCAGCGAGAGCGACGACAAGAACCAGAAGCACAACGACACCGACACCGCTGCCGAAGCAGCCCTGCTGCATTTCTCCAGCCCGCGCGCCCCGGCGACAATCGCAGCCTTCCTCCGCACCCGCATCTACCGGCCCGAATCCCTGGTCTGGCTGGAGGGCTACCAGGCGCTGCTGCGCTGGCGGAAGGAGAACGAAATCACCGGGCTCTACGCCGTCCCGTACGACGTCGAGATCGAAGTAGAAGCGACCAAGGCGTTTCCGCTCGGACGATGGGTCCACCAGCAGCGCAAAGCGCTACGGACCGGGGAGCTTCAGGAACGGCGCAAGACGCTGCTGGACGCACCCGAGGCCGGAATGGTGTGGGAGCCCGGCGAGGAAGCCTGGGAAAACAAACTCGCCGCCCTGCGCTCCTACCGGCGGGCGACCAGGCACCTCGCACCCCGGCAGGACGCCGTATGGGGCGAGGGCGGGGCAATGGCGCCCGTCGGACAGTACATGGCCAACCTCCGCCGCAAAAACGGCCTCGGCAAAAACCCAAAACGAGCCACGCAGCGCACCCAGCAGCTCGCCGCGATCGACCCCGACTGGAACTGCCCCTGGCCCCTCAACTGGCAACGCCACTACGCAGTACTCCGCGACCTCGCCGCCGACGGGCACCTGCCCGAGATCCAGCCCGGCGTGCTGTTCGAGGGCGATGATCTGGGCCGCTGGATCCAGCAGCAGAAGAACCCCGGCACCTGGACGCAGCTCCTCCCCGAACAGCAGAAACGACTGACCGTGCTGGGCGTACAACCCACCCAGGCACCGTCTCCCGCCCCAGCAGCCAAGAGTGCCACCAAGGACCACGGCAAAACGCAGCAGGCGTTCCAGCAGGGACTGACCGCCCTCACGCAATGGATCGAACGAGAAGGCCCCCACCGACCGGTCCCAAGGGCCCACGGGGAGGAAATCGCGGTCGAGGGTGAGACGGAACCCGTGACCGTCAAGCTCGGCGTATGGCTCACCAACACCAAAACCAGACGCGACAAACTCACCCAGAACCAACGTACAGCACTCGCGAAACTGGGCATCGACTGGGCATGATGCCCTGTCCGGTCGACAGGGGGAACCTCAACTTCGGGCACACCCGGCTCGGTCAGACGCACCCGATACAGCTTCACGATCAGCTCACCCACCAGCCGACGCGTCCACAACTGCCCACTCAGCCCCACCTCGCAGGGCCGGTGATCGAGGACCGCCTGCCGCACGGCGGCCTGCTCGGCCTCCCCGAGTACCTGGTGCACACCGACCGGCTTGCCACGCGGCCGCATCACCAGCGCCTCCCGGCCACCGAGCTGCCACTTCGCCCACCACCCGTCGACGGCCTTCAACGACACCCCGAACACCGCCGCCACCTCCCTGCGGTCCCGGCCCGCCACCAACGCAGCCACCGCCCGAAGCCGCAGGGCCTCCTGCGCCGACGGGGTCTTCTTCTCCTTGCCTGGGGCCTTGGCCTTCCAGCCGTGCCGGACGGCGCTGCGGAGCATCGCGTTGTAGGTGGAGCCCCGCCAGTCGGTCTTCTGCTCGACGAGTTCCTGCTTCTCCATGTCCCACCAGCGCAGGGGCAGGCCCGCCAAGATCCGTAGGGCCGCGCAGACGCCGCGCTTGACCATGGCGGCGCGGCGTACGACGCAAGGGACAGCAGTCTCTCGTCGTCGGTCTGTGGGTACGGTCGACACGTTCCAGGAATGGATGGGCCCTACCGTCCGGCCTCGGCCCCGAGTTCCGCTAGGCGGGTCAGGGCGGGCAGCGCCGCTGCGATCGCCTGTCGTTCCGCGGGTGTCAACTGGGCGATCAGCGGGATTAGGTGACGGCCCCGGTCCTCGCGCCGAGACTGGCCGATCTTTCGGCCGCTGTCGGTGATGTGGACCAGGACGGCACGTCCGTCCGCCGGGTCGGGGCGGCGTTCCACGAGATTGTCGCGCTCGAGCCGGGTGACCAGCTGAGTGAGCCCTGGCTGGCTGATCTGCTCGGTTCTGGCGAGTTCGGTCAGCCGTTTCGGACCGCTGAGGGCCAGTGTATCCAGCACGGACAGTGTCGTGAACGACAGCTTCTGCACCGTGGGAAGCCGGATGTAGTAACGGTTGAAGTTCTCGATCGCTCTGGTGAGGTCATCAACATTCAAGTTGGTGTTGTCGTCGGCACGCTGAGTAGAAGTCACCCTGGAAATATATCGCAGTCTTATATAAGATCCTGATTGATCGCGTGCCGGAGCCTCATCCAGGCGCACGGTTGCATTGCACCTCGGCGCAACGACGCGTCAGTGGACTTGTAGAGCGCTAGGTGAGGAACACACCCATGACTGTGCGAATCGGCATCAACGGCTTCGGGCGCATCGGTCGCAACGTCTTCCGTGCGGCGGCCGCGCGGACTTCGGAGCTGGAGATCGTCGCCGTCAACGACCTGGGCGACGTGCCCACGATGGCCCATCTGCTCGCTTATGACTCGATCCTGGGTCGCTTCCCCGAGGAGATCACCGCCGAGCCGGGCGCGATCCGCGTAGGTGACCGGACGATCAAGGTCCTCGCCGAGCGCGACCCCGGCGCCCTGCCCTGGGGCGACCTGGGAGTGGACATCGTGATCGAGTCAACTGGCATCTTCACAAGTGCCGAGAAAGCGCGCTCACACGTCGAAGGCGGAGCGAAGAAGGTCATCATCGCCGCTCCTGCCAGCGGCGAGGACATCACCATTGTCCTCGGTGTCAACGACGGTGCCTACGACCCCGAGCGCCACACCATCATCTCCAATGCCTCCTGCACCACCAACTGTCTCGCCGTGCTGGCCAAGGTGCTGCACGACGCTGTCGGCATCGACTCCGGCATGATGACCACGGTCCACGCCTACACGCAGGACCAGAACCTCCAGGACGCCCCGCACAAGGACCTGCGCCGGGCCCGGGCCGCGGGCCTGAACATCGTGCCCACCTCCAGCGGCGCTGCCAAGGCCATCGGTCTCGTCCTGCCGGAACTCGCCGGCCGGCTGAACGCCTTCGCCCTGCGAGTGCCCGTCCCCACCGGCTCGGTCACCGACCTCACAGCCACCATCCGTCGCGGCACCACTGTGGACGAGGTGAACGAGGCGTACACGGCCGCGGCCTCGGGACCGTACAAGGGCTTGCTGTCCTACGTGGACGCGCCGTTGGTCAGCACCGACATCGTGGGCGACCCGGCCTCCTGTGTCTTCGACGCCGGGCTCACCCAGGTGTCCGGCCCTCAGGTCAAGGTCGTCGGCTGGTACGACAACGAGTGGGGCTACTCAAACCGCCTTATCGACCTGGCACTGCTCATTGGGTCGTCTTTGTAGATTCTCGCCGATCCGATCCCCGTACACGGCGCGCAGCGCACCCGACGCCACCGATGCCGTCGGCGTTCCCAGATGCCCGGCGAATCCCCTGCACGACGTCACGAGGACAGACCAGATGAAGGAACTTCCGACGTTACCGTTCGATAACCCATCCATACTCGGCATCGCGCCCCAGATGCGCGCACTACAGCAGGAGGGGCCGATCACCAGGGTGCGGACCGCCGGTGAGGATGCCTGGCTGGTCACCCACTACGACGAGGTGAAGGCACTACTCTCCGACCGCCGACTCGGTCTCAGCGATCCCAAGCCGGTGCGGGCGGTCAAGAGCACAGCCAGGAGCACCATGATGGCGCTGATGGCCGGGGACGACCACGGCACTGAGGCCGCCGAGCATCCGCGGATGCGCGAGCTGCTTGTGCCCCGGTTCTCCACGCGCCGGATGCGCCTGATGAAGACCCGGATCGAGCAACACGTGGACGAGCTGCTCGACCGGTTGGCCGCCAGCACTGCGCCGGCCGACCTGCACCGCGCACTGTCGTTCCCGTTGCCGACCATGGTGGTCTGCGATCTACTCGGCGTGCCGTTGGCCGACCGGGAGCGGATCGGGCAGTGGGCGAGAGGCACATTCGACCAGAGCGACAGCCAGCACTCGGTGAACACCTTTCAACAGGTTGTCGACTACGTGACGGAACTGGTGGTGCGCAAGCGAACCGATCCGGGCGACGACATCCTGTCCGAGCTGATCGCCGAGAAAGACGGCACACTGTCCACTGAGTACATTGCCCAACTTGGTTGCGCAGTGCTGTTGTTCGGCTACGAGACCACCATTGTGCGCATCGACATGGGAACCCTGCTGCTGCTGCGCAACCCGGCCCAGCGTGCCCTGCTGGCCGAGAATCCCGAACTCGCACCGGCCGCGGTCGAGGAGATCCTGCGCCTGGCTGTCGGCGGCAAGGGATCCAACGCGCTGATACCCCGTTACGCGCACAGCGACATCACCGTCGGCGAGACAGTGATCCGGACCGGGGACGCGGTGATGCTGGCCATCGGCGCGGCCAACATCGACGACCGGGCGTTCCCCGACAGCGACGTGCTCGACCTGACCCGGGACAAACCCAAGTCGCATATGGCATTCGGGCACGGCACCCGGCACTGCATCGGCCGCGTGCTGGCCCGGATCGAGCTGACCGCCGTGTTCGAGCGGCTGTTCCGCAGACTGCCAGACCTGCGGCTCGCGGTACCCGAGGAGTCGCTGCGCTGGCAGGAGCACCGGATCACCGGCGGGTTCGACGAAATCCCCGTTACCTTCTAGTGGCATTGCACGAGCGGAAATATAGCCGGCCACCATTCATGGTCATAGGTGGCACATACCGTAAGACCGAAGCCGTCGGCCTGCCCGGATGTTTGACGCTCCTTTCCCCACGCACAGTCACGAGGAAAAGGAATCATGACGGACGCTTTCAGTGACTATGTCGACTGCACGCCCCTTCTCGACGACCGGGAGGCCCTCGACCGGTTCTACGACGAGCACGGCTACCTCTATCTGTGCGGCGTTCTGGATCGTGAACTCGTGCGGACCGCCGCCGAGCAGATGCTCGAGGGCCTGATCGCACTCGGTCACGCCGCCCCCGGCGCCACGCTCGACACCCTCACCATCGAGTCCTTCGATGCGGTCGACGAAGTAGCGATGCACGACTACGTCAAGTACGACGACCTGTGGAACCACCCCTCGACCCTCAAGGTCTGGGAGAAGGTCTTCGGCGAGCCCGTCTTCGTCTTCAAGTCGACGACGATCCGCTACTACCCCTCCGCCGCGGGCTCCGCGGAGCCGAGCTTCCTGACGCCGCTCCACCAGGACGGCTTCTACATCGGCCCGAACAAGGACTTCCGCACCGCCTGGGTGCCGCTGCTCCCGACGACCCGCAGCATAGGCGGCGTCGCCGTTGCCGACGGCAGCCACAAGAAGGGCCCCCGCGAGCATGTCGTCACCCCGAACTTCCGCCGCTTCGGCCACCCCGTGCGCGGTATTCCTGCGGAGGAGTTCGGCGCGGATGAGCAGCTGCTGTTCTCGCCCATGGAACCGGGCGACCTGATCATCTTCCACGCCTTCATGTGCCACAAGTCCATCCCCAACGTCTCGGCGAACCCGGCGGGCATGCGGATGTCGATGGACACCCGCATCCAGCCCGTCTCTTCGCCCCGCGGGTTCAACTCCCTGACCCCTTGGCCGGAGTCCGCGAAGGACGCCTCCAAGGGAGTCCTGTCGAAGATCACCGGCACCCCCACCACCACCGAGTGACGTTGGCACCCCGCACCCGCCCCAACCGTCCCCCCACAAACGCCTGGGTAGGCAGCGCATGACGAAACGCGAGGGCCTCCCCCCGCTCAAGGAGCTCAACGCGCCCCCGGAGCCCCCGGCCGGTACAGAACCGGCCATCGCGGGGCTCAGCGGCATCGCCCTCATGGTGGTGCTCATCGGATACGCCCTGTCCATCGTGGACGCCTCCATCGTCAATGTGGCGCTGGCCTCGATCAGTGACGACCTCCACGGCGGCCCCGCCGCACTGGAACTGGTGGTGTCCGGCTACGGCCTCACCTACGCCCTCGGCCTGGTGCTGGGCGGACGGCTGGGCGACGCCTACGGCAGACGGCGCCTGTACACCTATGGGCTCGCGGCATTCACCGCCACCTCGGCGCTGTGCGGACTTGCCCCGACCATCGAGTTCCTCGTAGCGGCACGCCTGTTGCAGGGTGCGGCCGCCGCCATGCTCGTACCGCAGGTGCTGGCGACGATCCAGGCGGCCACCGTGGGCCAGGAACGCGCCCGGGCGATCGGCCTGTACGGCGCGACCGCGGCTCTCGGCATGGTCATCGGACAGATCCTGGGCGGGCTGCTGGTCTCGCTGGACATCGCCGGTATCGGCTGGCGGTCGGTCTTCGCGATCAATGTGCCGATCGGAGTGGCCGCGCTGCTGGCTGTCCGGCGCGTCCCCGCGACCAGGGCCGACGCGAAGCCGGGCTTCGACCCCCTGGGCACCTTTCTGTTCGGTGTCACCATGGTCTGTGTCCTGGCCGTGGTCGTGGCGGGCCCCGACCTGGACTGGCCGCTGTGGCTGTGGTCGCTGCTCGCGGTCGCCGCGGCGGGGGCGCTGGCGCTGGTACGGGCCGAACGCGGGCTGGAGGCGCGGGGTGGCTCACCCCTGCTGTCCCCGTCGGTACTGTCCCATCAGGGGATGCGCAGAGGGCTGGCGGCGATGGTGCCGTTCTCGGCCGGCTTCGGTGCCTTCCTGTTCGTCTACGCGCTGATCGCACAGGGGCACTTCGGCTTCGACGGGCTCGAATCCGGCGGGGGGCTGGCGCCGTTCGCCGTGGCGTTCTTCGCGGTGACGCTGTTCACCCCGAGGATCGCGGCGGCCCTCGGCGGCCGAATCGTCACCCTGGGCGCCCTCGTCCAGAGCGCGGGCCTGCTGCTGCTCGCGTTGGTGATCTGGCTGGGCTGGCCGCATCCCTCCCTGGCGCTCGTGCTCCTCGGGATCGGCTTCTACGGCGTGGGCGCGGCGCTGACCGGTCCGACGCTGTTCCGGATGATCCTCGCCGACGTACCCCCCACGCAGGCCGGTATGGGCAGCGGTGTGCTGGTGACCAGCCAGCAGATGGCGACCGCGCTGGGCGCGACCGTCGGCGGAACCTTCTATGTCTCTCTGGCCGGTTCGCTGTCGACGGCGTCGGCGACCGTGCTCGTTCTCGCCCTGTTGGGGTGTTTCTCAGTGACCGTTCTCGTGATCAGCCTGAAGCTCCCCGACCCCAACTGACACCCGCACCCCTGGAACGGCGCGATCTGATCCGGACCTTCTCCTTGGCAACAGCGCGCCTTCCTTCGGCGTGCCGGCAGCAGAAGCGGAGACAGCCAGGTGCAGTTACGACGACCAAGGACAGCTGTGGTGACCGGCGCGGCCAGTGGCATCGGCCTCGCCCTGAGCTCCCGCTTCGTGCGGGCTGGCGTCGGTGTGGTCATGACGGACGTCGAAGGCGACGGGGTACACCGCCGGGCCGCCGAACTCGCCGCACAGGGCGGGGAGATCACGGCGGTGACGGCCGACCTGACCGACCCGGAGGCGGTCGAACGGCTCGCGGACATGGCATTCGACCGGTTCGGCGATGTCGATGTGGTGTGCAACAACGCCGGGCTCCTCGGACCGGTCGGACAGCCGTTGTGGACGGTGCCGCTGGAGGAGATGCGACGGGTCTTCGATGTGAACCACTGGGCGCACGTCCTGGTGGCCCGCGCCTTCGTCCCCCGGCTGATCGACAGCGGCCGTCCCGCCCATCTGATCCATACGGCCTCGATGTCCGCCTTCGTCGTCGGCGCGGGCAGCGCCGCCTACGCCGCCTCCAAGCACGCCGACCTGGCGGTCGCCCGCAGTCTGCGTGCGGACCTGCAAGGCACCCCGGTCCGGGTGTCGGTGTTGTGTCCCGGCCGGGTCGACACGCCCATGGTTCAGGGCCTTCAGGCCCCGCGCGGCGCGGGCGGTGACACCACGGTGAGCGCCGAGGAGGTCGCCGGACTCGTGTGGGAAGCCCTCGGGACCGACCGCTTCTACCTGTTCAGCAACTCCGACACCGCGCTGCGGCTGCGCGACCAGTTCGACGACGTACGGCGTCATGTCTCCCTTCCGCCCCCTTCCCCCGAGGAGGAACTGTGGCCCGCACCGAAAACGACGACCGTAGCGACGAAACACTGACCATCGACCTGGAAGCGGTAAGGGAGAAATACCGGCAGGAACGCGACAAGCGCAACGTCGGCCGCACCTACCAGTTCGCGCGCGGTGACTTCAGCCGCTACGCACAGGACCCCTACACCGAGCGGCATGAGCGCGAGCCGCTCACCGACGAGGTGGACGTCGCGGTCGTCGGCGCCGGCATCGGCGGCCTGCTGACCGGCGCCCATCTGCGCCAGGAGACCGGCCTGGACCGCATCCGGCTGATCGACACCGCCGGCGATGTCGGCGGGACCTGGTACTGGAACCGCTTCCCCGGCGTCCGGTGCGACGTCGAGAGCTACATTTACATGCCGCTGCTCGAAGAGCTCGGCACGGTGCCTACCGAGAAGTACGCGACCGGACCTGAGATCTTCGCGCACCTTCAGGCGATCGCCCGCAAGTACGACCTCTATCGCGACGCCCTCTTCCAGACGTCCGTCACCGAGCTGTGCTGGGACGAGGCCGTCGGGAAGTGGCTGGTGAGTACCAACCGCGGGGATCTGATCCGGGCTCGGTACGTGGCCATGTCGATCGGTCTGATGCACCGCCCCAAACTCCCCGGGCTACCGGGCCTGGAGACGTTCGCCGGGCACTCCTTCCATGCCAGCCGCTGGGACTTCGACTACACCGGCGGCGACAGCACCGGCGACCTGACCAAGTTGCGGGACAAGAAGGTTGGCGTCATCGGCACCGGCTCGACCACCATCCAGCTCGCCCCGCACCTCGCCGAGTGGTCCGAGGAGCTCTACCTCTTCCAGCGCACCCCGGCCACGGTCGACGTGCGCGGCAACCGGCCCACCCCGCCCGGCTGGGCGGCGAGCCTGGAACCGGGCTGGCAGCAGCGCCGTATGGAGAACTTCCACGCGCTGACCTCCGGCATCCCGCAGGACGAGGACCTGGTCCGGGACCGCTGGACCCAGACCACGGCCAAACTGGCCGCCGCAATCCTGCCCACCGGCGACACCGGGGGCGACCCGAAGGAGCGGGCTCTGGCGGCCGAGCGGGCGGACTTCCTCAAGATGGAGGAACTGCGCGCCCGCATCGACAGCGTCGTCACCGACCCCGCGACCGCCGCTGCGTTGAAGCCGTACTACCGCGTGTACTGCAAGCGTCCCTGCTTCCACGACAGTTATCTGCAAACCTTCAACCGGCCCAATGTGACCCTGGTGGACACCCAGGGGCAGGGCGTGGAGCGGCTCACACCGGCCGGGGTGGTCGCGAACGGCCGGGAATACCCGGTCGACTGTCTCATCTTCGCCACCGGATTCGAGCACGAATTCTCCGTTCCGTACACCGACCGCGCCGGCTATGACCCCGTGGGCCGGGGCGGCATAAAGCTGTCGGAGAAATGGTCACAAGGGGCCCGTACTTTCCATGGACTTCAGGTGAACGGCTTCCCCAACTGCTTCATCCTGTCCAAGGTCCAGGCTGGTCGGCACGTCAACATCGCCTACATGCTGGGTGAGCAGACCCGACACCTCGCGCACATCGTCAAGTGCGTCGAGGAGCGCGGCCATCAGGTCGTGGAGGCATCAGAGGCGGGCGAGAAAGAATGGTGTGAGGAGATCCTGCGACTCGCCTCCAACGACCTCGACTTCCTCGAGAACTGCACGCCCGGCCTCTACAACAACGAGGGAAAGCCCGGCGAACTGCCCGCGCTCAATTCCAGTTACGGCGGCGGCTCGGTGGAGTTCGTGAAAATTCTCAGGAGCTGGCGTGAGGCGGGCGATCTCGCCGGTCTCGAACTGCGCTGACCGCTCCCCTCCGCGAAAGGCGTCAATACCCATGGACATAAAACCGATACCCGGCGCCGCTCTCGGCGCCGTCGTGCACGGCGCCCAGGTCACCGGAGACATGGACAAGACTCAGTTCGAGGAAATCTGGACGGCGCTCGACGCGCATCTCGTCCTCGTCTTCCGCGGCCACGAGACCCCCTCCTATGAGGAGTTCCTGGCCTTTGGCCGCCGCTTCGGATACATCCCGAAGACCGGTCTGACCAGCGGCACCCACCCCGAGCACAACGAGATCCTGATTGTCTCCAACCTGGTGGAGAACGGCCGCAAGATCGGCGTCGGCGACGCCGAGTGGATGGGCTGGCACACCGACTACTCCTTCCGCCCCCGCGTCTCCCAGGTCGGTTTCCTGGAGGCCGTGGAAGTGCCGCTTTCCGGCGGCGGAGAGACCCTCTTCACCGACATGTACGCGCTGTACGAGTCGCTGTCGCCCGAGGAGCGCAGGCTTCTGCACTCCTACCGGGTCCGTCACGCGCTGCGCACCGGGTACGAGGAGACCATCGAGGAGGAGCTCCAGGGCGAGGTGTCCCTCGGCGAGGGCACCGAGCCGATCCAGCCCGAGGACGGCACCTCCACCATCCACCCGCTGATCGCCCGCAATCCGCGCACCGGCCGGCAGTCGGTCTACGTCAGCACCCTGAACACGAAGCGGATCGTGGATCTCGCCCCCGACGAGAGCCGCAAGCTGCTCGACGAACTGCTGTCGCACGCGGGCAAGCCCCGGCACACCTACGCACACCCCTGGCAGCCCGGGGACATCGTCATGTGGGACCAACTCGGCACCGTCCACGCCAAGCAGGCCTTCGATCCGGCCGAGAGGCGCATCATGCGGCAGGTCGTCAGCATCTTCGACGACCCGACCGAGCCCTGGCGCGCGGAGGTCACCGCATGAGCACCGCTCCCGCCTGCCTGAGCCACAGCCGGGTCGCGATCACTCCGGCGCTGCGTGCCGCCGTGGACCGGCTCGATCGCCGCTCACGTCACCAGGCGGCCTACCACTTCGGCTGGATCACCGCCGGAGGAGCGCCCACCAGCGCCGACGCGGGCAAGGCCGTACGGCCTGCGCTGGCACTGCTGTCGGCCGAGGCGGTCGGCGCATCGCCGGAGGTCGCCCTGCCCGGCGCCGTCGCTGTGGAGCTCGTGCACAACTTCTCCCTGATCCACGACGATCTGATGGACGAGGACGAGGAGCGCCGTCACCGGCGCACGGTGTGGAAGCTGTGGGGTACCTCCAGCGCGATCCTGACCGGTGACGCGTTGCTGGCGCTCGCCCAGGAGACGCTGCTGGATTCCGGGCTGCCGACGGCGGCGCCCGCGGCCCGGCTGCTGGCCCGCACCACCCGGCATCTGATCCGCGGCCAGGTCCTGGACCTGGCCTTCGAACAGCACTCGCACGTCACGGTCGAGGAC
Organism: Streptomyces sp. CNQ085; assembly: GCF_022614595.1. Taxonomy (GTDB): domain Bacteria; phylum Actinomycetota; class Actinomycetes; order Streptomycetales; family Streptomycetaceae; genus Streptomyces. The sequence continues at coordinate 13,973 of NZ_JAJFAU010000004.1, forward strand.
TGCGTCGACATGGCCGCTGGCAAGACCGGCGCGCTGCTGTCGGCGAGCGCCGCGATCGGCGCCGTCCTCGCCGGGGCACCGGAGGCGACGGTGGACGCGCTGGCGCTCTACGGCGACCAGGTGGGCCTGGCCTTCCAGCTTGTCGACGACGTTCTCGGCATCTGGGGTGATCCGGCCGTCACCGGTAAGCCGGTCCACTCCGATCTGCGTTCCCGAAAGAAGTCCCTGCCGGTCAGTCACGCACTCAACCAGGACAGTCCGCTCAGCGTGGAGCTGGCCACCTGGCTCACCACCCCCGGCGAGCCCGGCGAGGAGGAACTGCGGCGCGTGGCCGACCTGATCGCGGGTGCCGGCGGCCGGGACTGGGCGCTGGCCGAGGCCACCCGGCGGATGGCGCTGGCCGAGGATGCTCTGCACGGCGTCGAGTTGGAATCCGGTGCGCGGGACGAACTCCTCGCGCTTGGACGGTTCGTCGTCGACCGCGAGGTCTGAGACCGGGTCGGCCCCCGTCCCCGTATGTCCCTTTCCGGCCTCTGACCCTCCGATCAGCGCAGCATCCCCGCCAGAGCACCGCCATGACCGCTGCCCCCCTCGTCCTACTCCCCCGTAATCCACTCCCAAGGACTCCCCCATGCCCCAGGATGTCGACTTCCACATACCCCTGCCGGGTCGGCAGAGCCCGGATCACGCCCGCGCCGACGCCAAGCAGCTCGTCTGGCCGCGCTCGCTCGGGCTGATCAAGTCCGAGGCGGCGGCCGAGCGCCATCTGCGCGGCGGCTACGCCGACCTGGCCTCCCGCTTTTACCCCCACGCCATCGGCGCCGACCTGGACCTGGGCGTCGACCTGATGTCGTGGTTCTTCCTCTTCGACGACCTCTTCGACGGGCCGCGCGGAGAGAACCCGGAGGAGACCAAACAGCTCACCGACGCGGTTGCGGCGGCGCTGGACGGCCCCCTCCCCGACAACGCGCCCCCCATCGCCCACGGCTTCGCCGACATCTGGCGGCGCACCTGCGAGGGCATGACACCCGCCTGGTGCGCGCGCAGCGCCCGGCACTGGCGCAGCTACTTCGACGGCTACGTCGACGAGGCGGAGAGCCGCTTCTGGGACACGCCGTACAACTCCGCCGCCCAGTACCTGGCCGTGCGCCGGCAGACCATCGGGGTGCAGCCGACGGTCGACCTCGCCGAGCGTACGGGCCGCTTCGAGGTGCCGCACCGGGTCTTCGACAGTGCCGTGCTCTCCGCGATGCTCCAGATCGCCGTCGATGTCAATCTGCTGCTCAACGACATCGCCTCACTGGAGAAGGAAGAGGCCCGCGGGGAGCAGAACAACATGGTCATGATCCTGCGCCGGGAGCACGGCTGGTCCAAGGGCCGCAGTGTCGCCCACATCCAGAGCGAGGTCCGTGTCCGCCTGGAGCAGTACCTCCTGCTGGAGTCCTGCCTGCCGCAGGTCGGCGACATCTACCGGCTCGACGAGGCCGAGCGCGAGGCCCTGGAGCGCTACCGCGACGACGCCGTGCGCACTGTGATCCGCGGTTCCTACGACTGGCACCGCTCCTCCGGCCGCTACGACGCCGAGTTCGCGCTCGCCGCTGGGGCCCGGGGCTACCTGGAAGAACTCGGCAGCACCGCCCGCTAGCGCCCGTTAGTACCCCACGCCCGGCCGTTGCGGCGGCACAGCTGTCAAAAGATCAGCTATGAGGGGAAGTTGAGAATCGAATGACCGAGCAGACCACCTTCTCGGCGGGAGCAGCGCCCGGGGCGCTCCCCGTCGTTGGACACGCCCTCCAGATGATGCGTCACCCCGTGGACTTCATGACCTCGCTGTCGGCTCACGGCGACCTGGTCGAGATCAAGATCGGTCCTACCGCGGCCTACGTCCCGACCCACCCCGAACTGCTGCGGCGGGTCCTGACCAACGACCGCGTCTTCGACAAGGGCGGCGTCTTCTACGACCGTGCCCGAGACATCGCTGGCAACGGCCTGGTCACCTGCCCGTTCGCCGACCACCGCCGCCAGCGCCGACTGATGCAGTCGGCGTTCACCCGCGGCCAGCTCAAGCGGTACGCCGAGGCCATGCACGCCGAGATCGAGGACACGGCATCGCGCTGGCAGGACGGCGCGGTCGTCGACGCCTTCCAGGAGATGTACGGCATGGCCCTGCGCACGGTCGGCCGCACCCTGTACTCCACACCCGTCAGCCCCGAGCTGACAGCCAAAGTGGAACGTTCCTTCGACGTCGTGCTCAACGGCCTGTTCCGGCAGATGTTCCTGCCCGCCTCGATCCGCCGGCTGCCCCTGCCGTCCCAGCGCCGCTACAAGCGCAACCTGGACTTCCTGCACGAGACCACCCAGCAGCTCATCGACGACTACCGCAGCTCTGACACCGAGCGCGACGACCTGCTCGCCGCCCTGATCGCCTCCCGCGACGAGGGCGGCGGCCGACTCGGCGACAAGGAGATCCACGACCAGGTCATCACCGTCATGGCGGCCGGCACCGAGACCGTCGCCGGCACTCTCACCTGGGTCTTCTACCTCCTCTCCCAGCACCCAGAGATCGAGGCCGGGCTCTACGACGAGATCGACACCGTTCTGGACGGCCGCGCCCCGCAGTGGGAGGACCTGCCGAACCTCTCCCTGACCGACCGGATCATCTCCGAGGCGCTGCGACTGCACCCGCCGGCCTGGCTGTTCACCCGCCTCACCGCCTCCCCGACCGAACTCGCCGGCCGTGAGCTGCCTGCCGGCTCCACCGTCGTCTTCAGCCCCGCCGCGGTCGCCCAGTACGAGGACGCCTTCGACAACCCCGAGAACTTCGACCCCGACCGCTGGCTCCCGGACCGTATCGCGCCGGCCTCCCGCCACGCCTACGTGCCGTTCGGCACCGGTGCCCGCAAGTGCATCGGCGACCTCTACGCGCGCACCGAGGCCACGCTGGGACTCGCCACCATCCTCGGCCGCTGGCGGGTCACCTGCGAACCGGACATGGACGTCCGCCCGGTACCGCTGGCCACCGTCTACCACCCGCGCCGGCTGCGGCTGCGGCTGGACGCGCGCAATCCACGCCGGACGACCTCCGCCGTCCCCGTACCTGTCGGGGGTGACGCGACATGAGTGAAGGGAACGTCGTCCTGGCCCAGCCGCGCGGCTTCTGCGCGGGCGTACGACGCGCCATCGGCATCGTCGAGCGGGCGCTGGACCTGCACGGGGCGCCGGTGTACGTGCGCAAGGAGATCGTGCACAACCACTACATCGTCTCGGAACTGCAACAGCGCGGCGCGGTCTTCGTCGACAGCGAGGAGGAGGTCCCGCAGGGCGCGGTCTGTGTCTTCTCCGCGCACGGCGTCTCCCCCGAAGTGCGCTCCGCCGCCGCAGGCCGACAGCTCGAAGTCATCGACGCCACCTGCCCGCTGGTCTCCAAGGTCCACCAGGAAGCGGTGCGCTTCGCCCGCGAGGGCCGCACCATCCTCCTCGTCGGGCACGAGGGCCACGAGGAGGTCGAGGGCGTCCTCGGCGAGGCCCCCGACCGGATCGTCGTCATCGAGACCGAGGACGACGTACAGCGCCTCGGCCTGCCCGACGACACCCCGGTCGCCGTCCTCACCCAGACCACTCTCTCGTTCGACGAGACCGAGCGTGTCGTCGAGGTCCTGCGCGCCCGCTTCACCGACCTGATCACCCCCGGTGACGACATCTGCTATGCCAGCCAGAACCGGCAGAACGCGGTCAAGGCCCTCGCACATGACAACGACCTGGTCCTGATCGTCGGCTCGCGCAACTCCAGCAACTCGCTGCGCATGGTCGAGGTGGCCCGCGACCACGGCGCTGTCGCCCATCTGGTGCCCGATGAGCAGCATCTCGAAGCGGCCTGGCTGGAGGGCGTGTCGTCGGTCGGGATCAGTGCCGGGGCCAGTGCCCCGGAGATCCTCGTCGACGGGCTCGTCGCCCGGCTCGCCGAACTCGGCTTCGACCAGGTCGAGCTTCAGCTGGGAGTCGCAGAGGACATCGTGTTCTCCATGCCCGGCCGGCTGGCCGACCCGGTCACCGGCCGGGTGCCGCAGACACCACTGGCCGGTGAGGTCACGCTCGCACCCGGTGGGGTGCGATGAATCCACCACGGGAGAAAGAGGGGTGCGCCATGCCACGCCTGGAGGACATCCGGGGGCCTGAGGACCTGCGCGCCCTGTCCCCGCACGCGGCCCGCGAACTGGCGCCGCAGATCCGGCGGCTGTTGGTGGACACTTGCACCACCAACGGGGGCCACCTCGGCCCCAACCTCGGGGTCGTCGAACTGTCCATCGCCTTGCACCGCGTGTTCAACTCCCCCCGCGACAAGATCCTTTGGGATACTGGCCACCAGGCCTACGTCCACAAGATCCTCACTGGCCGCACCGAAGCCCTCGCCACGCTCCGCCGCACCGGCGGCATGTCGGGCTACCCCTGCCGCGCCGAGTCCGAGCACGACGTCATCGAGAACTCGCACGCCTCGACCTCCCTGTCCTGGGCGGACGGCCTCGCCCGCGCCAACGCCCTGCTCGGGCGCAACGACCGCGCCGTGGTCGCCGTGGTCGGCGACGGCGCGCTCACCGGGGGCATGGCCTGGGAAGCCCTCAACAACATCGCGGCGGCCCCCGAACGCCCCGTCGTCGTGGTCATCAACGACAACGGCCGCTCCTACGCCCCCACCGCCGGCGCCGTCGCCGGACACCTCGCCGACCTGCGCGCGGGCAACGCCCCGGGGGCCCTGTTCGAGAATCTGGGGCTCGTCTACGTCGGCCCGGTGGACGGCCATGACATCGAGGCCGTGGAGACGGCGCTGCGCGAGGCCGTCGCCCTGCGGGCTCCCGTGGTGGTGCACTGCGTCACCGAGAAGGGCCGCGGTCACCTCCCCGCCGAGCAGGATGAAACGGACCGCTTCCACGCCGTCCGCGCCGCCTCCGTCCGGAAACCGGGGGGCGCGCCCAGCTGGACGTCCGTGTTCGGCAACGAGCTGGCCGACCTCGCCGCCGACCGGCCGGACGTGGTCGCCATCACCGCGGCCATGCTCGACCCGACCGGGCTCAGCGAGTTCGCCCGCCGTCACCCCGAGCGCGTCATCGACGTGGGCATCGCCGAACAGCACGCCGTGACCGCCGCCGCGGGGCTGGCCCTCGGCGGGGTGCACCCGGTCGTCGCGCTGTACTCCACCTTCCTCAACCGGGCCTTCGACCAGCTCCTGATGGACGTGGCCCTGCACCGCACCCCGGTGACCTTCGTCCTGGACCGTGCCGGCGTGACCGGCGACGACGGCCCCTCGCACAACGGTATGTGGGACCTGTCGCTGCTGAACCTGGTGCCCGGCCTGCGGCTGGCCGCCCCACGCGACGCCGCCACCCTGCGCCGCGCCCTGCGGGAGGCCGTGGCCTGCGACGACGGGCCCACCGCCCTGCGTTTCCCCAAGGGGGCCATTGGTGACTGCATTCCGGCCGTCGACACCTTCGCCGGGATCGATATCCTACGCAGGGGCGAGCAGCCGGATGTCCTCCTGGTCTCCATCGGCGCCATGGCCGCCACCTGCCTGGACGTCGCCGAACGGCTGGCCGAGCGGGGCATCGGCGTCACCGTCGTGGACCCCCGCTGGGTCAAGCCGATCGCACCCAAACTCGTCGCGCTCGCCCTCGACCACCAGTCGGTCGCCACGGTCGAGGACAGTGGCCGGGTCGGCGGCGTCGGGGAACGCGTCGCCCAGACGCTGAGCGACGCCAAGTCAGGCCTGCCGGTGCACGTCTTCGGTATGCCGCAGCGCTTCCTCGACCACGGCTCACGAGCCGATGTCCTGGAGACCGGCGGCCTCACCCCCCGCCATCTCACCCACGCACTGCTGGAGGCCCTGCCCTCCGAACGGCAGGCCCGGCAGGGAGCCACCACCGCCCTCGCCGTCGGCTGACTCCGGGCACCCTGACGGGCGGTCGGCGCCCACCCGCACGGAGCAACCCCGCCGACCGCCCGTGGCCCAGCTGCCGACGAGCTTCGCCTGCTCCCACCACCGTGCCCCTCTCCAGCACTTCCACAGCCCTCAACAGCACACAGTCATCAGCCATAACCCGGTCCGCCCGGACCGGCCGACCATCTTGGGGAACTGTCATGTCTGTCGCTCTCGGAGTGCCGACGGTGCCGCCGAGGCTGGCCCGACGACGTACCAGCCGTCAGATCCACGTAGGGACCGTACCCGTGGGCGGCGACGCTCCGGTCTCGGTCCAGTCCATGACGACGACCCGCACGTCCGACATCGGCGCGACCCTCCAGCAGATCGCCGAACTCACCGCGTCCGGCTGCCAGATCGTCCGCGTCGCCTGCCCCACCCAGGATGACGCCGACGCCCTGTCGACGATCGCGCGCAAGTCGCAGATCCCGGTGATCGCGGACATCCACTTCCAGCCGAAGTACGTGTTCGCCGCCATCGAGGCCGGCTGCGCGGCCGTGCGCGTCAACCCGGGCAACATCAAGCAGTTCGACGACAAGGTCCGCGAGATCGCGCGGGCCGCCAAGGACCACGGCACTCCGGTCCGTATCGGGGTCAACGCGGGCTCGCTCGACCGCCGGCTGCTGAAGAAGTACGGCAAGGCCACCCCGGAGGCGCTGGTCGAGAGCGCGCTGTGGGAGGCGTCGCTGTTCGAGGAGCACGACTTCCGGGACATCAAGATCTCTGTCAAGCACAGCGACCCCGTCGTCATGGTCGAGGCGTACAAGCAACTCGCGGCGCAGTGCGACTACCCACTGCACCTCGGCGTGACGGAGGCGGGTCCCGCCTTCCAGGGCACCGTCAAGTCGGCTGTCGCGTTCGGCGCGCTGCTGTCCCGGGGCATCGGCGACACCATCCGTGTCTCCTTGAGCGCGCCGCCCGCCGAGGAGGTCAAGGTCGGCCTCCAGATCCTTCAGGCCCTGAACCTCAGGCAACGCGGCCTGGAGATCGTGTCCTGCCCGTCCTGCGGGCGTGCCCAGGTCGATGTCTACAAGCTGGCCGAAGAGGTCACGGCCGGGCTGAAGGGCATGGACATTCCGCTGCGCGTGGCCGTCATGGGGTGTGTGGTGAACGGCCCCGGGGAGGCCAGGGAGGCGGACCTCGGCGTCGCCTCCGGCAACGGCAAGGGGCAGATCTTCGTCAAGGGCGAGGTCGTCAGGACCGTACCCGAGTCGAAGATCGTCGAGACGCTCATCGAGGAGGCGTTCAAGCTGGCCGAGCTGATGCGGCAGGACGATGACGACGATTCTCCCGAGGCCGCACTCTCCGCCGGGCAGGAGAACGCCAAGTGAGCACTACATTACCTGTCCGGAAAACGCGAAGCCCCTCGTCAGGTCGTGTGGAGACCTCATCTGCGCAGCCTGGCTGACCTCAGCGCCTTTCTGGCATAAGACCGCCGTAGCCGGTGCGACCCCATGCACTCCTGCCCCACGGCGACAAAGCAGTGAACCCGGGACAGGACCACGGCGCAGCCCGGGGCCATAGGCCGTGATGGTCGGATCAGACGTTGTCGTTCCCCAGGCTGCGCTGCAGCATCTCGATCAGCTTCCTCAACTTCTCCGGTTCCATGTTCTGCTTCAACAGCGCGCACATCGCACCGGGGTCGTCCCACGGCATCCGCGTAGCGGAGGGACGGGACAGCGGAGTGTCCGGCGCCGAGGTGGCTGCGGGCCGCGCGGGAACATAGGGAGCACGGTCGAAGCCGGACGAGTCCGTGCCCCGGCCGGGCGGTTCTGCCCCTGTCGTGCTGCCGTTGGAGGCCGGGTTCTTCATTACGCCGTAATGAAGAACCGCTGCCGACTGTCGCGTCTGCTTCTTCGCCGACTCCTTGGCCGTCTGCTTCCGGGAGCGTTCTTCCTTCAGCCGGGTCAGCTCCTCCTCCTGCCGCTCCGGGGGCTTCTTCCCCACCGCACGCAGCAGGTCCACCGGCTCCGCCCCGTTCTCCAGACGCTTCTGCAGCTCAGGGGTCAGGGACAGCAACGCCAAGCGTTGGGAGACCCAGCCCTGGGACCGATGAAGCCGCTTGGCGAGTTTGTCCTGGGTACCGTGGACTTCCAGCAGCTTCTTCAGCGCCCGCGCCTCGTCCAGCGGGTCGAGGTCCTGGCGGTGGATGTTGGCCACCAGAGCGGACTCCAGCAACTCGTCCGGGTCGCCACCGAGTGACTCGTCCATCATCACCCGCAGCGAGGACAGGCCTGCCTGCCGGGCGGCAGCCAGGCGGCAGTTGCCGTCGACGACGACGTAGGCGGCCCGCGGCTCGAGCTCGTCCTCCCGACCGGGATTGGCCGCCAGATACGCCTCACGAGACATGATCGTCACCGCGGACTTCTGTCCGTGGTCCCGCAGGGACGCGGCGAGATCGGTGACATCCGGCAGGGAGTCACGCGGGTTGTCCGGGTTCTGGCTCAGCAGGTGCAGAGCCAGACGGGTCGGCCCGTCATCGCTACCGCCCAGAATCTTCTCCGCAACCCGCCCGCGCGTACTGCGGGCCGTACCGGCACGGCCGAACGCCGACGAAGCTCCCAGCAGGTCAGCCTTACCGCTCACGACGCGGACCTCGCAATCTGCCGCATCGCCTCAGCCTGGTCACAGCGAGGCGCATAGCTCAGCAGCGGCTTGCCCATACGGACTGCCTCACGCTGCTCCTTCAGGTCACCGATGACCGCCAGCACCGGCGGGTCGCCCAGCGACTTCCACTGCTGGAGGCTGGAGGTGGCGACGAACCCGCGCCGGGAGTCGTACAGGTTCACCACCAGACCGAGGTAGTCCAGCTCCAGCTCCAGGTCCTCCTTCAGCGACTCGATCTGGTCGGTGAGCATGGTGTAGGCGGTGGCGGAGGAGTCCTCGGCGAGGACGGGGACGATGACGCCGGAGGTACCCGCCGGTTCGTCGGCGCGGCGCCGCCCGTAGTAGATGGCGGCGTCCATGGCGATACCCAGTGACGGCGGACAGTCGATGACGACGATGTCGAAGTCGGCTTCCAGTGGCTCCAGGGCCCGCTCGAGGGTGGTCTCCCGCCGGCGGATGCGGGTGTTGGTGGCGATCTTCGCGTCCAGGAGGAACCCGTCGAAACACGCGGGCAGTATCTGCAGCCGCTTGCCGAACCGGTCGTCTTCGAATGTGACCAGCAAGTCACGCAGATCGGCCTTGCCCTCAGCGCACATGTGGGCCACCAGACTGTCCTCGCCCGGGGGGATCTGGGCGATGCCGAGCTGCTCGCTCAGGTGTCCCTGGGGGTCGTAGTCGACCAGGAGGACCCGCTTGCCCGCCTCGGCATACGCCTGGGCGACGCCGGCCGCGATGGCGGTCTTGCCCACCCCGCCCTTCTGATTACAGACGACTTTCCGCTGCGGCCCGGTGTGAGGCCGCTGCCCCGGGGAGGGGTGGGTGTCCAGCCAGAGACGCACTGACTGTGCCAGGCCCTGGGTGTAGGAGACGCCACGGGCAGTGCAGTCCGCCTTGAACTGGTCGTACAGGCCGGCGGGGAGCCAGGTGGAGAAGGAGTCGGCGCCGGAGGTGTCGACGGTCGGATGAGGGCCGTCGCCGGTACGCCAGGCATGGATGCCGTCGGTGACGGCGTCCTGGATGTCGACACCATGTTCAGCGGTGCGGACCTTGAGCTCTTGACGGATCGCGGCAGGCAGCTTCGACGCTACCTTTTCCCGGTCGCCATCGGGATATGGAGATGCCATGACGTCACCATACTGACATGCGAGTGTGTTGGGGGGCAGGGGGGTGCCGTGTGTCGCTCTTCCGCTCCGGTCTTCATTACGACGTAATGGCACTTCGGGCCCGGTCCGGTCTGTTCCCGGGGACAGACCGGACCGGGTCAGGACACGGTTCTGAGGTTCTGGCGGCGCTTGGCGTCCTCACGGCGCCGCCGCTTTTCGGCCAGCTGGTCCTGATAGTCCGCGACGGCCCTGCGGTAGTGCTCCACGAAGCCGGGTGAGTTCAGGCGCTGGCTCTTCGGCATCGTCTTGACCGCGGCGATGGCGTCCTCAGGAGAAAGGTAGCCGGCCAGCATCGGATTGAGCTGATAGACGCCGGGCCGCTGCTTCCTCACCAGCTGTGCCAGGTCCAGGTCGCGCAGGGCCGCGTTGACCGCAGCGCGGCTCAAGCCGAGCATCTGCGCGAGGGTGATCTGATCGATCTCGATGCGGCCGCCCGGCTCGCTGTAAGCACGGATCTTGAGCAGCACACGGTATGCCGCGGGCAGCAGGTCCAGGTCGGCGACGATGCCCTCCGCGTTGACCGCGGCGAAATGCAGACCGCTCATCGTTCGGCCCCTCTTCTCTTCTGCTGTGTCCGATTCAGGCGGCGGTCGGCCCGTGCCTTCGACCGTTCCTCACGCAGCCGCTCGATCTCCCGGCGCATCTGTTCCAGCGAGGGAAAACGCACCAGGTCCGGCAGGTTCTCGTCCGACCGGATCTCCGTGATGGCCGTATGCTGGTCGACTCGCACGTATTCCGGCTCCGTCGTCTCTGTGCCCGGGATGAACTCGGCGACCCGGTAGGAGTATGGCGGGTTGAACTGATACACACCGCGCTTCACCCGAAACACGATGCCATGGGACATGATTTCTTTCAGAGCTTCGTTCACCTTGGTACGTGAGATGTCCAGGACGTGAGCCATTTCGTCTTGAGTGAGGTGGATTCGCCCTCCGGCTCGCTGACACGCGATCATCAGCAGGATCAGCCGCAAAGGCAGGGCCTCGCGGAAGAACTGTGCGATGATCAGGAAGAACTCCAGACTGTCCATGGAGAAGGCGTTCGGCTGGTCCGGCGCTCCGTAGAACTCCAATGGCTTCCGCTCACTGTCCAGTGTGAGCCTGCGGCCGGGGTAGGCGCGTGCCACATCGTCCAGCCTCTTGACTGAATGTAGAGGCCGGTCCCAGGCGTCGGCCGGATCATTCAGGGGCGGCTTCGTCCGGGACGCCCCCCGGACGCTCGTACGGCGGCGCTGCGGCTCTGTCGACACGAGGCTGTTCTCCCAAGCTGTTGATCTCTGAACGCCAGCACTATGTCATCTTTTCTTGACATTGGTGTCAATCCGGCATGACATATTGCATGAGTTGTGTCCCCCCTGAGGGACAGACCTCCTCCCACCCTGCCGGAATCGGCGTCGGACGCACTGCTCCTGTGGTGTCGACCGAGTTTGACATGACTTACAGCTCGTGTCGCCTGTGCTTGACATGCAATCAGAATTTATGTCGTCTCCAGCTGACATAACGCCATCGATGTGTCCCCTCAGACGGGACACATCGATGGCGTTATGTCCCCTCAGCGAGTACATAACTCACAACTTTCAGCGCTGTGACCTGCGACTTTCTCATCTCAGTACATATGAGTGGGCAAGGTCGGGAGACGGCTTCCCCATGGAGCCCCAACGGCTGGCGCCGTCTCGCCCGTGACGCCGTACATCGATGGCCTGTTTGTGAGTAGTGTCCATGACAGCTGAGTCTCTCGTCGTGACCGTCACCGCGATCAAACAGATGTACGGGGCTTGGGGCAGGTGGTGGGTTCCGCCGCGCGGCCTGGCGGCCGCGCGGCTGCGGTGGCCTCCGCAGGCAGTCGTTCGACTGTCCCCTGACCGGGGTCGGCGTTCTGTGGCAGAGGCAGCGGCATGGAGATCGCCGACCGGATCAAAGTTATCCGCTACAACCGTGGTGCGACAGGTTCCGCGATGGTTCCGGAGCCGGGGAGCTTACGACACCGACGACTCATCAGCCGCTGAGTGCCTCCTGGGAATTCCGCAGAAACCGGGCGAGGGGTGGGGAGCACCAGTGCGCACTTTGGAAGTGGCCACCTCAGGTGCTCATGCGGAGGATGGGGAACCCAGCCACCCACTCGGGCAAGGGACGAGGTGTTGGGGTACGCCGAGATCGTCAGTGGCTCTCCAGGCAGGGGCGGATCCGCGACCCGATCAAGGAAGCAGGGCAATATGGAGTGGTCTTCTGCGGACATTCCGGACCAGGGGGGCAGGGTCGTACTGATCACTGGTGCGACCGGAGGGATTGGTCTGGAGACGGCCCGGGCGCTGGCGACCCGCGGAGCCCAGGCCGTCCTTGCCTGCCGAGACACCGAACGGGGCCATGCCGCAGCGGCCGGACTGGGTCCGGAGACGGACGTCGTGCGGTTGGACCTGGCCTCACTCCGGTCAGTACGGCGGGCCGCTACCGAGATACGCGACCGGTACGGGCGACTCGATGTCCTGGTGAACAACGCCGGAGTGATGTTTCCCCCCTATCGTCGCACCGAGGATGGTTTCGAAGCTCACTTCGGCGTCAACCACCTGGGGCACTTCGCGCTGACGCTTCTGCTGCTGGACCTGATGCGGTGGACGCCCGGCTCACGGATCGTCACCGTCACAAGTCTGGCGCACCGGATCGTCCCCGGCGAGTTCCGCCCGTATGCGGCCTTTTCCGGAGACGGACGGCGGTCCCTCACCGCCTACGGACGCTCCAAACTGGCAAACCTGATGTTCACCCGCGAGCTGCAGCGCCGACTCGCCGACGAGCATGCGGCGACCGTCTCGGTCGCCGCGCACCCCGGCCTGTCGGCGACCGGGTTGTGGCATGGCGACGCACCGGTGCCGCTACGGCTGGTGAGCCGGGCCATGATGCGATTCCTGGCCCGGCCGCCGGCCCGTGCCGCCGAACCGGTGTTGCGGGCCGCCACCGACCATCGTGTACCGGGAGGCTCATACCTGGGCCCGGGGAGACTCCTGGAGACCCGGGGCCAGCCAGCTCCCGCAGACTCCACCCGGATCTCACGCGACGCACAAGCGCAACTGCGGCTGTGGGAGATGTCCGAGGAACTGTCCGGGATCCGCTACCGGGGCATCTCCGAGGAAGACCGCCCGGAGCGCCCCCGAGTTTTCCCCGATCCCTCCGGGGGAGCGGTCCCGCCCGGCTGGACACATCACGTGGTGTCGGGCCCGTGAGGAGGTGCCGCCCATGGTGGGCACAGCCCCCGGGGAGCGATCTGAGCGGCCGTCGCGCCGGTTTGTGGGGCATACGTTCAGGTGCCCTTCTTCGGAATTGCCGTCCTTGAGCCGGCCGGACGAGCGATGGTCGAACGTCCTTTACGGTCAAGGCCTCATCAAAAGGACAGGAAGGTGCTATCCGTGCATTCACTCATGGACGGGGTTTCCGGCGACCGGCGCGCCACTTCCGTCTCATCCGACGAGGGCCGCCCGCGCTCGTTGTTCGTCGACGGTCACTTTCCCCGTCGACGAGGACTGGTCATCTCTGCCGCAGCACTGTTCGGATTCGCGCTGACGGTCGTGTGGTCCCACGAATTCGTCGACCAGACCATCGGAGTCAACGTCGCCGGTACGCTCCTGGGCCAGGACGCCGCGACGGTCTCCCTGAGCGGTTTCATGATCGGTATCGTGTTTGCGCTGGCGACCGGTGTCGCCGGAACCTTCACCGCCTGCAATGTGGCGGTGTTCAGTGCGATGGCCCCATTGACCGGACAAGCCCATTCGCGGCGCGGCCGACTGGCCAGGCTGGTCAGGCCACTGGGGTATCTGGCGGCCGGTTCCGTGGCCGTGTCCGCCACCTACGGGGTGATCGTCGCCCTGGTGGGCACCCGCATGCCGCAGTTCCAGCTCGGCTCCCCGGGGACGGGCGGTTTCCCGCCGGTGCTAGTGCAGGCCATGGTGACCTTCGGGATCGTCGGCGCCGTGCTGATATGGCTGGGGCTGGCTTCCCTGGGGCTGGTGCCCGACCCGCTGGCGCGGCTGTCCGCACGTTTCCCCAACGCTCCCCTGGTGGTCATGGGCGTTCTCATCGGCTGTTTTCTCATCGGCCGTCCCTATCCGCTGTTCCGGCGCCTGTTCCACGACGCGGCCGAGAGCGGCAACATCCTCTACGGCGCGGCGGCCTTCTCGCTGCAGGCGCTGGGCAACCTGGTGGTGATGGGGGTGCTGCTGGCGGGGATCACCGTGCTGGCCGGTGAACGGCTGCACCGCTGGATGTCGGCGCGTCCCGGCCGTGCCTCGGCCATGATCGCCGCGGCGTTCATCGCGGCGGGGGTCTTCATGGTCCTGTACTGGGATGTCCGCATGCTGGCCTACCGTGATCTGATCTGGTTCCCCATGGCGCCCTGGGCGTGACACGACCCGGTTCCCGCGGCTGCGGGCGAGGGCGTGGGAACCGCGCGGACGGTCCCACCGGTTCGGCCTCGCCGACCACACGGGCCGCCCGCGCCTCGCGGCCGGCCCCGCGGTCACCGGTTCCTGAACAAGGCGCCGGGTCGGCTTCTCAGGCCCTGTTCTCCCGAAGCTACGGCGAAGTGACAGGTAGCTCTCTGTAATCAGAGTGACGCCCGGTCAGGGATAGCGGGGCGGGGGCCGGGGACTTCGCCGACCTGAAGGGTGGCGAAGTCGGGGTGGGTCTGCTCGACGGACTCGCCGTTCGCCCGGCGTCGGAGCACGGTGTGGAGCGTGTCGTCGGTGATGACGGGGGGGCGGCCGCCGTGCTTGCCCTTGCGGGCGGCGGTGTCGAGCCCTTCGAACGTGGACTCGCGGATGTTCTCCCGTTCGGTGCGGCGGGTGTGGTAGGCGGTGGCGAGAGTCTGCACCGTGAACTTCACAGCGGACAGCAGCTCGCCGGTGCGCGGGTGGCGGGCGGTGAGGTCCATGGCGGAGAACGCGCCGTCGTGGATACGCAGGACGAGACGGTCGCGATGCAGGGTGTCGAGCACGTCGAGGATGTGCTGGTTGCCGCGCACGAGGCGGAACATCTTGGAGACGTGCACGGTGTCGTCCGGCCGCGCGTATGTCAGCAGCTCGCCGAACTTCGGACGCTGGAGCGGCTGGAGGCGGCTGGAGGTGCCCGGGTCCTCCTCGAAGAAGACCGGGTCCTTGATCCCCGCCTCGGCCAGGACGAGGTTCTGCCGGGCGGTCGACTGCCGGTCGGTCGAGATCCGCTTGTAGACCAGGTTCGCCACCGAAGGGCCGCTTCCGTACGGAGGATTGGACCTCACCTGCCGTCAAACCCTGTCATTGATCACCATCGGATCTGATTGGATTCGCGCCGCCCCGAACCCCCGGATTGCACGGGTTCATTGGACGTCCCGTCCGCATGTCGTCAAACGATCGTTTACCGATAGCGACGCCCCGCACGGTCGCGTCTCCGCGGGCCCCTCCGGTGCTGGGGCGGCGGCGTACGAATTCCAGCTTCGGATCAGGCTGGTCGATCGGAGGCATAGCGGGCGAGCGTGGTCTCTACCGCTTGCTCGACGGCGTAGTGGATGTCGGAGGCTGTGGGGTTCCAGTCGGTTAGCAGCATGCGGGGCCACAGGACGTAGTTGGCGATCATCCCCAGGAACTGGTTGGCGGCACTCTCGGTGTCCGGAACGTCGGCGTTACCGGCTTCGCGCTCCGACTCCAGGTAGCGCTGGACAGAGGTGAAGTAGGGCAGCTTGCCGAGCTGGAACTGCATCCGTCCCAGTTCGGGGAAGCGAGGCAGCTCGGCGATGACGATGCGGAACAGGGCTGTCATGCCGGGCCGGCCGATCAGGTCTGCGTAGCGGTGGCCGATGGAGGTCAGGCCGGAACGCATATCTCCGGCCTGAGGTCGCGCGACGGCGTCGGTGGCGTCACGCTGCCATGACTCGGTGACGATGGCCTCGAAGAGGGCCGCCTTGGTGGGGAACTGCTTGAACAAGGTGGACTTCGAGACCGCCGCCCCTTCGGCAACGCGCGCGAGGGACGTGCCGTCGTAACCGTGGTTCAGGAAGAGGTCCGTGGCCGCGGAGATGATCGCCTCACGCTTTTGCTGGGCGAGACGGCGGTGGTGTGCGGAGAGCTCTGCTGCCATGCGTGCAGTATGCTCCAGATCCGAGGCGAGTCACTTGACTCGCCTCGGATGGCGGTGCCCGATGTCCCTCCGGTGCCGTGTGATGAGGGAGTAGCGGATGGCAGCCGACAGGATCGCTTTGGTGACCGGTGCGAACCGTGGTCTGGGCCGGAGTACGGCTCTTGCGCTGGCGGCGCGTGGGGTGCGGGTCGTGGTCACTCATCGTGGTGATGTGGCCGGGGCCGAGGAGACGGAGCAGCACGTGCACGCTGCGGGTGGGACCGCCGCCGTCGTGCGTCTCGACATCAGCGACGCCTCCTCTTTCGGAGCCTTCACTTCCGAGCTGAGCGGACTGCTTGAGCGCTGGAGGGCTTCGCGGCTCGATATCGTGGTCAACAACGCGGGGGTGGGCGTCTTCGGCCCACTGGAAGCTGTCACGACCGACGACTTCGACACGGTGTCCGGCACGAACGTGCGAGGCACGTTCTTCCTCATCCAGTCGCTTGTGCCGCTGCTGGCGGAAGGTGCCCACCTCATCAACGTCTCGTCGTCTTTGACTCGCCACACCAGCCCCGCGACCTCGGTCTACTCCGCCTCAAAGGCCGCCGTCGAGGCCCTGAGCCGCACTCTGGCCGCAGAACTCGGCCCCCGGGGTATCCGGGTCAACTCCATTGCCCCGGGGCCGACCGCCACCGACTTCAACGGCGGTGCCATGCGGGATGACGCCGGTATGCGCCAGGGTCTGGCCGGGCAGACCGCGCTTGGCCGCGTCGGCGAACCCGAGGAGATCGGCGACGCCATCGCCACGCTGGCGTCCGACGGCCTGCGCTGGATGACCGCCCAGCGCATCGAGGTCTCCGGCGGTGCCCTCCTGTGACCGACCGGGCGGGTCTGTTTCGGGTCACGGGCAACGGCGCGCCGGATTCATTCCGCGCCAGTGTCGTCTTCATCCGGCTCCGACGCGTCCGGGTCGCGCAGCGGGCGTAGATCACCTCGCGGACCGTGCCGCCCGGCTCGGCGACCGCCGCCTCCGCCAGCCGCTCCTGGTCCTCCTCCAGCAGCGTCCAGACCTCGATCAGGTCCTCCGGCTCCCACTCCCGCCGCACCCCCGGGCTCCTTCCGGTCGTCATGACCGGACCAACCTCGCCGAGCACGGCCCCCGATGAACCCAGAAGATCAAAAGCGCTGACAAGCACACCCCAGATCCGCCACAGAGAGCTACTTGTCACTTCGCGACAGCTTCGGGAGAACAGGGCCTCTCAGGCCGCCCTGTTCAGGAACGACGGCTGCCCGGCGCCCAGCCGGGCTCTGCCCAGCCACAGGACCTGGGAGAGCATCCGCATCAGCCGCTCCTCCTCGGGCGGCACCGTCCCGTCCGGGGACGGAGGCGTGGGCGGCCGCGAGACGGCCACCCCCACCGGGGTCGGCCAGCCCCGCACCGAGTGACTGATGGTGCGCAGCGTGGCCAGGGTGGATGCGGCGCCATCAGCCGCCGCCCCGACAGCGACACAGCCGATGGCGCGTCCGTCGAGATAGGGCGCCGGTCCGTCCAGGTCGTTGACATAGTCGAGGGCGTTCTTCAGCAGGCCGGAGACGGTCCCGTGATATGTCGGGGAAACCAGGACGACGCCATGGGCGCGGCGCAGTTCCGACAGGAACTCACCCACCCGGGGATGTGCAGGCGCGAGGCCCGGCCGGTAGGCGGGGAAGTCGATGTCCGCCCCCGCGAAGACCCGCACAGTCGCCCCCTGTTCGGTACAACGCAGAGCACACCACTGAGCGACGCGGTCACAGGTCGACCCCCGGCGGAGTGATCCGCCGACCAGGACCACGCGCGGTACGGACTCGGTCGCGGGGCTCTCCGCTACGGGCCCGGGTGCCTCCCGGGCCCGTAGCGGAGGGGCGGGCGGTCTCGCGGGAGAACGGGTGGCCCCGGAGCCGAGGACGCCGGCGGCAGGCCCGTCGGAGTCCTCGGCCGGCTCCCGGTGTTCGTGCCGGAAGGCGGTCAGCGCACGGAGCACGTCGTCGTGCGCGGCCACGGCGTCGGCGAGGGCGAGGGCCTCCTCCATCGCCGTCCCCGCTTCCCGGCCCGAGGACCCCGAGGACCCCGAGGACGAGGCCGCTGGGCACACGGCGTTGCCGAGCAGGACGACACGTCCGTCGACCCGGCGGGGAGCCGGAGTGCGGTCGTGGGCGTCGGCAACAGTGATGTCCTGTGGAGAGGTGTTCCTGACCAGGTCCACCACGGGCGGATGCCAGCCGGTGAGGGCGGCGATCAGGTCGGCCCGTGCGCGGGCCCGCCCCTTGGCGGGCCAAACGCCGGGTGCCGAGTCGATACGGGCCGTCCAGCACAGCAGGTCTCCGCCGACCGGGAGAACGTTCACCCGGACACCTCGGCCGCCGACTGTGTGGGGACGTCTTTCCAGCGCGGAACCGTCGGCACAGCCGGACACCGAGGCGTGACCCGCGTACTCGGCGGCGGAAGTGTCCGGGAGTATTCGCCGCCGGAGGACCGGGTCGACACCATCAGCGGCCACCAGGGCGGCACATCGCAGGGTTCTGCCATCCGACATCCGGACAGTGACGCCGCCGTCGTGTGTGCTGTGGCTCTCGACGGTGGTGGACAACAGTACTGCCGCACCCGCGGTGAGGGCCTCGTCGAGCAGGGCCCGCTGGAGGGCGGAGTGCGTGATCGAAAGCCGCGGGGCGTTCGGGCCCTCCAGGGCTTCCTCGGTCAGGACGTTCCCCGCCGCGTCCATCACCAACCGGGCCTCGCCGGGGCGCAGGAGACGGCCCATTTCCCTGACACGGGTTCCCAGGTTCCCGCCGAGCGCGTCGGCGGCCCGCAGACCATCGGGCCGCAGGACCAGGCCCGCGCCCTGGGCACCGATCCGCGCTGACCGTTCGACCACGGTGACGTCAACGCCTCGCCTGGCCAGCGCGACGGCCGCCGCCAGCCCGCCAATTCCGCCGCCCATGACGGCTACCGATTCCCTCTTGACCACGGTTCAGCTCTCCTGTCGGTGTGTGCGTGCCGGTGAACCGGCGAGCCGGGCGGCGAGGAGGGCGGCCGTCGTCAAGGACGCCCAGGCGGTCAGTTCCACCAGTTTCCGGTCGCCGGGGTACTGTTCGCGGAAGGCGGTTACATCGGTTTCGGCGACCTGGTACGGGGCGAACGCGGTGAGCAGCGCGAGCCGGGCGGCGGGCAGATGCTCCGCAAGCGGTGGGAGGGAGCTCGCGAGTGCCTCCTCCAGCCAAGTGCGGCCGAGGCCGGGAGGTGACCCGTCCCAGGCTTCGAGCCGGGACTCCAGCAGACGGCGTACCGGCCAGGGGACCCAGCGAGCGGCGTCGTCGACGGCGGCGGCCGAACGTCCGACGGCATCCGCCACCGGGCCTGTCCCGGCCCACCACGGGCCGGGTGGTGCCGGTGGCAGCAGTACGTTGCCCTCACCGGGACGCGGTGGGCCGGCGGCCGGACGCATGGCCCGGGCGACCGTGCGCAGAATCGGGCCGCGTGCGGCCGCGGGGGTACGCGCGGGTACGGGGGACTCGTCGAGGAAGACGGAGACCATGCGGTTGAGGTAGTGGAAAGTGAGTGCCACGCCGATGATCTCGGGCGCCTCCCCGGCGGTGAAGGGGGCCCGCTCCCCGCGGCCTGCGCCGGACCGGATCCACTGGGCGGCCCCGCCGCCGGGCGAACCGGGCGACAGCCGCGGGGAGGTCTCCAGCGTGGCCTGGTGGATGTCGACGCAGTAGGGACAGGCGTTGGCGCGGGAGACCTCGACGGCGACGGCCTCTTTGACGGCTCGGCCGACCCGGCCCTCCACCAGAAGGGTCTCGCGCAACAACAGCCAGCTCGCGGCGAGCACCCGGGGAGCCCCGGAATGCAGCGCCAAAGGCGGTGCGACGACGCCGAAGTCCCGTTCGGCCTGGGCGTACACGCGAGCCACCAGCCCTTGGGCGTCTTCGGGAGGGACGGCTCTGACATGGCGGATATCACGCAGGGAACCGCGCAGGACGGCCCTTACCATCGTCCTCATCCTCGTGCCTCTCTCGGACACGGCGCCCGGCCGAGGTCCGGCACGCCTGCGGCTGCGGGTCTACCGGACGACCGCGGAGCGGGCCGCCGGCCCGCGCGGGAGCACAACGCCGCGGAGACCCGGCAGAACGCGTCTGTCCGGCATCCGGGCTCTCCTCATCCGGTCCTGGGGCGCCCGTGTGGTGCTCCCCGGCGTTGCGGCGCCCACCCGGGGGCACCGAGCCGATCCTGGCACCGGCCGTGTGCTGGGGTGTTATCCGAACGTGCCCTCCTGCGGATTCGGCGTGGCTTGGCGAACCGGAGTGCGGGCGGCAGCAACTCCGGAGATGCGCCGGTCCGGCGAACGGCCGAGGATGGTCCGTCGTGCCGTTCGGCGAGTGTGCGACGCCTCGATGGGAGTGACGGGTCCAATGCAGGAAGCGGCAGCCAGCCCGGCGGAGATCGGGAGGCACTACGACGAGCGCTCGCCCATCGGTGAGGAGTTCCGCGGTGGTCAGCTGCACATGTGGTACTGGTACGACCGTGACGACGACGCCCCGCTGCCGGAAGCGGTGCACCGCATCACCCGCAAGGTGGCCGGCACCCTCGGGCTGCGCCCGGGGGAGCACGTGCTGGACGCGGGGTGCGGTCCCGGCGAGACGGCGCTGTTCCTGGCTCGGCGGTACGGGGTCAGGGTGACCGGGGTGACCGTGAGTGATGCCGAGCTCGAGACGGCGCGGGGACGGGCCGGGGCCGCGGGGCCGAACGCCGTGGTGGACTTCAGGTACGGCGACTACATGGAACTCCCTTTTCCAGACGGTTCGTTCGACGCCGTGCTCGCTCTGGAGTCCCTGCAGAACGCCCCCGATCTCGGGAGGGCGCTGGGAGAACTGCACCGGGTGCTGCGGCCTGGCGGGCGCATGGCGTTCTCCGACTTCAGTTTGGAGAGCGCGGCCGAACCGGAGCGGGTGGAGCGGTTCATGACGACGCTGAGGCTCCCGCTGCTGCCGACCCTCCCCCAGTGGCTGGCGTACGCGCGCTCGGCCGGTTTCGAGGTCGAGGAGTACACCCAGTGCGGCCCGCGCGTGTTCGGGATGAAGGACAAGTACCTGCGGGCCGCGATGGAGCGGCGTGAGGAGGTGGCCGGCAAGTTCGGCGAAGGGGATGTGGCGGAGTTCTCGCGTCTGCACCGGGGTTTCTTCACCCCCCGCAAGGATCAGATCGGTTATGTGATCGCCTGCGTGCGCAAGAGCGGATGAGGACGGCCGAAGCAGGCGGCGGGTGTGCCCGCTTCGATTGTGGCACCCGGGACTTCCCTCCGACCTCCGGCCGCCGGCCGGTGTGTGCGGCTCGTCGAGAAAAGTACGAGGGCGGGCGGGTGGCCTGTCCGGGGGAGATCGCCCGCGTGCCGGACCGAGCCGTTCGGCGCGAGCGCCGGAGTGCGCGGGCGGCCGGGGCGGCGGACGCCTTCTCCGCCTCCGGGTCGGCGGTCTGCCCGGAGAGCGGGTTCGGTCCCGGCCCCTTCTTCTGCGCGGCACGGTCGCGGCGTTCGCCGCGCGATGTGGCGAAGCGCCGCATGATCGGGTGTTCCACCAGCGTGTACAGAGCCCAGGACAGCAGCAGGGTGACGGCGAACAGCAGCGCGATCACGCCGATCGCCTGTGGTGTGTCCCAGGTCTTGCCGGCTCCCAGGAACCGGTGACCGTAGACCTGGACGAGCTGGTGGGTGATGTAGAAAGCGAAGGAGATCTCACCCAGCCACACCATGGCACGGCTGGAGAGCCAGTTGCGCAGCCGGGACGACTCCGCCCGGGCGGCGCTTGCCACCAGGAGACCGAGCGGTACCACCATGATGGCCACCAGGTGGTACGCGGAGGGGAAGAACGGTGTGGCGACATAGGCCACGGCGACGAGGACCGCCGAACCGCCGAAGCTGAGAGGGAGCCTGCGTCCCTCCATCACCACGCGGGCCAGGATGATGCCGAAGACGAAGTCCAGCAGACGCGTCCCGGGGAACTGGTAGACCAGCCACAGATCCGCCGCCGTGACGTTCACCGCCGGGAAGACCTCCTGGTCGGGGAGCCGGTCGGCGACGAACGGCACGGTGAAGATCGCCGCCACGACAGCGCCCGCCCACCTCCACAGGCGTTCGGGACGAATACGGCCGATGATCCTGATCAGGATCGGGAACAGCGCGTAGAACAGGGCTTCGCAGGACAACGACCAGGCCACGCCGTTGAGAGAGGCGCGGACCATGATGTCCGGTGACCACGAATGCAGCAGCAGCAGTTGCAGCGCCACGTCCCGGCCGCTGACGGACGCCTGTGCCACCCAGGCCGCCAGCATCATGGCGGCGATGAGGGTGAGCAGGTGGAGGGGGTAGATCTTGAAGAATCTGCGCCGCAAGAACGCCGGCGTGGTGTCGTCAGCGCGCATCGTCCAGGTGAGGATGAACCCGCTGAGGATGAAGAAGAAGCCGACGCCAGTCCAACCCCCCTGATAGAAGATTGTGTTCGCGACGTTCTGGCTGTGTTCCGAGGTGAAGAACCGTTCGGGCACGGCATGGAAGAAGAACACCATGGCGGCTGCGATGAACCGCATTCCCGTCAGGGCGGGAAGCCTGGACGCCTCGGGGGCCCGGGGGCCCGGAGTGTGTTGGGACATCGGGACCGTACTCCCCCGCTTAAGTCATAAGAGCTCGTGACTGTGCCAACCGGCACCCCTCGACGGCATCTTTGAGATTGCTCGGCCGCCTCCCGCGCCCGTGACGTCCGGGTCTCCCGCGACGACCGCAACCCAGAAGATGCGTCCCGTGTGGCCTGAAGTCGACCATGGCTCGGGCGGGCCTACCGGGCCGCACGCGGCAGGCGGTGGAGGGGAGACGGAAGTGCCGGATCAGGACGGATGGGACCTGCTGGTCGGACGAGAGGACCTCACGGCGACCGAGGTGCGCCCGGCTGCCCCGGCTCCACTGCGGCCCGGCCAGGTACGACTGGCAGCCGAGCGGTTCTCCCTGACGGCGATCACCGCCACCTACGCGCGCCTGGGTGAGTCCGAGCTGCCGTTCTTCGACGCCTTCCCCGGGCCCGAAGGCCGCGGCCGGGTTCCGGCCTGGGGTTACGCGCGGGTCGAGGAGTCGCGGCACCCGGACATCGCCGAGGGGACCCGCTGCTTCGGCTTCCTGCCGCTGTCGACCCACGTGGTACTCACCGTCTCACCGACGGCCGGAGGCTTCGCCGACACCACTGCAGAACGGGACTACCTGCATCCCTGGTATCGCCGGTACCTGTCCGCCGGGGAGCCCGACGACCTGGACGACCACCGTGTCCTGCTGCGGCCCCTGTACCCCGCCTCGTTCGCCCTCGCCGAGTTCCTGGGTGGTGCGGCCCCCTCCAGGACCGTGCTGGTCACCAGCGCCTCCAGCAAGACCGCCGTGGGGATGGCGGCCCTGCTGGCGGACAGGGATGACATCACCACTGTCGGGATCACCTCCTCCCGCAGTCTGCCCTCCGTACGGGAACTGGGCCACTACGACCGCCTCCTCGCCTACGAGGATCTCTCCCGCGCCGAGGTCTCCGGACCCGCCGTCCTCGTCGACTTCACCGGCCAGGCCGAGCGGCTCTCCTCGGTCTACGAACGGTTCGGCACCGTGCTGGAGGACGCGCTGCTCGTCGGCTACACGCACCCCGGCGCGCAGATCGAGCCGCCCCGGGGGCTGAGCGGTCCCGAGCCGTGGATCTTCTTCACGCCCTCGGAGGAGGAACGGTTCGCCGAGAAGGAGGGGGCGCAGGCCTACCGGTCCCGGTACCGCGCCGCCGAGGAACGCTTCGTCCGGGACGCGCCCTCCTGGCTGACCGTCGACCGGCGCAGTGGTCCCGAAGCACTCGCCGGTGCCTACCGCGCGCTGATGGCCGGTGAGGTCCCGGCCCGCAGCGGCATCGTGGCCACCCCCCGCTGAGCCATTCCAGCCCCCATCCAGCCCACCCGCCCGAACGGAGCGCACCACCGTGTCCCAGAGTCTCGACGAACCCGTCGTGTCGTCCCGGCCAGACCACCCCGACGCCCCCCAGGGGCGCGCGGCTTCGCGCCGGGCGGACCGGAGGGGGTGGTTCGGCCGGTACTACACCGTCCCGCTCGCCGTCGCCGCCGCCGCCTACCTGCTCTACCAGCTTCCGCCGTACCTCACGTTCGACCCGGCGAACACACACATCCCCATGCAGTTCCCCCTGCACTACGCCGTCCTGGCCGGGCACGTCATGACTGGTGCGATCACACTGGTCACACTGTGTCTCCAGCTGTGGCCGTGGCTGCGCCGCAACCACCCGGCCGTCCACCGCTGGAGCGGCCGGCTGTACGTGTTCGCCGGTGCGCTGCCCTCCGCGGCGCTGGCCCTGATCATGTTCCCGTTCTCCTTCCCCGCGGGCAGCGTGGCCGTGCTGATGTCCGGTGTGATGTGGGCGACGACGGCGATGGTCGGCTGGGTGCGGGCCCGGCAGGGCCGGTACGCCGAGCATCGCCGCTGGATGCTCTACAGCTTCGCGATCGTGTGGGGCCAGACCGTGTGGGGCCTGGTCATCGGGCTGACGCTCTTTCAGCTGCCTTACGCCATCGACATCACCTACATCTCCGAGTCGGCCCGGTGGGTCGGCTGGGTCGGCAACCTCGTGCTGGTCCACTGGTGGCTGGAGCGGACTTCCAGACGCGGGCAGGAGCCCGCGGTGGCGCGGAGCCGTTCCTGAACGAAGCACCGCCCCGGCCGGTCTCCGGCCCCGCTCCCCGGAGGGCGGGGCCGGTCGCGGGGAGCCGTCGTGGCCCCCCGCTCCCCGCGGTCCGGACCTCGGGGGGGGGGGGGGGGG
>NZ_JAJFAU010000004.1:38668-82601 GCF_022614595.1 Streptomyces sp. CNQ085
CCCCCCCCCCCCCCCCCCCCCCCCCCCCCCCCCCCCCCCCCCCCCCCCCCCCCCCCCCCCCCACCAGGCCGGCTGCTGCCCTTGACGGCTCACGGCACGAAGGCGCCACCCGGGCAGTGCTCGTCCCCGGCGGACGGGCCGTGTCCGTACGGTCCCGCCCCACCCGCCCTTCCCGTCTTCCGGATTGCTCTTCTCGGGTCTCCCCGCCTGCGGCTGTGTGCACCGGGGCCGGAGCGCAATTCCAAAGATGCGCCGAACCCGGCGTCGCCGCGACGCTGGCCGTATGAGCGACTTCACGAACAGGACGTACTTCATCACCGGCGGCGGCAGCGGAATCGGCCTCGCCACGGCCCGCCGCCTCCTCGACGAGGGCGCGAATGTGGTGATCGCCGGCCGCGGCGCCGAGCGGCTCGCCACCGCGGCCAAGGAACTCGGCTGTGGCGACCGCGTGCTGACCGTGACTGTGGACGTGTCGCGCCCGGCCGAGCTGGAGGCCGCGTTCGAGCGGACGCGTGAGCGTTTCGGCGCTCTGCACGGGGTGTTCGCCAACGCGGGCGTCAGCCTCAACGCGCGCACGGCCGACGTGACCGAGGCGGACTTCGACCAGGTGGTCGGCACCAACTTCAAGGGGACGTTCTTCACCGTCCAGAAAGCCCTGCCCCTGCTGGCCGAGGGCTCCTCCGTGGTACTCAACTCCTCCTGGCTGGTGCACCGGGGCATGGGCCCGGGGTCGGTGTACGCGGCCAGCAAGGCCGCGGTGCTCAACCTTCCCCGTACCCTTGCCCCGGATCTGGCCGAGCACGGCGTCCGGGTCAACGCTGTGACTCCCGGCCACATCCGCACCGAGATGTTCGACACCGTCGCGCCGGTCGAGGAGGTTCGGGAGTTCTTCCGCGGCCAGGTCGCGCTGGGCGCTCTCGGCACCCCCCGGGACATCGCCGAGACGGTGCTGTTCCTGTTGTCGCCGCGGTCGGCGTACGTCACCGGCCAGGAGTTCGTCGTCGACGGCGGCCTGACCGGCTCCGTCCCCTCCTGACCGGGCGCGGCAGCGCCTGCCGACGCCCCGCCCGCGGCCGGTTCCCGAGCGCCTTCCGCCGCCGGCGGGCGCCCGCCCCCGTCCGTCCCGAGGGACGCCGCGCTGACGGTGTTCACCCTGCCGCCGTACCCGATGAGGGTCAGCTGCGGCGTGCGGCGTTCCCGGTGGCCGGACCCGGCCGCCGCGGACGGTGGTCCGTTCTCCGGCCGCGACGTCCTCGGTCACCACGGCCTCCCCGGCCGTGGTGACCGAGGACGTGGTCGGGCCGGCCGGGGAAGCGGTGGTTCGCCCCCGAGGACCGTGTCCGGATACCGCGGCCCGTCGGCGGTGATCGTGGGGCCCCGAGGGCCGGGAAGTCCGTCCGGGAAGTCCGTCCGCGGATGTCTTCCTCCGCCGTGCTGGTCGCATGCCCGGCGTACCAGGGCTGGAGCGCTCCTGAACCCGGCCGCCTCAGATGCGCACCGCTAGGCAACTGGGCGTCTCGGGCCCCGTGCCCAGCGCGTAGGCGTTGTAGTCCTCCAGCAGCGCCTGGGCCCGGGCCTGGGCGCGAGCGAACCGCTCCCGGGGGTCGGCACCCCGGGCCAGGACGTCCTCCATGGCCTCCATCATCACGATCTGGATGGCGTGGAACCCGCCGAGCACCGCTCCGTGCACCTCCGGCGGGCCGGTGCGCAGGCCGAGCTGCTCGCCGGTCGCCCGGTGGTGCGGATGCAGGTCGAACCAGCCCTCCTCCTCCAGCAGGGCGACCGCTCCGTGGGTGGCGGGAGCCGAGCCGCTGGCCTTGTGCCACTGGGCGGCGGCACGGGGGCTGTTGAGGTACTGCATGAAGGCCAGCGCGCCGTCGCGGATGGCTTCGTCGAGACCGTCGGCCAGCCACAGCGAGTCCCCGCCGATCCAGTTGCCGGCGCAGGGCAGGGCGCCGTTGCGGGGCAGGACGCCGACCTCGATGTCGAAACCGGCCTCGGCGGCGGCCCGCACCATGTAGTTGGCGTCGAAGGACGAGCTGAACCGCAGGGCCACCTCCTGGTCGGCGAAGGCCCTGAAGGTGCCCGCCCAGTCCTCCGGAACGCCCGTGTGCAGGTAGTGGCCGTCCCGGTGCAGGTCCCGCCACCAGGTGACGTAGTCCAGGAGTGCGGCGGAGGTCAGGTCGACCCTGGTGGCCCTGCCGTGCCGCCCGTTGCCGGAGTCGGTGAGCGGCGCGCCCTGCTGGGCCAGCGCGTGCTGCATGAACTTGCCGTCCACCGGCCAGGCGATGGCTCTGCGCGGACCGTTCGCGAGCCGGGCGACGGCCTCGCACGCGGCCGTGGTCTCCTGCCAGGTCCGCGGTACCGACGCGACCCCCGCCGCGCGCAGGACGGTCGTGTTGGCGTACAGCAGCATCGTCGACAAGGTCAGCGGCATCGTCGCGAACTCGCCGTCCACGGTGTGGTACTCGCGTACGCCCGGCAGGAAGTCGCCGAGCACGACGGGCTCGCCCAGGATCTCCGTACGACCGGCGACGGCCTTCTCCACGGAGGTGAACAGCGGCCTGCCGTCACGGGCGCGGACGTCCCGGGCCAGCTGGGACGCCCCGGCGTAGTAGGTGGCGACTGCCGGAGCGGTGCCCCGGGCCGCCGCCGCGGCGACCGCACGCGGAAGCTCCTCGTAGGAGAACCCGCGGATGTCGACCCGGTAGCCCGGGTGCGCCTTCTCGAACTCCCTGGCGCGCTCGCGGATCGGCTCCAGGAAGCCGGGGAACGGGAATTCGGAGAGCCAGACATCGATGACTGCCTCTCCGTCCCGGATGCCGGGTCGCATGGGTCCTCCAGTGGTGGGAACGGAGTGTGGCGGCGGGGTCGGTGGCGGGCGGGGAGGCCCGTCCCTCAGGCGGCGGAGGGGAACGTGGTCCCCCGCGGGGCGGAGGCGTCGGAACCCGACCCTGTGCCGCCGGGGCCGGGAGCAGGGGTCACCGTGACCGGAGCACCGTTGAAGACCGCGTTGCCCGAGACCGGATCGACGACGGAGTCGTCGGTCAGGGCGTTGGCGTTCACCCCCGGGTTACGGGCGGCGGTGCGCTGGGGCGAGCCGGCGTGTCCCCAGCCGTGGGGCAGGCTGACCACGCCCGGCATGATGCGGTCGTTCGGTTCGACGGGGACGACGAGGTCGCCCGTGGCCGAGGTGACGCGTGCGTGGGAGCCCAGGCCCAGCCGGGCCACGTCGTCCGGATGGATGTGGAGCGTGCACCGGTTGCTGCCGCCGACGAGCGCGGGGACGTTGTGCAGCCAGCTGTTGTTGGAGCGCAGCTGGCGGCGCCCGATCAGGAGCATCGGCGGCACAGGGGCGGCCATCCGCCCGCGCAGGCGGGCGACCTCCTCCTCCAGCTCGGGCGGGGCCAGCCGGACCAGGCCGGACTCGGTGCCGAGCACCTCCGCCAGACGCGGCTCCAGCGGCCCCAGGTCGATGCCGCTGGGGTGCTCGCGCAGCCGGGCGAGCGACAGCCCGTACGGGCCCAGTCGCAGCATCGCGTCGAGCATGAGCTCCGGACCGCTGTCGCCGTCGAGCAGGGCGCGCGCCTGGGCGACCTCCATGCCCTCGAAGGGAGAGCCGGGAGCCCGCACCCCGGCCTCGAGCAGCTCGCCGACGATCGCCTCGTCCAGCTCGCGGGGGTCGGCGTCGGCGCCCCGGCCGGAGGCGATCAGGGCGAGACGGGCCATGATCTCCGCCTCGGAGAGCTGTCCCGGCTCCAGTGGCAGGGCCGGCGGGGAGAACCGGGTGTAGTTGCGCACGGTGACCGTCAGCAGCAGCAGGTCGTAGTGGGGCATCTGCATCATGCGCGGCGGAGGCAGGATGACATCGGCGCAGCGGGTCGTCTCGTTCAGATAGGGATCGACACAGACCATGAAGTCCAGGCCCCGCAGGGAGCGTGCCAGCCGCGGGCCGTTGGGCGCCGACAGGGCGAGGTTGCCGGCCACCGAGACCAGCGCCCTGACCTGCCCCTCGCCCGGGGTCTCGATCTCGTCGGCGAGGGTCGCCACGGGCAGTTCCCCGAGCGATTCGGGAAGCTGCCGGACGCGGCTGCGCCAGCGGCCGGAGGTGAAGGGCCGCGGTCCCCAGGGCACCTCCACGGTGGCGGGCCGGGTGAACATGACGCCGCCGGGGCGGTCGAGGTTGCCGGTCAGCACGTTGAGCACGTCGACGAGGTACTGGGTCAGGGTGCCGAAGTCGGCGGTGCAGGTGCCCACCCGGCTGTAGACGGCAGCGGTGGGCGCGGCAGCCAGCTCACGGGCCATCCGGACGATCGTTTCGGCCGGCACCCCGCACGCCTCGGCCACCGCCTCCGGGCCGAACGGCACGGCGTGCTCCCGCAGTCGTTCCAGGCCCTCGGTTCCCACGCGCGGCGTGACGAGGTCCTCGGCCAGCAGCGTGTGCACGACCGCGAACAGCAGCAGGGCGTCGGTGCCGGGCCGTACGAAGACGTGCTCGTCGGCGAGGTCGGCCGTACGGGTGCGCCGCGGGTCGACGACCACGATCCTGCCGCCGCGCCCGCGCAGCGCCCTGAGCCGTCCGGGGAAGTCCGGGGCCGCGCACAGCGAGCCGTGCGACTCGGCCGGGTTGGCGCCGATCACCAGCAGATGATCGGTGCGGTCCAGGTCCGGCACGGGAATGGCCATCGCGTTGCCGAACATCAGCCCGCAGGCCACCTGCTTGGGCATCTGGTCGATGGTGCCGGCGCTGTAGAGGTTGGTGGTGCCCAGAGCCTGGGAGAGCGGACCCCTGTAGAAGATGCCGGCCATGGTGTGAAAGGTGGGGTTGCCGAAGTAGGCGGCGACGGCCTGGCGTCCGTGCCGGTCGATAACGTCGGTCAGTCCCTTCTCCACCACCCGGAATGCCTCGTCCCAGCTCGCCTCGCGCCACTGGTCGCCGGTGCGGATCATCGGCGTCCGCAGCCGGTCGGGATCCTCGTCGATCCGGCCCAGGCTCGCCCCCTTGGGGCAGACATAACCCCTGGAGAAGGGATCCTCTGCATCGCCCCGGACGGTGTGGACCCGGCCGTCGTCGCCGAGTTCGATCCGCAGGCCGCAGACGGCGTCGCAGATGGGGCAGGTGCGGTGCGCGGTTCTCAACGGAACTCCAGGAGCGTAGGAGGGCGGAATCCGTGCGGCCGGGCCGGCCCCCCCCCCCCCCCCCCCCCCCCCCCCCCCCCCCCCCCCCCCCCACGACGGTCCCACGGCACGCCTTCCGGCGGCATCTTCCCGTGTGCTGTGCCTGCCGCCGCGCTCCGGGAACCGGCTGCCTTCGCAATCGAGGAGATGCCCACGTGGGAGGCGGGTGCCACGCTGCGGACGATGGCCGTGGGCCAGGGCCGCGGCGCGGCGGAGCACGGACGGCGTGTCCCCGCGGCGTGGTGTCATCCGAGGCAAAGGAATCCGCGCCGATGAAGCTCACCGCGAACGCTCTCGAAACGACCCTCTCCCCGCCCCCCGAACCCGGCCTGACGCCGGACGAGGTCGTGGCCCGGGCCGAGGCCGTCGCACGCGACCTGGTGGGCCGTCAGGCCGAGACGGAGCGGCGCGGCTTCTACGCCGAGGACACGCATGAGCTGTTCCGCCGGTCGGGTTTCTACCGCATCCTGGTCCCCCGGCGATACGGGGGCTACGAGTTCGGCGTGGGAACCTTCATGCGCGTGGTCGTCGAGCTCTCCAGGGGATGCCCGTCGACGGGCTGGATGTACTGCCTGGGCGCGGCCCACGCGCACGCGGTGGCCACACTGTTCGGCGAACGGGCGCAGGCGGAGATCTTCGCGGGCGGCGACTTCGTCTGCCCGGCCACGGTCGCGCCGAGCGGCACCGGCGAGCGCGCCCCCGACGGCCGGTGGGCGATCAGCGGTACCTGGCGCTACTGCTCCGGCTCGCCCTACGCCACCCACTTCATGGGCCACACCCTCGTCGACGACGGGGACGGGGAAAGGCGGCCGCTGCTGTTCGTGGCACCGCGCAGCGAGTTCACCCGGCTCGACGACTGGGGCGAGCAGCTGGGCCTGCGGGGCAGCGGCTCGCACGGCATCCGGATCGAGGACGGCAGCGTCCCGGATCACTTCACCCTCGACACCCACCTCAGCCAGGTGAACGTCACGGGCGGCACACCGGGGCGGGACCTGCACGGCAACCCGATGTACGGCGGCGGCCCCCTGAGCTTCATGATCCTGGAGGACGCGGCGCTGGCGGTGGGCATGGCCAAGGGGGCCCTCGACGCCTACGAGGAGCTGATGCGGTCGCGCCGAACGCTGTTCCCGCCCGTGGTCCCCCGCACCCACGACCCCGACTTCCAGTACTGGTACGGCGAGGCCGCCGGGCTCGTCCACGCGGCGGAGACGGGCCTGCTGGGGGCTGTCCGGCAGTGGGAGGAGGTCTCCTCCACAGGACCGGAGCACGTCACGCCCGAACGCGAACTGCAGATCGCCTCGGTCTGCCGCGAGGTGGTGCGGATGAGCTGGCGCGCGGTCGAGGGCTACCTCTTCCCCACAGCCGGCTCCAGCGCGGTGCGCAACGGCGAGCGCATGGAGCGCGTCTGGCGCGACATGTCCATGCAGCAGAGCCACGCGGGCATCGCCGTGTTCCTGTTCACCGCGGCGAACCGGGAACTGTCGCGCGCGCGCTTCGGCGTCCGCGCCCCCTGAAAGCCCCCGCGCGGCCTCCCCGACCCGGCCCGGGCCGCACGCCGGGGACCGGGCAGCACTCCAGGAGATGCGCCGTACCGCACACCGGCGCAACGATCGGCGCACCTGGAACCGGTCACCGGTTCCCGTCCCAGTCCCAGATTCCCATCCCATACCGGGAGATCCGAGGAGGTACCCGTGTCGGGTGACAAGACCGGTACTCGGGCGGTGGTACTCGGCGGAAGCATCGCCGGCCTGTTCGCCGCGAGGGTGCTCGCCGACGCCTACGACGCCGTGCTCGTCGTGGACCGTGATGTGCTGACCGGGGTGGAGGGGCCGCGGAAGCACTGCCCACAGGGCCGGCACATCAACGGTCTGCTGGCCCGGGGGCAGCTGGCCATGGAGGAGCTGTACCCCGGCATCACCCAGGAGATCTTCGACGACGGCGTCCCCACCGGCGACCTGGCCGGCCATGTGCGCTGGTACTTCAACGGCAGGCGGCTCAAGCAGCAGGTCGCCGGACTGACCTGCGTGGCCGCCAGCCGTCCGATGCTGGAGAAGCACATACGCCGCCGCACCGCGGCCCTGCCGAACATCGCCTTCCGCGAGCAGCACGACATCCTGGGACTGGTCACCACCGCGGACCGCGGCCGGGTCACCGGGGTGCGCGTCCAGCCGCTCGCGGACGGCGGGTCCGAGGAGATCCTGGAGGCGGACCTGGTGGTCGACGCCACGGGCCGCGGCTCGCGCACCCCCGTCTGGCTGGAGGAACTCGGCTACCAGCGTGTCCCCGAGGAGCGCAAGAAGATCGGCCTCGGCTACGTCACCCAGCACTACAGGCTGCTGGAGGACCCCTACGACGGCGACCTGTCCATCAACCCGGTTGCCTTTCCCGGGGTGCCCCGAGGCGCCATCTTCACCAAGACCGACGGCGACCGGGTGGAACTGACCACCTACGGGCTGCTCGGGGACCATCCCCCGACCGACCAGGAGGGCCTGTACTCCTGGGTGAAGTCGCTGGCCGTCCCCGACATCCACGACGCGCTGCAGAAGGCCGTCCCCCTGGACGAGCCGGTCGCCTTCCGCTTCCCGACCACCCTCCGGCGCCGCTACGAGGAGCTGGACCGGCTCCCTTCGGGCCTGCTGGTCACCGGGGACGCGGTCACCACCTTCAACCCGGTCTACGCCCAGGGGATGACGGTCGCCGCACTCGGCGCCCTCACCATCCGCGACCACCTGCACACCGGTGCGGCGCCGATCCCGGCGCAGTACTTCCAGGACCTGGCCCGGGACGTGATCGACCCCGCCTGGGAGATGACCAACACCGTCGACCTCACCTTCCCCGGTGTGCAGGGCGAGCGCACCGCGCAGGTGAAGGCGGCCCAGACCTTCCTGAAGCTGGTGCAGAAGGCGGCGACCCGTGACGGCACCGTCACCGCCGCCTACATGCGCGGCGCCGGTCTGGTGGACACACCCGACGCCATGAAGCGCCCGGCCTTCGTCGCGCGCGTGCTGTGGAACGTGGTGATGGGCGCGATCGGGGACAGGCTCCGTCCTCGCTCCGGCGCCGGGCCCCGTTCCTCCGCGGACTCCCGCGGAGAAGACCTGGTGTCGGCGGGCTGACCCGCGCTGCCGGAGACGAGACGAAGGGAGCGGACGTGGCGGAGACGGCCCACCTGTACCGGGCGTACGCGGTGACCGGCGGCCTCGACGAGCGGGCGCTGCACACCGCCTGGCGCGGGACCACGGCCCGGTACGCGGTGCCGGGCCGTGACCCCTTCGGTTTCACGAACCTCGGCGAGATCCCGGACCCCGGGCCGTGGAGGGCCGCCACACGCCTGCGGGCCGATCCGGATCTCCTCCCCCCCGCCGCGGCACCCGGACCGGCTGCCCGGCTCGTCGTCGCGCGGACGGCCGAGGACACGCACCTGGTGATGGTCTGGGTGAATCAGGACTTCGCGGACCGGCACTCCCCGGCCGATCTGATCAGCGACCTGGGTGCGGCCTGCCGGGCCGCACCCGGCGGCCGTGCGGGGGACTTCTGCGGAGCGGGTTTCGACTGGTCGGCCGCTCTGTCCCCTCCCCTGGCCGCGCTGTGCTCGCGGGAGGGCACGACGCCCTTGGACGTCCTGCTGGCCGCGTACAGCTGTCTGCTGAACAGACACACCGGCGAGGAACGGCCGGTCATAGGGGTACTGGAGCCGGACGGCGGCCATCGGACTGTCCTCGCCGATCTGACCGGGCAGCCGTCGTTCCGTGAGCTGGTCGCCCGTATGGCCGGGTCCCGGCGGACAGCCGGTTCGCCCGCGAACCGGCCGGCGCGGTACGACGCGCTGTTCCGCGCGGAGAACCCCGCCGAGCCCCTGCTCGGCCTCCCCGGTGCCCGGGTGCACCGGCTGCGGTCCGACGACGGCGTGCCCGACACGGACCTCGCGCTCACGGTGAGGTGCTCCCCTTCCCACGTGTCGGGCCGCCTGGAATACCGCACGGTCCCTTTCGATGCGGCGGCGGCCTCAGGTCTGCTCGGCCAGCTCCGTACGCTGCTGCGCGCCGCGCTGGACGCTCCGGGCACGCCTGCGGACACGCTGCCCCTGGAGACCCCCGGGCAACTGCGCGCCGCGGCCCGTGAGGCGGACCGGATCGCGGCCGGTGTGTGGAGCGGACGACCGGTCCACACACAGGTGCGCGCGGTCGCCCGCTCGCGTCCGGACTCCCTCGCGCTGGACGACGGCGGGGAGGGTGTCACCTACCGGGAACTGTGGGAGGAGGCGGAGGCCGTCGAGCGCGCGCTGCGTGCGCTTGACACCGAAGAGGGCTCGCCTGTGGCGCTGCGGCTGCCGAACGGCCCTCACAGGGCCGCCGCGCTGCTCGGCGTGTTCGGGGCCGGCACCCATGCGGTGTGTCTGGGAACGGGCCTGTCGGGGGAACGGGGCAGAGCCGTCCTCTCGGAGCTGCGGCCGCACTGTCTGCTGGTGGAGTCGCGGGCCGAGGACTCTCCACTGGTCTCCTGGTTCGGTGAGGAGGCAGGTGGCCACGTTGTCGATGTCATCGGCCTGGCCCCCCCGCGGGAGACTCCCGCGAGCCCGGGGCTCCCCGTCCGGGCGGCCCCCGCGGAGGGCGATGTTTGCCCGCCTGCGCCGGAGGGGGCCGGTCCGGCCGGGCGCTGGGCCTACATCGCCTACACTTCGGGCTCCACCGGGCTGCCCAAGGGCATTCCGCAGAGCCACCGCACCCTCGCCCAGTTCGTCGAGTGGTTCACCACGGAGTTCGGGATCGGCCCCGGCTCCCGTGTGGCGCAGTGGTCCGCTCCCGGCTATGACGCCGGCCTCGTGGAGCTGTTCGCCGCCCTGACCACCGGAGCGACTCTGTGTCCGGTCCCGGACAGGTACCGGGCGAACCCCGAGAAACTGGCCGACTGGCTCCGCACGGAGCGGATCACACACCTCCAGACCGTCCCCAGCTTCGCCCGGCGGCTGCTCGCGGCGATCCGTGAGGCGGCCCCGCTGCGGCCCGTCTCGCTGAGTCATCTGCTGCTGGCGGGCGAGGCGTTCCCCGGTGAGCTGGCCGATGGCCTGCGCGAGGTTCTCCCCGGTGTCCGGCTGGTCAACCTCTACGGAGCCACCGAGACGGTCCTGGCGACCTGGCACGAGGTGGACGGACCGGTCCGCGGCACCGTGCCGATCGGCCGGCCCATACCCGGACGACAGGTGCTCGTGCTCGACGAGCACGGCAGGCCCTGCCCGGCCGGAGTCACAGGCCGCGTCGTCGTGTGCGGCCCGCACGTGACCCCCGGCTACGTGGGAGCGGCCCCGGGCGACGCCTTTCGCCCCCTGGCCGGAGCGCCGGGTACCGGCATCGCCGGCGGCCCCTGCCACCGCACCGGGGATCTCGGCCGCAGGCGCTGGGACGGACTGCTGGAGTACGCGGGACGCGGCGACAGCAGGGTCAAGATCCTCGGCACCCGCCTGGAACTCACCGATGTCGAGGCGAGGCTCGTCGCCGACGAGACGGTGGCCGACTGCGCCGTCGTCGCACGTACCGGGGAGGACGGGCTGGTGAGGCACCTGACCGCCTACGTGGTACCGCGCCGCCCGGCGGAGGGCGGCGCGGCGCTGCCCGCCCGGGCCTGGAGGTCGGGCCTGCGCCGGTGGTTCGGGCAGGCGCTCCCCCCGGTGTCGTTCGTGGCGGTGGAGGAACTGCCCCGCGGCCCCGGGGGGAAGGTCGACCGGCACGCGCTGGCGGCCGGCGCCGGCCCCGCACCGGGTGCCCGGGCCGCGAAGGCGATATGACCGATTCGGCTACCGAACGATACCTGACCGCGAACTGACGATGGGATGAATGCCGTGACCATTCTGGAGACCGACGTCCCGACCGACTCCGACGGCCTGGACGTCGAAGTCGACGGCGAGACCCTGGACATCCCGGCCGTGCGCCGAGTGGCGGAGGACCTGGCTCCGGTTTTCGTGTCCCCGCACTCGCTGTCCAGGGCGGCGAGGAGCCGCGAGCAGTTCGAGAAGATCGTCCGCGACGGCGCTCCCGTCTACGGCGTCACGACCGGTTACGGCGAGATGATCTACATGCTGGTCGACCAGTCCAAGGAAGTGGAGCTCCAGACCAACCTGGTGCGCAGCCACAGCGCCGGAGTCGGCCCGCTGTTCACCCGGGACGAGGCGCGCGCCATCGTGGCCGCCCGGCTGAACGCACTCTCCAAGGGCTACTCGGCGGTCCGCCCCGAGCTGCTCGAACGTCTGGCCCTCTACCTCAACCTCGGCATCACACCGGCCATCCCGGAGATCGGGTCGCTCGGCGCCAGCGGCGATCTCGCCCCCCTCTCCCACATCGCGAGCACGCTGATCGGCGAGGGCTACCTCCTGCGCGACGGCGAGCGGGTCCCGACGGGCCCGGTGCTGCGCGAGAAGGGCATCGAGCCGCTGCAGCTGCGCTTCAAGGAGGGGCTCGCGCTCATCAACGGCACCTCGGCGATGACGGGACTCGGCTCCCTGGTCGTCGGCCGAGCCATGGACCAGGTGCGCCAGGCCGAGATCGTCACCGCGCTGGTCCTGGAGGCGCTGAGCGGCTCACTGAGCCCCTTCCAGGCCGAGGGCCACGACATCGCCCGACCGCACCGGGGACAGATCGACACCGCCGCCAACATGCGCGCCCTGCTGAGCGGCAGCGGCCTGGTCCTGCGGCACTCCGACCTGCGCAGGCAGGCGGAGGAGCAGCGCACCGGCGACAGTGTCTCGCGCACCGAGGTGTACCTGCAGAAGGCGTACACACTGCGTGCCATCCCGCAGGTGGTGGGGGCCGTGCGCGACACCCTTTACCACGCGGCGGAGAAACTGGAGACCGAGCTGAACTCCTCCAACGACAACCCGCTGTTCTTCGAGGGCAAGGAGGTGTTCCACGGCGCCAACTTCCACGGCCAGCCGATCGCCTTCGCCATGGACTTCGTCACCGTGGCCCTCACCCAGCTGGGCGTCTTCTCCGAGCGCCGCACCAACCGCCTGCTCAACCGGCACCTCAGCGAGGGCCTCCCGGAGTTCCTCGTCGCCGGCGACCCCGGGCTCAACAGCGGATTCGCCGGCGCCCAGTACCCGGCGACCGCCCTGGTCGCCGAGAACCGCACCATCGGCCCCGCCAGCACCCAGAGCGTCCCGTCCAACGGGGACAACCAGGACGTGGTCAGCATGGGCCTGATCGCGGCCCGCAACGCGCGCCGTGTGCTGTCGAACAACAACCACATCCTGGCGGTGGAGTTCCTCGCCGCCGCCCAGGCGATCGACCTGTCCGGCCGCTACGACCGGCTCGGCCCGGCCGGCAGGGCCGCGTACGACAAGATCCGCTCCCTGGTGCCCACGCTCGACCGCGACCGCTACATGTCGGACGACATCGAGCTGGTGGCCGCCGCCCTCGCGCGCGGGGAGTTCCTCGAAGCCGCCGGCCGGACCGGCACCGTGCTGGCCTGACCCCGACGAGATTTGGGACGGACCCATGCGTATTCCGCTCTCCTTCAACCAAGAGTTCCTGTGCCTGTTCGACCAAGGGGACCGGGAGGGCCCCTTCGGACCGCTGTACAACATCGTCGGCGGCTGGCGACTGGCCGGGAAGGTGGACCCGGCCGCCCTGCAGGACGCGCTGGACGATGTCGTGGCGCGCCACGAGGCCCTGCGCACGATCGTCGTGCGCGACCCGGAGGACCGGCGCCAGGAGATCCTCCCGCCCTCCCCCGTCTCCCTGACGGTGCGGGAGATGCCCGAGCCGGACCGTGCCGCGCGTGACCGCCGCGCGGAGGAGCTGCTGATCGAACTGGAGGGCGGGCACTACGGTGTGGACCGGCTGCCGCTGCTGCACGCGGTGCTGGGCCGGTTCGACGAGGACGACACCGTGCTGGTCCTCATCGCGCACCACACCGCGGTCGACGAGGTCTCCCTGCAGGTGATCATCCGCGATCTGGGCATCCTGTACGCCAAGCGGTGCGGTCACGACCTCTCCGAGCTGCCGGAGGCCGTGCAGTTCCGGGAGTTCGCCGCCTGGGAGCGGGAGCGTTACGCCCCCACGGCCGAGGTCGGGGCGCGGGCCTACTGGCGCGAGCGGCTGGCCGGGGCGAGGATCACCGGTGTTCCCACCGACCACCCGAAGTCCGCGGGCCTGGAGAAGACGACCGCGGTGCACCGTTTCCTGGTGGGATCCGAGCAGACCTCTGCGGCCCGCGCGCTCGCCCGGCAGACGCGCGGCTCCGCGTTCATGGTGCTGCTCGCCGCGTACAAGGTCTTCCTCAACGGCCTGGCCGGCGCCACCGACGTCGTCGTGCCGACGATGGCCTCCGGCCGCGGCCCCGCCAGGTTCCAGGACACCGTCGGGGCCTTCTTCAACTTCGTCCCGCTGCGCACGGACCTCGCCGGCGCGGCCACCTTCCGCGAGGTGGTGGAGCGCACCCGCGCGACGTGCCTGAAGGCGTACGGGAACCCCCTGCCGTTCAGCCAGGTCGCTGCCGAGGCGCCGGAGCTGGCCGCCTCCTTCGGTGCGGACGACCTGGGCGTCGTCGCGTTCCAGGTGTTCCAGTTCCCCGCGCGGGAGGGCATGGAGGCGGGCGACGTGAGGATCTCCGAGATACGCCGCCGCCTGCTCTCCCAGCCCGTGAGCACCGATGTCCCCGACGGTGTGCTGTTCCAGCTGGACATCGACCCCGCCTCCGGCGAGATGCTCGGCCACCTGGGGTACAACACCAACCTGTTCCGCGAGGAGACCATGCGGGAGTTCGCCGCCGGGTTCGTCCGGGTCCTTGACCGGACCGTGATGGCCCCCGACGCGCCCCTGTCCCTGGTCTGACCCGTTCGGGCCCGTGTCCCCCGGATAGGGGACACGGGCCCGAATGTCCTGCCGGGCCTCAGCCGTCCGACAGGGCTGCCCTGGTCGAGGCGCGCAGTTCGTCGAACGAGGAGAGGTCGGGCACGGTCCACCCGTCCAGGTCGTACTCGGACAGACACTGATCGGCGAACGCCTTGTAGGCGTCCACTTGCCCCGAGAGCGTCTGGGAGAGCAGCAGTTCCGTGCGGGTGTTCTCGTGGTTGCCGGCGTAGTTGCGTTCGTACAGCTCGTGCCGGCCGCCGAACTCGGTGCCGACCGCGTCCCAGAGCAGCTTCATCACTTTCACGCGGTCGGCTGCTTCCGTCCCCCCTGACCCGCGCAGGAACTTGTCGAGGTACGGGCGCAGATCCGGGTTGCCGAAGTCCTCGGCGGAGGAGTTGACGTATATCAGGCCGCTGGCGACGTCCTGCTGAACGATCTCCCTGACACGCGGGTAACCGATCTGCATGAACCATCGGTAGGCCATGCTGTACTGGGGATTGGGCAGCAGCGCGCCGTTCCTCCACTCGACGGGGTTGCGCGCGGCGGCGTCCGAAAGTCCCCAGAACAGGTTCCGCCAGGCGAGCACCTCGCCGATCCGGGCCTGCACACCCCGGAAATCCTTGGTCCCGGTGATCTCCAGCGCCTTGATCAGGAGCCCGGCGATGAACTCGAGTTTCACCGCGAGACGGGTGCAGCCGTGGAAGGTGAAGCGCTCCACGAAACCGGAGCGTCCGGGAAACATCCGCACCTTGCCCAGGTGGCCGTAGACGAAGACGTTCTCCCAGGGGACGAGGACCTTGTCCATGACGAGGATCGTGTCGTTCTCGTCCAGCCGGGACGACAGCGGGTAGTCGAAGGGACTTCCCATGGCGGCGGCGGCGGCGGTGTAGGAGGGGCGGCAGATCAGCTTCAGCCCCGGCGCGTCCATGGGCACGGTGGCCACCAGCGCGAACTCACGCTTCTTGACCGGTAGCCCGAAGTGGGCGATGAAGTTGTAGTGGGCCAGCGCGGAGCCGGTGGCCACCACCTTGGCGCCACTGACCACCAGTCCCGCGTCGGTCTCCTTCTCCACGTGGACGAAGACGTCCTCGACCTCGTCCGGGGCCCGGTCCCGGTCGACGGGCGGGTGGACGATGGCGTGGTTCCAGAAGAGGACCTTCTCCTGCGACTCCCGGTACCAACGACGGGCGTTGTCCTGATACGGGGCGTAGTAGTCGGCATTGGCACCGAGAGTCCCCAGAAAGGACGCCTTGTAGTCGGGACTGCGCCCCATCCACCCGTAGCTGAGGCGCGCCCACTCGGCGATGGCCCGCTGGTCGGCAACCAGATCCTCGGTGCTGCGCGGGGTGGTGAAGAAACTGTGGGTGTACCCGTCCCCGCCGGTGTCCGTCGGTTTGGTGAGGACACCTCGCCGCGCGGGGTCGTGCAGTGCGTCGTACAACCGTGCCGTCATGCGGACGGGATTGCGGAAGGCCGGGTGGGATGTGACGTCCTTGACCCGTTCGCCGTATATGTATATCTCCCGGCCGTCGCGCAGGCTCTCCACATACTCGTCCCCTGTCAGGGGACGGGTCCTGCGCCGGTCCCGGGCGGGGCCGGCATCGCCGGCAGGGACTTCATGACACTCGGTCATCAGTTCTCTTCCCTTTCCCTCTTCCGCGAGGAACGCTCGGCGACGTACTGGGGGCCACCATGGTCGCAGGAAGGCACGGAAAATATCTTCTCCCAGGGTGCGGCATCGAAAGCCGGAGAACAGTCGTACCGGTTGCTGCGCAATCCAGGAGATGCGTGCGCCGCCGCTGAATGCCAACGTTCTTCGTGAATATCACGGACGGCCGTTTTCCGGCCTTCGCAACGGGACTTATTTTCCTGGAGGATATGGTGCTGACGACCGATGTTCCCACTCGGGAGCAACTTGTTCGTCGAGCGTCCGAACTGGTGCCGGCCCTGCGGGAGAACGCGGCATGGTCGGAGGAGAACCGGCGTATTCACGACGACTCGATCGAGGCCCTGGCCGAGGCCGGGATCTTCCGTATGCGGGCGCCGGCCCGTTTCGGGGGGTACGAGAGCGACGCCCGCACCCTGGTCGACGTCGCGGCGGAGCTGGGCCGCGCCGACGGTTCCGCGGGCTGGACCGCCTCGGTGTACTGGATCCCCACCTGGATGGCCGGACTGTTCCCGGACCATGTCCAGGACGAGGTGTTCTCCACCCCCGACGTCCGCGTCTGCGGCACCCTGAGCCCGAGCGCGATGGCCGCCCCCGCCGACGGCGGCATCGTGGTCAACGGCAAGTGGGGCTTCATCAGCGGCGCCCTGCACGCCCACTGGCAGGTCATCGTCGCCATACGGACGGCGCCGGACAGCGAACCCATGCCCGTCATGGCCCTGGTCCCGCTCTCGGACCTCACGGTCGTGGACGACTGGCACACCTCAGGTCTCAAGGGCACGGGCAGCGTCACCACCGTCGCCGAGAACGTCTTCGTCCCCGCCGACCGCGTCCTGCCGCTCGGCGTCGTCGTGCAGGGACAGGGCGGGGTGTCGGGCGCGAACGCGGAGTCGGCCATGTACCGCGCTCCGCTGCTGCCGGTCGCCTCCGCCTCCTCGGTCGGCGCGGTGCTCGGTATGGCGCGCGCCGCCTTCGACGTCTTCATGGAGCGGATGCCCCAGCGCAAGATCACCTACACGGACTACGAGAACCAGGCCGAGGCACCTCTGACCCACCACCAGGTCGCCGAGGCCGCCATGAAGATCGATCAGGCGGAGTTCCACGCCCACCGCCTGGCCGGACTCCTGGACGCCAGGAACGAGCAGGCCGGGGAGTGGACCGTCGACGAGCGGGTGCGCGCGCGTGCCGACATGGGCATGGTCTGCCGTCTGGCGAAGGAGGCCGTGGACATCCTCGCCTCGGCCAGCGGAGGTTCCTCAATCTACAGCGATATGGCGATCCAGCGCATCGCCCGGGACGTCCAGGCCGTCAACCTGCACGCGTTGATGCACCCGAACACCAACGCCGAGCTGTACGGGCGCGTCCTGTGCGGCCTGGCGCCCAACACGCTCTACGTCTGACCCGGCCGGGGGAACCGGCAGGACCGGACCACACCAAGCAGAGAGAAAGGCAACGACATGACCGTCGAATCGCCGGCCGCCGACGCAGCCGTCCCCGAGGCCGACAAGGAGGCCGTCGCCGCCCTCCCCGGCCGTATCGTGGCCGCCTGGGCGGCGCACGACGCGGCCGCCTTCGCGCAGGTCTTCACGCAGGAGGGCACGATGGTCCTCCCCGGCGTCTACCGGGACGGACGCGAGCAGATCGAGGCCTTCATGACCGCGGCGTTCCAGGGACCGTACAAGGGCACCCGGGTCGTCGGCACACCTCTGACGCTCAAGTTCTTCCGCCCCGACGCGGCCATTGTCGTCACCCAGGGCGGGATCCTGGGGCCGGGTGAGACCACCGTCTCCGACGTGCGCGCGGTGCGCGCCACCTGGGTGGCCGCCAAGCAGGAGGACGGCCGGTGGTACCTCGCCGCCTACCAGAACAGCCCGCGCGACAGCGCCTGATCCTTTCCCGGCGCGGCGAAGCGGCGCCCCCGGTCCCCGCACGGGGACCGGGGGCGCCGCTTCGCCGCGCATCGGCGGTCAGCCGACCGCGGCCGGCACCTCGGCGGCCAGACGCACCGGCAGGGCGCGGTGGCCGTTCATGATGAAGGTCGGCAGCGGCTGGAGCTCCTGCGCCGGTACCGCGAGGGAGAGGTCCGGGAAGCGCTCGAACAGGGAGGACAGGCCCACAGTCGCCACCAGGCGGGCGATGCCGGCGCCCATGCAGTAGTGGGGACCGTGGCCGAAGGACAGGTGCTCCTTGTCCTGCCGGGTGAGGTCGAAGCGGTCGGCGGTCTCCCCGTGCAGCCGCGGGTCGCGTCCGACGGCGCTGTAGTTGACCAGGATCGGGTCGCCCCTGGGGATCGTCACGCCCTCCAGCTCGATGTCCTCGGCCGCGT
Organism: Streptomyces sp. CNQ085; assembly: GCF_022614595.1. Classification (GTDB taxonomy): domain Bacteria; phylum Actinomycetota; class Actinomycetes; order Streptomycetales; family Streptomycetaceae; genus Streptomyces. The sequence continues at coordinate 56,685 of NZ_JAJFAU010000004.1, forward strand.
AGCGCAGCGGGAGGTGGGCGAGGGGCGACTCCACGCGGAGCGTCTCGTCGATCACGTCGTCCCACGAGGCCCGCCCGGAACGGACCAGCTCCAGCTGCCCGGGGTGGGTCAGCAGCGCGGTGATGGCGTTGTCGAAGAAGTTGATGGTCGTCTCGGACCCGGCGCCAAGGATCGCGAAGATGGTGTCGCACAGCTCCGCCTCGGACAGCCGTGAGCCGTCCTCGTCGCGGGCGGCGATCAGGTCGCTGGTGATGTCCTCGCCCGGGTGCGCCCGCTTCTCGGCCACCAGCTGCTCCATGGCTCCGCGCCAGTTGAGCAGCACGGCCCGGGCCTGCTCGGGGGTGACGGTGGTGTCCACCATCATGTCGATGACCTCGGCCGTCGCCACGCGCGCCTGTTCGGACATGCCGATCAGCTCGGCGACGAGCATGGCGGGCAGGGGGTAGGCGAAGCGTTCCCTGAGGTCCACCACCTCGCCCGGCTCCACGGTCTCCAGGGAGGCCAGCAGGCCGCCGGTGAGCCGTTGGACGAGCGGCCGGTAGGTCTCGGTGCGGCGCGGGGTGAACGCCTTGCCGACGATCCGGCGCAGCCGGACGTGGTCCTTGCCGTACGCGGTGACCATGTTGTCCATGGCGACCCAGCTGATCATCTCCCAGTCGGGGCGTATCCGCCCCTCGATGAAGTCCGGCCAGTGGTTGCGGGCGCTCTTGGTGACCCTGGGGTCACTCAGCACCTTGCGCACGGTGGCGTAGTCGTTGATCGACCACGCGAGGACCCCTCCGGGGAGTTCCACCCGGACGGCGGTCCCGCGGGCCCGTAGGGCGGCGGCTTCGGCGTGGATGTCCCGCCCGGTGGTGTCGAGTGTGTGGGCGACGGGGCAGCGCTGCGGCATGGGTTTCTCCTGGGGTGGTGTGTCTGGGGTATCGCTCGGCGGGCTCTACCGATGGCTGCCGGGAGCGGCCCGGTGGGGCGCCGGACCGTCGCCCTCCAGGACGGTGTAGGGGTCCTCCATCTCGTACCAGCCCAGGCCCGGCGGGCAGCGGTCGTAGCCGAGCAGCCGCCGCACCTCCTCCGGGTAGGCGAGCACGGCCTCTCTGGGCACCGCGAGGTACTGGTTCTCCTCCTGGCGGAGGTTGCCCAGGTCCAGGGCGATGGTCAGTCCCGTGCGCGGGGCGTCGGTGGTGTTGCCGCCGCCGCCGTGGTAGACCCCGCCGAGCCAGATGAGGGCCGAACCGGCCCTCATCTCGGTGGGGACGGCCTCCTCGGCGAGCGGGGCCCGCTCGTCGTCCCAGTGGTGGCTGCCCGGGATGACCATGGTGCCGCCGTTGTCCGCGGTGAAGTCGCTCATGGCCAGCATCAGCTGCACCCGGCTGGTCGGACCGGGATGGCGGCGCAGGTGCAGCGCGTCGTCACGGTGCAGGGGCTGCCTGCCCTGCCCCTTGTGTATCTGAATGGCCTGGGTGCCGCTGATCTGGATGGTCGGTGTCAGTTCGGTCCGGGACCGGCCGATCCAGACATGGACCGGTTTCTGCATGATCCGGCGCGCGGCGCCGAGGTACAGGGGATGCGTCACCACCGGGGTGAGCCCGGTGGTGCGGGCGAAGAGCGAGGAGACCCGCCGGGTACGCTTGCCGTTGTACCAGTCACCGCTGTAGTCGCGGGCTTCCAGACAGGGCCCCAGATCCTCCCACAGCCCCTCCACTGTGGCGGCCTCGGCGAGGTCCTCGATGACCACCGCCCCGTCCCGCTCGAGGGCTTCCACGACCTCGTCGAGGCCCGCCCCGGGACCGAACCGCTGCAACCCCTTCATAGCACCTCACCTTCCTCCGCGCCGTCGTCGAGCCCGTGCCGACCGCGGCGGCTCAGCCCTTGTGGGAGCCGCCGGCCGTGACGAGGCGGCCGAGGGCGTCCAGGTCCGGGTCCTCCTCGAAGATGTCGCCGACCTCGATCTGTACGCCGAGCTCGTCCTCGATGCGCGACACCAGGCGGGTGGCGGATATGGACTCGCCCCCCGCCTCGAAGAACGTGGTGTCCTTGAGATCACCGGGAAGCACCCCGAGTGTCTCCGCCCAGATCCTCTCCAGCTTCGCCGTCACCGTCGTCACATCCGCGCTCATGTGCGGTCCTTCCTCTCCGGTCGAGTCCCACCGGGCACGTGATGGCAGCTTCACACCCGGTTGTGGGCAGGGCATCTCCTGGATTGCGGGCCGCCGGCAGGGCGGTGACCTCCCCGGGCCGGACCGGGCCCGGCTCCAGCAGGAGCGCCCCGCAGAGTGTGACGAGCGCGCGCACGGTGTCCACGGCGTCTGGCGGGGTGGTGTGCCAGGGGGTCAGGATCCACGGCCGGCCGGTGAGCACGCCGGGCCCCGCTGAATCCGCACCCCGCTGAGTCCGCACCCCGTCCTCGGCCAGGAGACGACCGGGGACGTAACCGTTCAGGTCGCAGCCGCGCAGCAGTGCCTCCTCATGGACCGGGGCCCCGGCCCCGGGACCGTCGGCCACATCGGTGTAGGCGCTGCCCAGGCCGAGGAGCTGTGCCGTGTACAACACCTGGGCGGCCGCGGACGGCCAGGTCGCGATGACGACGGCGTCGGCGGGCGGGGTGTTCGGTGTGAGCGGGGTTCCGGCACCTGCGCGGACGGCCCGCCGCAACGCTTCGGGGTCGGGGTCCGCGAGCAGGACACGGACCCCGACCCCGGCCAGGGCGAGGGCTACGGAGGTGCCGGCGGGACCGCAGCCGATCACCGTGGTGTTACGGACACGCGTGCCGGTCATGGCCTCTCCCGGGCTTCTGGCGGACGGGGACGGACTGTGGTCCCCGGGGCGCGTCCTGGCAGTCCGGTCAGTCGCGGCCCCGGTCCGCGAACTGCCCGGGGGCACGGCCTTCACCGGCGGGGCCGCGGTATGCCTGGGCGATGTCCAGCCAGCGGTCGGCCTCCTCGCCGACGGCGGTCAGAGCCAGGTCGTCGCGGTGACGTCGGCGGGTCACCAGGAGACAGAAGTCGTGGACGGAGCCGGTGATCTTCTGGCGGGCGTCCTCCGGGCCGGAGACGAGCAGTTCGCCGGAGGGAGAGGTGAGTTCGAAGCGGAACGCCTCCCCAGGAGGCGTCAGGCCCCGGGCCAGGTAGCCGAAGTCGCGGGTCAGGAAGGCGAACCGGGCCAGGTGGCGGAGCCGGTCGGTGGGTTCGCGGTGTACACCGAGAGCGTCGGCGATGTCCTGTCCGTGGCCGAAGAGTTCCATGATCCCGGCCGAGGCGAGCACGGCCGGCGGCAGCGGGTTGACCAGCCAGGGCACCACCGTGTCCTCCGGTACGGCCGCCAGTGCCTCGACGGAGGCGTCGCCCTCGGTACGGAAGCGGGCGAGGAGTTCGGCCGGCGGGTGGCCGTTGAACTGCCGGAGGGCGGCGTTGACGGCCCCGTCGAAGTTCTCCGCGGCCTGGGCTGTGATGTCCTTGAAAGCGTCCGGGTCGGCAGCCGCCGTCCTGGCCAGCCGGAAGATGAACGTCAGGTGGGCGACCTGGTCGGCGATGTTCCAGCCGGGCGCGGGGGTGGGTTTCCTCCAGTCGGCGTCGTCGAGGCCCCGCAGGAGCGTCTCGACCTCGTCGATGTCGGTGGCCAGAGCCTTCAGCACGTCGTTCGGGGTGTCCACGGTCTGTCATCTCCCTGAGTCGATTTCGTCAAGCAATTCACCGGAGCCGTCGAGTTCCTCGACGTTGCCGGCCGGTTGTGTGTGATCGCGCCGGCGAGAGGTCAGGCGGACGCGGGGAGCAGGGGCAGCGAGTTCTCACGGCCGCCTCGCCGGCCGTTGGGAGTCGGGGCACCGTAGGAGACCGCTACGCCCCTGCGCTGGGCGGCCGCCACGATGCCGGGCATCGCGCGCTCGGCGACCGCCGCGATGGTCATCGCCGGGTTGACGGTGAGCGCGCCGGGAACGGCGGAGCCGTCGGTGACGAAGATGCCGGGGTGGCCGCGCAGTTCGTTGGTGTCGTCGAGGGCGGAGGTGTGCTGGTCGTCCCCCATACGGCATGACGCCAGCGGGTGCACGGTGTAGGCGCCGACCAGGTCGTTGGTCCACGGCATCACCCTGGCCAGGCCGTCCTTCTCCAGGATCTCCTTCACCTCGGCGTCGGACTGCCGCCAGCCGTGCCAGGTATTGTCCGTCGGCCGGTACGTCAGGCTGCCGCGGCCGAGCATCTGCTGCGAGATGCGGTGCGCGTTGCCGGTCGCGGGCGGCGGACCGAAGACGCCCTCGTTGTCGTCCTCGGTCATGGAGAAGATGGTGAGCCAGGACTTCCAGTTCCTCAGGATCTCCCTCTTCTCCCTGCCGAACCAGGCGGGGCCGGTGGCACCCGGCGCCTGGGCGAGGATCGTCCCCAGGCCCGGCGGGAAGTACAGCTGTTCCAGGGAGTAGCGGGAGTACTCCGGCAGCGAGCCGTCGAGCCTGTCCCAGCTGGCCACGGTCGGACCCCTGCCGATCGCGTTGGCGCCGTAGGGCAGCTCCCCCTCGCCGCGGGACAGTCCCAGCAGTTCGGCGACCTTGTCCTCGTTGAGGATCGCGGTGTTGAGGCGCTCGCCGTTGCCGGAGAAGTAGCGTCCCACCGCGTGCGGCATCCTGCCCAGGTGCGCCTCACTGCGCTGGAGGATGACGGGGGTCGCGGCGGCGCCGGCGGCCATCACCACGATCTTCGCCTCGATCGTGCCGGACCCGTTCCGCAGGCGGTAGTCCTCGTCGTGGACGATGTTGTAATGAATCCGATAACCGCCCTCGGTGGTCCGCTCCAGGTACTGCACCTCGTGCAGGGGGCGGATCTCGGCTCCGTGGGCGATGGCAGCCGGCAGGTAGTTGGAGGTGAGGGAGTGTTTCGCCTCGAAGCGGCACCCGGCCATCATGAAGTTGCAGTTGACGCACTTGGAGTTGTCGATCGCGACGGCGAGCGGATTGGCGGTGCGGCCGGCGCGATGACAGGCGGCCGCCCACAGCCCTCCCGCGTACGAGACGTCCTCCCAGCCCTGTCTGCTGACCGACAGGGACTCCTCGACCCGGTCGTACCACGGTTCCAGGGTGTCGCGGCTGACGGACTTGGGCCACATCCGACGACCGATGGCGCCCTTGCGCTCGAAGACGAAGCGCGGAGCCCGCGGCATGGCCGCGAAGTACACGACGCTGCCGCCGCCGACGCAGTTGCCGCCCAGCACGCTCATCCCGTCGCCGACGACGAAGTCGAAGACGCGTGTGTAGGAGGAGCCGAGTTTGTAGTCGTGCTCGAAATCCTCGCTCTCCAGCCACGGGCCGCGTTCCAGCACGGTCACCTTGGCGCCACCGGCGGCCAGGTGGTATGCGGCGACAGCGCCGCCGAATCCACTGCCGATCACCAGAACATCGGTCCGCTCGGTCGTCTCGCTCATGCTGGGCTCCCTGAGGGTGTGGTGGCGGGGTGCGGTCGTGCGAGCTCGCGTCCGTACCCGAAGTCACGGAAGCGCCACAGGCCGTCCGCGTCGGGGCTGGTGATGCCCATGGCCTCCAGCCCCGGGTGGCCGTCCCGCAGCGCGTCGGCGGTGTGCAGGTGCGCGGCCGAGTCGAAAGCCATGTTGCAGAAGAGCGACAGCAGTACCCAGAACTCCTTCTCCGGGTGGCCGGGACGGGTCAGTCGTGCGACCACCTCCGCGCGGTGCTCGTATTCCAGCGCCACGAAGGCGGGTACGTCCGGGGCGAGCCGCATGCCGGTCTCCTCGGCGTAGGCCTCGGCGTGCCCGTTGACGAGCTGCGCCAAGTCGTCCAAACTGGCGCTGATGCCGGTGGCGTCCCATCGCAGCAGCTCCAGGGCTCCGGCCGCCACCGCTCCACCGCCTGTGACGACGCCGGCCACGGCCCGGTCTCCAGGCCATCGCTTCTCTCCCGGGACGATCGTGTCCGCGTAGGCCTCAAGGGTGAGCGACACGTCGTCCGCCACGTTTTTCGTCGGCGCATTCGATCCATCCCGCTGCAACTCGACCTCCGTCGGTGAGTGGGGACTGATTGCTGGTGTCAGGGAGACGTTAGAGCTGCTGAGTCTTTTCGGGCAACTGCCTGTCCCCTTTCGGGAGAACGCCGAGTCTCTTGAAGCAACTAGCCGAAGTCGAAGCGTCGTTCCGCTGCCCAGGCGAACAAAACAGTCGGCCAGTACGGTCTCTTCGGGCGCGTTTGCTGTTCGCGGCCACGGTTTACCGCGAAGCGTTCCGACATGCCGAAGGGCAATTCGTTCTCATCTTGGGGGAGAGTTGGAAAGCGTCGACAGAACCCCGTCTCTGCCGCACGAATTCACACACAGGGTGCGGATCGGGGAGCTACTCCCAGCCGACTCACCACGTCTGAACGGTGTCGACGAGACTCATGTCCACCGACTTGCCGAAGTGTACGCAAGCCTTCCGCCCGTCCTTGTCCACCGCACGACGATGCGGGTAGTAGACGGAATGCACCGGGTAGCGGCGGCGATCCTGAAAGGGGCGGAGTTCGTCGAAGTCCGGTATTTCGACGGAGCGGAGGAGGATGTTTTCCTGCGGGCGGTCACGGCCAACGTCTCCCACGGGCTGCCGCTGTCGGTCGCGGACCGCAAGGCGGCCGCCCTCCGGATCTTCGGCACCCATCCGGACCTGTCGGACCGTGCCGTCGCCGCCTGCGTCGGTTTGGACGCAAAGACCGTGGCCGCCGCACGCAGGCGTTCAGCCGGGGATTCTCCTCGGTCGAACAACCGCGTCGGTTCCGACGGAAAGACCTACCCCCTGGACCGCACAGCCGAGCGGATACACGCCGCGCGGCTCATGACCAGCCGTCCGGACCTTCCGCTGCGGGCCATCGTCAAGGAGACGGGACTCTCTTTGGGGACCGCGCACGATGTACGGCAGCGGCTGCTGAGAGGAGAGTCGCCCGTTCCCGTCGGCCGTAGGCAGCCACGCGGGAAGACCTCGCCGGAACCGGCCGCCGATGAGGAGGACACCACCGTAGAGGGCACGATACGCCTCCTGCGCGAGCAGGACATGCCCGGCGGCGACTTCCCGGTCCGGGCCGGCCGGGCCCGTCTCGCGGTGGAGACGCTGCACAAACTCGCCCGCGATCCGTCTCTCCGCCACACCGAGTCCGGCCGTCACCTGCTGCGCTGGCTCCACGCACACTTCGTGGTGGACGACTCCTGGCGGCAGTACGCGGACGCCGTTCCGCCTCACTGCTCCGCCACCGTCGCGGAACTGGCCCTCCAGTGCTCCGGAAGCTGGAAAAGGTTCGCCGACGAACTGTCCGGGCGGCTGACCGGAAGAGCCTCATCCTCATAGCCGCGTGCACTTTCGAAAAGCCGAGAAGACGTCTCACTCAACAACAGGGGGAAACGGTGCCCACCACCGCTATCGAGCACGCCGTTCGCCGGGTTATCGACGACATGCATGCCAACCTCGGCCAGGAGCTGACCATCGACGAGATGGCACGTACGGCGATGTTCAGCAAGTTCCACTTCACTCGCGTTTTCAGGGATGTAACAGGCATATCCCCCGGTCGTTTCCTCTCCGCCCTGCGTCTGCAGGAGGCCAAGCGCCTGCTGCTGGAAACCGATCTCAGTGTGGCCGACATCAGCAGTCAGGTCGGATACAGCAGCGTCGGTACCTTCAGTTCGCGTTTCAAGTCCTGTGTGGGTGTCTCCCCGAGCATGTTCCGGGCGACGGACGGGTTCGCACCCGAGCTTCGGGAGGGAAGGACGACCACCGCGCAGGACTCCACACGTGCCGTACTGCGCGGCCGGGTGTGGCTCCCGGAGGACCGCTCCCCGGGGTATTGTTTCGTCGGCCTCTTCCCCACCCCGGCACCCCAGGGCCGACCGGTGCGCTGCACCGTCCTGGAGCGCCCCGGGGCCTTCGAGCTGGCGGACATCCCCGCCGGCTCCTGGCATGTCCTCGTGCACTCCGTTCCGTACGGTCACGAGCACCTGTCCTCGGGCGCCGATCGCAAGGCCGTCGTCTCCGTCGGGCGGTACGGTCCGGTCACCGTGCACGCCGACACGCTGCTGATGCCGGCCGACATCGTCCTGCGCCCGCTGGACATCCAGGACCCGCCGGTGCTGATGGCCCTTCTCGACATGCGCACGAGCGCACTGCGGGCGGTGGCGGGCTGACATCTCCACCGCCGGAGGACGGAAGGCCGACCGGGGGAAACCCCGCGGCCGGCCTTCCGCGTGCGCCCGCGTCCCGTCACCGCGCGCCCCTGACCGTCATCGGCAGCCCTCCGCGCATCCGCAGGGAAAGCATCGGCTCCGCGACCGCCGTGTGCCCCCGCACGACGGACAGGTCGAGGTCACGGGTGACCAGCGCCGTGACGAAGACGGCCTCCATCATCCCCAGGCTGCTGCCGACGCAGAACCGGGGACCCGCGCCGAAGGGGATGTACGCGTACCGGGGCCGGCTGGCGCTTCGCGACGGATCGAACCGCCCGGGGTCGAACCGCTCCGGCTCCTCCCAGAACTCCGGGTGACGGTGGAGCGTATAGGGACACACCAGCACATCAGCCCCCGCCGACACCGTGTACCCGCCGACCTCGTCGCCGCGCCGTGCGACCCGGGGCAGGACCCACACCGGCGGATACAGCCGCATGGCTTCCTGCACCACCTGAGTGGTGTACGTCAGCCTCCGCAGATCGTCCGCCCCGGGTGCGCGGCCGCCCAGGACGCTCCCGGCCTCCTCGCGCACCAGGTCCCGGGCGTGCGGGTGCACCGCCAGCAGGTGGAAGACCCAGCCCAGGGTGCTCGCCGTCGTCTCGTGCCCGGCCAGCAGCAGAGTGACCAACTCCTCCCGCAGCAGCCGGCGGCCCGCGCGGGGGTCGGTGTGACGGCGCGCGGCGAGGATCATCCGTGCCAGCGCGTCGTCGGCGCCGTCCTCGTCGTCCATGCGCGAGGAGCGGTCGGCCACCAGCGTGTCGACGATCCGGACCAGTTCCCCGCGGGCCCGGCGGAAGCGCCGCTGGACTGGCAGCGGCAGCCACGAGGGCACCAGGTCCTGGGTGGCCATGTCGAACATCGCCTGATCCTGCACGGCCTCGAAGGCGTGCGCGATGGAGTCGTAAGCGTGCAGGTCGGTGTCGAGCAGGGTGCGGCCCAGGACCCCGAGGGTGAGACCGGTGACCTCCTCCAGGACATCGACCGGCCCCTCCTTCCCCCGGGCCCTCAGCGATGCGACGAGCCCGGCCGCCTCCTGGGCCACGGCCTCGGCCTGGGCGGTGATGCGGGCCGGTCTGAAGGCGGGCTGCACGTTACTGCGCTGGGCGCGCCACAGGTCACCCTCGCTGGTGAGCAGTCCGTCGCCCAGGACGCTCCGGGCCTGCACCAGGCCGATGCCCTTGCGGTAGTTGGCCGCGTTGTCGGCCAGCACGTGCTTGGCGTGCTCCGGGCGGTTGAAGACGTACAGCTTCCTGGGACCCATCACCACCCGTACGGCGTCGCCCAGCGCGGCCGCGTCCCGCACCATCGCCAGCCGGTCCACGGCGAACTTCCTCAGCAGCCCGGGCAGGGCCGCCGCCGGCGGCCCGGGCGGGTAGACACTCATGCCGCCGCCTCGGGCGCCCGCGTGGCCAGACCGCGCAGGCACCCGCGGTGGAACAGCAGCGCACCCCGGTCGGGGAGGTCCTCCTCACGGAGTACCTCCCCCAGGTAGATGGTGTGGTCACCGCCGTCGTACTCCCGCCACTTCTCGCACTCGAAGTACGCCGCGGCCCCCGGAACGAGAGGAGCGTCGCAGGCCAGACCCTCCAGACGGCCGAACGCCTCGAACTGGCCGGCGCCCATCGGCCGGGACCGGTCGGCGAAGTGCCGGGCCACGTCCTCCTGGCCGGCGCCGAGTACCGAGACCGAGAAGGTCCGTGAGTGGGCGAGGGTGCGGTGCATGACCGCGTCCTTGCCGACGCAGACCAGGACCAGCGGGGGAGCGAGCGAGACGGAGGTGAAGGAGTTGGCCGTCATGCCCCGCGGGGCGTCACCACCGACCGTGACCACGGTCACGCCGGTGGCGAACGCCCCGAAGGTTCGTCTCAGCCGTGCCGGATCCCCGGCCCGGGAGCGCTCCGGCGGCGATACGGCGGGTGAGCTCATGCCGTCCTCCCCGCCAGCACCCGGGCCCGGGCCGTGTACGGCTCCAGTGCCCGGGCCAGCGCGTCGGGTATGGGTGAGGGGACGGTGGCGGTGTTCGGTCCGCGCATGCACGCGATCCGCTGCCTGCCCCGGGCAACCAGCGTCTCGGTGCCGTCCTCGGTCACCTTGACGTAGTCGAAGGTGAACTCCAGTTGCGTCCCGCCCAGTTCCGACAGCCGCATACGGACGGAGAGTTCGTCGAAGGCGGTGATCTCGGCGAAGAACTCGCAGTCCACCTTCAGCGTGAACAGCTTCAGGTCCTCCTGGACATCGGCGAGGACGTCGGGGGCCTTCTGCTTGAGGAACAGCTCGCGGCAGCGTCCCTGCCACCGCAGGTAGTTGACGTAGTAGACATTTCCGACAAGGTTGGTTTCCTCGAACCCGACCGTGTGCCGGTACTCGAAGTAGTCGTCCGACATGGCCTATGACCGCCCTTCGGTGAGTTCCGGTTCGTGCGTGAGGAATGCGAAGACGACGGGTTCCAGACTCTCCCTGAGAGCGGTTACGAAGGTCGCGATCCGCAGTCCGCCCGCGGTGAGGAGCACCCAGGCGTCCTTGTCCGGGGGCAGCACTGTCAGCGGGGCGCCGGCCATGACCCCGGCCTTCCGCAGGCACTCGACGGCGCTCCACACCCGGGTGGCGGCGGTGTCGGGCGCCTCACCGGTCTCCTTGGCGACCAGTTCCGCCACGGCCGCGTGCTCGCCGAGCAGGCCTTCCCACTCCTCCGCCGGGCGCATGCGCACGGCCTCGACGTCGCAGGCGACCTCCGTGTCCGCCACCGTGCTGAGGGTGATCCCCGGGCCGTGTGCGGCCGACAGGTACCGGCCCTCGTCGATCTCCGGTCGTCCGTCCGGCCGGTGACGTACGGTCACGGGGCCCTCCAGGGCCCGGGAGGCCGCGGCCGAGGTGAACGCGCGGCGTTCGGCCACGGACCCGGCCGGGGCGTCGCCGTGCGGCTCGACGGCGACCGCGACGCGGACTCCGAGTACATCCTCCAGCCTCCGCTCCAGGTAGGGCCCCAGCAGAGGTGCGGCCCAGGGCCCGGAACCGTCGTTCTTGCGCACCGCGTGGAGGGTCAGGCCCTCCCACCGCTCGACGACGGTGCCGTCGGTGTCCCGGACCGCGATGTCGTACACATAGGTGTCACCGTCACGGCTGCGCTCGACCGCGCAGTAGCGCAGTTCCTGCGGGACGTTCGGGCCGGCGCCGAGCGGGTGGATGCGCTCGACGCCCGAGGGCAGCAAGGTGGCGTCGGGAACGCACACCTGGTTGCCGTGCATCAGCGCGTCGCGCATGCCGGGATCGGCCAGCAGCAGCTCGCCCGGGAGGAAACCGGCGAACCAGCCCTGCGGCCCCCGTACCTCCACGGTCGCGTCCACATGGCGCGCCGCGGCCCGGTGGAAGCGGCGCAGCCGCTGGAAGCGCTCCCCCTGGAAGAGGATGCTGCCGTACAGGTCGGCCGCCGGGTCCAGCGGGACCTGCGAAGTGCCCGGGGCGGTCTGCAGGGGCGGGCCGTCCGGTACGGCGGCGCCGGAGTAGACCAACCGGGCGCGGAAGTGCTCCGCCGCGAAACCGGTGTCCTGGGCGTGGACGGCGACATCGACGGTATCGGCGCCGGTGACGGCCGCGGCGACGCGGATCGTGGCGCTGCCGTTCGGCGGAACCACGATGGGCCGCAGGAAGCGGGCGTCCTCGATCACCGGCGTACCGGTCCACCCGGTGGCCGCGGCCGCGACCTGGACCATGGCCTCCATGCCCATGACGGCGGGCATGAGGAGGTTGCCGTCCAGCAGGTGATCGGCGAGGTAGGGGTCGGTACCCGCGTTCAGCTCGACCTCGGTGACCAGTTCCACCCCGTGGTAGCGGATCAGGGGGTTGCCGGTGAACCGCAGCAGCGGCAGGGGCGGCAGGTCGCGCCGGACCGTCTCGATGCCCTCGGTACGGCCGCTGACGACCGTCACCACGGGCGCGTCCGGGTCGCAGACCAGCCGCCGCAGGATCTCCACGCCCTGGTCCGGGGAGACGGGTGTGATGCCCTCACGGGCGAGCGACTCGACGACCGAGAGCTTCTCGCCCATGCCGACCCCGGACCACACCGACCACTCCACGCAGCGGGCGCGGAGCCGCGGGTGGGCACGGGCGACTTCCTCGGTGAGGTCGGCCAGCCACTCATTGGCGGTGGCGTAGTGGGCCTCGCCCCGCAGGCCGGCGCGGCCGATGATGCTGCCGAAGGTGACCAGCAGCTTCAGGTTGCCCGGACCGACTGCCTCCAGCACGGTCCGCAGACCGTCCACCTTGGGCGCGAAGGTACGGCGGAAGTCGGCCGGCTCCAGTGTGTGCAGCGGCCCCGGCTCGTTGCGCCCGGCACCGTGCAGCAGGCCTGTGACCGGGCCCAGCTCCCGCTCCAGTTCGGTGACGGCGGCGCGGACCTGGTCCGGTTCGGTGACATCGGCGCGCGCGTAGCGCACGGTCACGCCGTTGTCGGCCATCCGCCCCAGGTTGTCGGCCAGCTCCCGGTCCGAGGCGGGGTCGGAGCGGCCGAGCACGGCCAGCCGCGCACCGCTGTCCAGCGCGAGCGACAGAGCGCACTCGGCGGAGATGCCCTTGCCTCCACCGGTCACCAGAAGAACGTCCGAGGCACCGAGCGGGGTGTCGGAGCGCTCCGCCTGGACGGGCAGGGCCCGCAGCGTCGGTACGCGGCGCACCCCGTCCACGCCGTAGTGGACCTCGGAGAACCGGTTGGTCGCGGCCACCTCGGCCACGACACGCCCGACCGCACCGTCCTCCATGGCGGTGTGGACGACTGTCGTGCGCAGCTGCGGTGCCTCCTGGTGGAGCGTCTTCGCGAGTCCGGCCGCACCCCGGCCGTCCTGTACCAGGACGAAGCGCCGGTCGCGCTCACCGGCCAGGGATTCCTTCGCTCCGGCGAGCGCCCGCTCGATCTGTTCCGGGGAGCACTTCGCGGGCAGGCACACCAGCACCCCCGGACCGACTCCGGCGCGCTGGAGGGCCTCGCGCAGCTCCCCGGCCACCGGATGGTCCTTCGGCGCGAACAGCTTCCAGGCCCCGTCGGACCCGGGGCCGGCGGCCCGGGGCAGCGGCACCTCGTCCAGGTCCACGGCGAACGGGCGCGCCCACGAGGCGGCGCCGACGACGGCCGCCGCCTCACCACCGCCGTCCTGGCCGCTGGTGGCGGCCAGCGTCTGCAGCGCCTCAGCGAGTTCGGCGAGTGTCGCGGTGGCGAAGTTGGTCGGTACCCGGGCCGCCTCGATGCCCAGGCGGGAGGCGGCCTGGTTGACGATCTGGCCGACCGTGATGGAACTCATGTGCAGGTCGTCCAGAAGCCTGCTGTCGTCGGCGACGAGGTCGGCGGGCAGCTCGGCCCGCTCGGCGACGAGACCGCGCAGCACCTCGAGGGCCGGCGCGCCGCCCGTGTCCGCATGCTCCGCGGTCACGGTCACGGTCACGGTCGCGGCGGCGGCCTCGGCAGTCCCGTCGGTGGCCGCAGCGGTTGTGTCCTCGGCCCGGACCGGCTGTCGGGCGGGCAGATCCACTCGCGGCGCCTGTTCGCAGGGGTTGGCCAGGAAGCTGAACTCCTGTCCCACCTCCAGCGGCCGGACCAGCCGGTCCTGGAAGAGCCGCTCACCGGCGACGGGCGCGCCGACGACGTAGGCGGCGCCGACCGCACCCAGCAGTCCGCGCAGCGACTCGTCGTCGGTGTCCAGCGCGACGGACGGGACGCCGGTGGCCGCCGTCGCCAGTGAGCTCAGCACCCGTCCCGGACCGACCTCGACGAACAGGTCGACGTCCTGGGCGGCCGCGGTGACAGCCTGGGTGAACAGCACGGGGTCGGTGATCTGCCGCCGCAGCAGGCCAGCCAGGTCCGTGTCGCGTGCCAGCTCCCCGCCGGTGACGGTGGAGACCACCCGGGCACCCACCTCGCCGAGGCGGGCGCCGGCGAGCCAGTCGCCGAAGGAGCCCGCGGCCGGCGCCACCAGCGGGGAGTGGAAGGCGTGGGAAACCGCGAGCCGGGTGCAGCCGACCCCCGCCGCGGCGGCGCGGCCGGCCACCTCCTCGACCGCTTCCACCGGTCCGGCCACGACGGTCTGCTCGGGGCCGTTGTACCCGGCGACGACGACGGGCAGCCCCTCGGTGAGCCGCTCGGCCTCCTGCGGACCGGCCACCAGCGAGGCCATGGTGCCCGAGGCGCTGTGCTCGGCCATCGCGCGGCCGCGGACCCGGGCCGCCTCCAGCAGGGTCTCCTCGTCCAGCGCGCCGGCCCAGTGCAGGGCGGACAGCTCGCCCAGGCTGTGGCCCAGGGCGACGGTCGCCTCCACCCGCAGGGTGTCCAGGACACGCAGCCCGGCCGCCGAGCCGGTGGCGATACGCGGCTGGGCCACGTCGGTGGCGACCATGTCGCCGGTGGCGGGCAGGTCGGCCATGTCGTAGACCTCCGCCGCCTCGGGGAAGCGGCGGCGCAGCGCGCCGCCGCCGGTGCCCCTGCCCGAGCCCTGCCCGGGAAAGAGGAAACCGATCCGGCCGCGGCCGGTGGCGTGCCCCAGGAAGCCGCGGCCGTCCGGGGAGAAGTGCGTGTGCTCGCCACCGTCCAGGATGTCGGCCAGGCTCCGCAGCCGGCGCTCGGCGTCCTCCGGGGAGGAGGTCACGACCGCGGCGCGGTACGGCAGGCCCCGCAGCCGGTTCTGGAGCGTGGCGGCCAGGTCGGCGACCTGGGCGTAGGAGACCTCGGCCACGAAGTCGGCGACCTCGGCGATCCGGGCGCTCAGGGCCGCGGGCGAGTCGCCCTCCAGCAACAGCAGTTCGCAGTCCTGCGCGGAGCGCGCCAGCGTGACGGAGCGTCGGTCGGGCGCCGTACGCCGACGGGCGGCGGGTTCGTCCAGCACGACGTGGGTGTTGATCCCGCCGAATCCCATGGCGGTGATGGCCGCGCGCCGCGGCGTGCCCTGCGGCCAGGCCTCGGCCGTGCGCAGGGCCCGCAGGTTGGCCTGCTCGCCGGTGAGCAGCTCGTGCGGCTCGACACAGCCGATGGCCGGGGGCAGGACCTGGTTGTCGACGGCCATCGCCGACTTGATCAGACCGGCGATGCCGGCCGCTGCCTTGGTGTGGCCGATCATGCCCTTGATGGAGGTGATGGCCGCGACCGGGACCTCGGGGTTGACCGCGGCCCGGGCACTCATCAGCGCGGACAGCTCGGTACGGTCGCCGACCGCGGTGCCGGTGCCGTGGCCCTCGAACAGCGGCACGGTGTCGATGCCGAACCCGGCCCGCTCGTACGCCCTGCGCAGGGCGAGCCGGTAGCCGCTCACCTCGGGGCGGGTGATGCCGCCCTGGCCGTCGGAGGACACGCCCCAGCCGGCGATCGTCGCGTAGATGCGGTGGTTGCCCGCCAGGGCGTCCTCCTCCCGCATCAGCACGACCATGCCGCAGCCCTCACCGGGCCAGAATCCGTTGGAGCCGCGGTCGTACAGACGCATCTCGCCCTTGGCCAGGGCTCCGGTCTTGGCGAAACCGATGATCTCGAACGGGTCGATCGACAGGTCCACCCCGCCCGCGACGGCGACATCGATGTCACCGCTCAGTAGCGAGGTGCCGGCCGTGGTGACCGACAGCAGCGAGGAGGAGCACGCGCCGTCCACGGTGTAACCGCCGCCGCCCAGGTCGAAGTGGTTGCAGACCCGGCCGGCGATGGTGTTGGCCAGCCCCCCGGCCAGCGTGTCCTCGTCGACGGCCGGGAAGGGTTCCTTGTAGGCGGTCTCCACACCGGCCAGGAACTCCGAGACCCGGTCGTCGTCCCAGTCCTGCTGGCCCCTGAGCGCCTCGGCCATGACGCGGCGCACGTACGGCCAGCGCAGCCGCATCACGTTGGCCCGGGCGAACTCGCCGGTGAGGGTGTTGCCGACCACGACACCGGTACGCTCGCGAGGCAGCCCCTGGCCGCCGGTGAACCCGGCGTCGGCCAGGGCTCGTCCTGCGGTGTCCAGGGCGAGCCAGTGGGTGAGGTCGGTCGAGCGGTAGGTGCTGCCCGCGATCCGGTGGGCGACCCGGTCGAACTCGTACCCCTCCAGGACCGCCGCGTTGCGCGCGTAGAAGCGGTCGGGGGCGGCGGGATCGGCGTCCCAGTAGTCTTCCAGGCGCATGCGCACCTCGGGCAGCCGACGAAAGGCCCGGCGCCCGGCGACGGCGTTGTCCCACAGCTCGCGGGGGCCGGCGGCGTCGGGATAGCGGCAGGCCATGCCGACGATGGCGATCCTGGTCATGCCGCCACCCCGACCTTCTGCGGAGCGGACTTCGCGGCGGGCTCGGCCGGGCAGACGCACTCGCCTGCGCAGCCGCCGGCGCACTCCCCGGCGGCGAATCGTTCGGGGGACAGTTCTCCGGCGCCGATCTGGTCCGGTGCCGCGGGGTCCTTGTGCTCGCGCTCCTGGGCACGCCCGCGCTCCAGGATGTCGACCGTCCACAGGTGGGCGCCGCGGACCAGGCAGACCAGGGCGGTGGCGAAGAAGATGCCGTAGGCGACGCTGAGCGCGGTGAGCACGCCGTACGCGGCCGCGACGCCGCCGCCGAAAGCGATCTGGCCCCATTTGGAGGACGGGGTGGTCCCCGGATCGGTGATCATGTAGTTGGTGAAGAGCACGAACGCCACGCCGGTCGTCATCGCCAGGGCCGCGGGGATGGAGGTGTCGAACAGCAGGCCTCGGACGACGGCCTGCAGGACGTAGCCGCCCACCCAGGCGAGGATCAGCCACATGCGCTCGGTGAGCTTGGCGTTGAGCATCGTGCCCAGGACGATGATGACGGCCGGGACGAGCCAGTCGAAGCCGCCGTCGAGGTACTCGGTGAAGTGGTAGGGCGGGGCGATGCCTCCCCAGGGGAAGAGCAGCAGGATGACGGCGATGCCGAAGTTCGACGGGTTCATGAAGTGCCGCATCCGGCCGCGTACCGGCGCGCGCAGCACCCACTTGGTGCCCACGGCGACAATGACGCCGAACACCATGACCCATACCTGGTCGTTGACGTAGGTGAGCATGTTCACCGCCAGGGCGGTGATGTGGGCCGGGTAGAGGAACTCCATCAGCCCGCGGGGGCCGTTGCCACGGAACCGGGGCGCCCGGCCCTCGGAGCGGGCACCGATCGCCTCTAGGACGATCTCCACCGTGTAGGCGGCGGCCAGGGCGATGAACGGCCAGGTCCACGGCTGCTCGAAGCCCAGGACGGTGTAGCCGAATATGTTGAGCACGGAGATCGAGATCGCGAACCGGCGCAGGGCCGTGACGACCTTCGGATTGTGGCGCGGAGCGGCCGGCGCCTTCTGCTGTGCGGACATGGGGTCACTGCTCCTTGGCCTGGGTTCCGAGCTGGATGCTGTGGCGGCCGGGGGACAGACGCAGCCGCTGCTCGTGTACGTCGCCCGTGCGGTCCCGCCAGGTCAGCCGGACATCGACCGGGCCCCGGACGTCGTGGCCGAGGCCGATGTGCACCTCGGAGCTGCGCTTGCCGGAGTGGCCGCCGCCGCCGTCGACGCGACTGACGCGTTCGGTCCCGCCGGGCAGGGTGACGCGGACCTCCGCGCCGACCGCGGGCGAGCCGGAGGGGCGGGTGAGCCGGAGCCCGAGGTAGGCGCCGGCGTCCTCGCCGACGTTGTGGTAGAAGCCGGGATCGCCCCACTGGTGGGCGACCGCGAGGTCGAGGCGCCCGTCGCCGTCGACATCGCCGGTGGCGATGCCCCGGCTGGGGACGGGGACGGCGAGGCCGAGCGCGGGAGACAGGTCGGTGTACCTGCCGTCCTCGCCCTTGGCGAACAGGCGCATGGTCTGGCTTCCGGCGAGGTCGTCGCCCTCTTGGACGTTCGGCCACCAGGTGGGGTTGGAGATCAGCGCGTCGTTGGCGGTGGCCAGCTCCTGCAGTTGCGGCCAGCGGTTGTTCTTGCCCTTGACGAAGCCAAGGGCTTGGGCGATCTCCAGTACACCGTCGTTGTCGAAGTCGGCCGTCTTCACGTCCCAGCCCCAGCCGGACCATGCGAGACCGAGGTCGGTGCTCCGGTCCTCGAAGGGCGCCTCGCCGTCCTCCAGACGGGCTCGCACCTCGGCTCTGCTGCCGGCCGTGCCGATGAAGGCGAAGTTGGACTCCTGGATGCCGAACGAGGTGGTGATGTTGCTGACGAACATGTCGTACAGGCCGTCGTTGTCCAGGTCGCCGAAGTCGACGCCCATGCCCTTGAAGGAACTGCGGCCGATCTCCTTGGACTTGGGCACGGTGCCCGAATGGACGGACTTGACCTGGGCGAACTCGATGCGGCCGGGGCGGGAGGTGTTGTGCAGCAGGGCGGAGGTGCCGAAGTCGTGGGCCAGGTACAGCTCCGGCAGCCGGTCGCCGTCGAGGTCGGCGGCGGACACACCGAGCGTCCACCCGTGGCTGATGCTCTGTGGCAGGGAGCCGTCGGTCTTCTCGTAGCCGTGCTCGGTCCACCGGAAGAAGTGGCCGCCGCCGCCGTTCTGGGCGTGGGAGAGCGAGTCGTTCATCACGACGTCGCCGTCCTTGGACGGGTCCAGGACGGGACTGTCGGGGAAGTAGTTGCCGATGAAGATGTCGTCGTGGCCGTCGCCGTCGAAGTCGGCGACGGCGGCGGCGTTGGAGTTCCACAGCGGGCCGGTGTACCGGGGGCCTTCTTTGCCGGGCAGGAGCTCGGTGGGGCGGAAGGAGCCGGGCGCGAGGCTCTTGCCCTTGCCGTCCCCGCCCTCGTCCTCGTCCTCGTCCTCGGCGAGGAAGACGATGGGAGTGCGGCCCCAGTAGTACACGAGCAGATCGGTGGCGCCGTCCTCGTTGAAGTCGCCGGGCACGCACCCCATCGGCGCCATCGTCTTGTCGACCGGTAGCGGGGCAGGGTCGAGGGCGAAGGGCCGGTAGGCGACTTCCCGGTTGGGCGAGGGTGTCACGACGACCTGGTCGGTGCGCGGGTCGGTGATGCACAGGTCGTTGGCCAGCCCGTCACCGTCCACGTCGTTCATGGCGATGCCCGCACCGACCGAGGAGATCCAGGCGTCGATGTGCTCGTACGCTTTATTGACCTTGCGTATCGTCTTCTTCTCGAACCCGGCCGGCATGGCGACCGTCATCGGTTCGAAGGAGAATCTGTCCGCGATTTCCGCGGTTTCGGCAGCGGATGTCTCGGGGATACGCACCGCGTAGAACGTGCCTGCCATAAGCGCGAGGGCGGCGACTCCCGCCAAATTCTTGCGCAGCCATCCGGTTGCTTCTTTCACAGGTCGGCACCTTTCCGGGGAATCGATGTAGAAGCGATCTCGGCGGCGATGTCCCGGCGCCATGTCTCGTAGGAGGGGACACCGTCGTGGCCGCTATGCGCGGGCCTGCGGTCGACACACACCCGCGCCGCCCGCTCGGGTGTCGTGCCGCACAGCACACGGGTGGCCAGGTGGGTGTGCGCGATCGTGGTGCCCGCCCTGTCGCGGGCCTCGGCGGCGAAGGCGGCGCCCTGGGCCAGTTGGAGGCGGTGCTCCCCGGCCCGTTCGGCGAACCGGAGCAGCTCCTCCTCGTCGGCCGCGCCGGCGTAGGTGGCGGCCAGCCCCGCGCCGGCGTACAGGTCACCGCGGCGGTCCTCGGGGTAGGAGGCGATCAGGTCGGTGACGATGTCGGGGTCGGTGCCGCCGACGAACCACAGGGCCCGGCCGATACCCTGGTCGATCACCTTGGCCGAGTAGTCGTCCGGACCGCCCGCCCATCTGAAGGAGTGCCGCACATGCGGGGTGCGGACGTAGGAATCGGTACGGAAGTACGCCTGGTGGAATCCGTAGCCGTCCAGGATCAGCCATCGCAGCAGCGGATCGGTGCGCTCCACGGCGGGCCACAGGAACCTCGGCAGGCGGGCCATGGCCCAGCCGACGCCGACGTAGACCATGTAGATGTGGCGGCCTCCCCCGCCGGCGAGAAGACCCTCCAGCCTCCCGCTGTGCCCCGGCAGCGCGTCGTGCACGGCGGCTCCCATGCCGGCGCCCTCGTAGGCGAACCCGCGGTAGGCGCGGGGGACGGATTCCAGCATCTCCTCCGCCTCGGCCACGGACCGCGCCTGTACCGCGTAGCCGTATCCCTCCAGGAAGGTTCGGCCGACCCTCTCCAGCTGCTCTTGCGCCTGACGGTTCTTCCGATGGAATCCGCGCTTTTCCAGCGTCGTCTCGGAAACGGAAGGAGTGAGAATGCGGCGCCTCAGCGCACCGAAGATCGTGGACAACTCAGTAAACCGCCCCTCGTGGAATATCCCTTAAATGACGGGTTATTTCGAATCTATCCAGGGAGGGTGGACGGGCGTCTACTCCGTAGTTGCTCAAACCATGGCGCAGGCCAGTCGTCCGCGCACGTGCCGGCGCCAGAGCTCGTACTCCGGTATCCCGCCCGCCCCGGACCGGGGTGCCGCGCAGTCGTCGGCCAGCCGGGCGGCCGCCTCGACGTCGAGGTCCGCGAACACCCGGGTGGCGGTATGGGTGTGCTCGGGCACATGACCGGCATGATGGCGTGCCTTCGCGGCGAACACGGCCCCCTGGCCCACGTGCCCGCGGGCCTCCCCGGCCGCGTCGCGCAGCGCGGCGAGGCTCGCGGAGGTGCTCCCGCCCGCGTAGGTGGCGGCCAGTGCGACACCGCTCCACAGGTCCGCCCGGCGGCGGTCGGCGAACGCGCTTACGGCGGCGCGGACACGGTCGGCGTGTCCGCCGTGGATGAACCACAGGGCCCGGCCGATGCCCTGGTCGACCGCGCGCGGGAAGTAGCCGCGGTCGCCTTCCCAGGGATAGGCCCGGGGCGTCCACTGCGCGTCGACCCAGCGGCTGGTGTCGAAGTAGGCTCGGTCGAAGCCGTATCCGTCCACAGCCAGCCAGCTCATCGCCGGGTAGTACTCGGGTCCGGTCAGCGCGGGCACGGCCTTCCGCCACAGCGGCCGCGGCAGACGTGCCATGGCGAAGCCGATACCGATGTAGTTGAGGAAGACGTGCGGCCTGCCGCCGCCCCTCATCAGATCCCGGGTCCGGTGGCCGCCCGGACCCATCGCGTCGCGGATGACACAGGCCATCGTGGCGCCCTCGTAGGCGAACCCTCTCACTCCGGGCTCGACCATGGACAGGCGGCGTTCGGTGTCGGCCAGGTCGCGGTCCCCGATACCCCACTCGAAGCCGCAGACGACCGCCTGCGGAACGGCCTCCAGTTGTCGGGTCCTCTCGGTGGCCTCCACCGGGAACCCCCGGCCCGCGAAGCTCACCTCCCCCAAGGACGGAGCCATCACCAGTCTGCGCATCGCTCCCAGCACGGATGCCACGATCGCCCTCCTGTCACGGATCGCTCCGCCTGTGGCGGAGGGCCCATCGTGGTGCGCCGGGGGCGCGCCGGGCATCTTCGGGAGTGCGCAGGAGGGCGTGTTCGAGCCGGATCGGCCGGTGTTCAGGAACGGGTGAGCATGTTCAGCCCCGACACGGGCGTCGCACCTCCACCTCCTCGTCGTACACCCGGCGGCCGCACTCGGAGCACCTCAGCTCGACGTGGACGGTGCCGTCGCAGCCGAGATGATCAACCCTGCGCTGCGAACCGAAATCCGGGGGCAGGTTCCGGTCGCCCCACTGCATCAGCGCGACGACCGCCCTGGTCAGGTCGCGTCCCGCGGGGGTCAGCCGGTACTCGTACCGGATGGGCCTGTCCTGGTAGGGGACCCGCTCCATGACCCCGTACTCGACGAGCCGGGCGAGGCGTTTGGCCAGGACGTTCCGGGCGATGTCCAGGTGCTCCAGAAACGTGTCGAAGCGCTTGACGCCCAGCAGTGCCGAGCGGACGATCAGAAGCGTCCAGCGCTCGCCGACCACCTCCAGGGTTCGAGCCAGATTGCAGTTCTGCCCCTCGTACGTGGTTCTGAGCATTCGCTTACCCTAAATGATCAGTTCCAGGGGTGCCTGCGGAGACGAGCACGAGGAACGAGAGCTTCCAGGATCGCTGTGCGCCGGGCCGGCCCGGCTCCTTCGACAGGCGCGGCCCGGTCAGGCGGCGGTCGGCAGCGACCGCCCCGGCGTCTCCGGTCCGTGGAGCCGGCTGTAGGCGTATGCCGCCGACACAAGGGTCATGTGATGATGCCAGCCGGGGTAGGAGCGTCCCTCGAAGTCGAGCAGGCCGAAGTCCTCCATGCGCCGAACCGACTCGGACGTCCGCCGCAGTGTCCGCACCAGCGCGAGTCTCTCCTCGACCCTGGAGTGTGTGAGGCTGGTGAGCCACAGTTTGGGGGGGCGGCGGTCCCCTGCGGAGCGTACCGCGAACAACTGGTAGGTGCGTGGCGGCTGGGAGTCGTCCATGAGTGCCGTAGGCAGGTGCACGAGGCTGGACATGACGGTCGTGCCGCGCTTGTGCCCGGAGTCGGAGGGCACCTTCTCCAACTGGAACAACCCGCCGGTGTCGAATTGGAAGATGCTGCGTGCGGAGAGCGCCAGACCGTGATCACCGGGGCCGTTGCGCCGCTGGACCTTCAGGTGGCGGCCGAGCACGATCTTGAAGTTGTCCGGCACGGCGACGGCGAAACGACAGTCGCGCAGAGCGAGCCCGCGCACCAGATCGGCTGCGCCGGGAGAGGCTGACAGGTCCGCCACGACCGGTACGGGAGCCGCGCGGCTGACCGAGGTCAGGGCATCGAGCAGATCCAGGACGTGGCGCTCGGCC
This sequence comes from Streptomyces sp. CNQ085, assembly GCF_022614595.1. Lineage (GTDB taxonomy): Bacteria > Actinomycetota > Actinomycetes > Streptomycetales > Streptomycetaceae > Streptomyces. Next base: position 79,538 of record NZ_JAJFAU010000004.1, read on the forward strand.
GACCCACCGTGGATGTCGTCCGGGATGCGGGCGCGTTTACGGCGCTGCGGATCCTTGCTCCAGGAACCGGGCAGCATCAGACGCCAGTCGACGGGGACGGACTCCTTCGGTGTGGCCAGGAAGGCACCGACGCCCACCTGGCATGTGACCGAGCGTCCGGTGGAGGGGACGAAGCGTCGATGCACGCCGCATGAGTGCTCCCCGCGCTTGCGCAGCACCGCCAGATCCACGACCCACGCCTGCGTCCGCGCCCGGCGCTCGACCCAGCGCACCAGCTCTTCCCGGACGGGTGCCCAGTCCCACGGACTGGCGTTGACGAACTGATGCAGCGACTGGAACGCGGTGGGCGAACCCGAGACGGAGGCGAGGCGCCGCACCGACTTCTTGCCCGGGGTGGTGAGCAGACCCCACAGGTAGGTCCGCGCCCACCTGCGCTGATCGGTCCGCGGCAAGTACTCGAAGATGTTGTCGGCGAACGCGGACACCGAGTCCAGAGGGTTTGTCAAGGCGGGCGTGGTCATGGCGTGGCTTCCCTCCCTGTGGCAGGCCGCAAGCTGGCGCGCGCCAAAAGAATAGCGAACGTTCTCTTTTTTTGTGACCCCGGAAAGACGTTCTGCGACTTTGCCAACTCACGCCTCACGCCGCGGGCCGGACCGGGAGTCCGGCTCGCGGCCGGGTGGAGGCCTCACGGTGCGAGGGAGGAGCTTCCCCGGGGCACGTTGTATGCCGTCGCACTCACGTGCCGTCCCTACATGACGAAGACTTCTTCCCGCGTTTCCTCAACGGGAACGTGACCGTGGTGAACGCAGGGAAGACCGGTCCGCGGATCCGTTGCACCTTGGGCAAGTCGGTATTGCCCGGTGTCCCTAAGCCGAGCAAGGTGTTCGCTTAAAATAGGAAGTGGACCACCAGGAGAACGGAGCGGTGCCTTGCAGTTAGGAGACCCCCGTGTGGCTGTCGGCGAGCGCTCACCCGGAGTCGGCATGGTGAAGCAGCAGAGAGCCCTACGGACACGCGCCGTCGTACTCAAAGCCGCCGCAGACGCGTTCGACCGCGGTGGTTACGACGGTACCTCTCTGTCCCAGGTCAGCAAGGCCGCAGGCATGTCGGTTGGTGCGCTGACCTTTCATTTCTCCACCAAGGCCGACCTGGCCGATGCCGTCCAGGAAGAAGGCTGGATGGCCACACAGGCCGTCCTGGACCGTGTCACCGGCAGGCAGGTGCCGGCCCTGCGCGCCACCATCGAGATCACGCTCGAACTCGCGCGTCTGATGGAGGAGAACGTGGCTGTGCGTTCGGCCGTCCGTCTCATGCGGGAACGGCCCACCGCCTCGGCGTGGTCGGACCGCTGGCTGCCGGTCGTGCGGGAACTGCTGGACGAGGCGCACCGGTCCGGCCAGATCTGTGAGGACGCGCTGCCGGCGGACGTCGCGACGCTGGTGGAGCACCTGACGAGCGGAGCCGAGGTCTACACACGCGAACGATGCGGCACGGGCACCGGCCACCAGAGCGCCGTCGGCCGGCTGGAGCGGGTATGGCACCTGGCACTGAAAGGCGTCTGCGCTCCCGATGCCTCCCTCCGGACTCTGGTGGGGGCGCAGCGTCCGGCACACACCGCCTCGTCGGAGTGAACGACGAGGCGGCTTCCGGCGCTGCTCCGTCCGGCCCAAAGGCCGGCATCCGTCCGCGGCGCGCGGACCATATGGACCTCAGGTCCACCAACCGCATCAGCACGGGAATCTCGGTGGAGAACCGGACGAACTGCCGATAAACAGGTGATGACGGCGCGGGCGAGCGGCTTCTCCGACTTGCGGTGGAAGCACATTCCGTCCTTGGCCACCCCGGTGTTATCCGTGATTTCGCCGATGTCGGCACCGTTGTATCCGCGCTCGTCGGAGATTTCCGCCGCAACGCGGAGAATCACCTCTCCTGTCTTCGTCGCCCGTTTCTGTCTCGGTTCGGTCATCCGGTGACCCCGGTCTCTCCCTCGACAAAAAAAACGAGCGCCCTTATTTTACGGATTGGCCCCTACAACCGGTAGCGCGGGGGCGCCACGTACGCACGTCCCAGGGGAGAGGCATGCCTACCGCCGAAGAACGCTCCGTTTCCGCGAGACCTGCCCCGACCACCGCAGTGGCCGAGAAGTACGTACACAGAGCCGCCTTCTCCGAGGTTTCCCTCACAGAGTGGGACAAGGTCGGGCAGGATGCCTTCACGGTCACCGCCCGGTGGCCACGCATCCACAGCTTCTACGACACCGGGCACGGCGTGCACGACCCGCTGCTGCTCTGCGAGACGTTCCGGCAGAGCGGTCTGCTGCTCGCCCACTCCGCGTACGAGATCCCCTCCGGCCACCAGGTCAGTTGGTCCCGCCTGCAGTACGCGGTCAACCCGCAGGCACTGCGCGCGGAGAACACACCGGCCGAGATCGGGTTGTACGTCACATGCACCGGCATCCACTACCACCGCCCTCCGGCCGCCTCGATGACGATGCGTATCGAGGCCGTCCGCGACGGCTCTCTGCTGTCAGTGGCCACCATAGTCTTCGGGCTGCACTCCCCTCCCGTGTACGAACGTCTCCGGTCCGGCCGGTGTGATGCGGCCCGAGTGTTCGCCGGCGCCCCGGCCCCCGTGCCTCCTGTCGCGGAGGAGATGACGGGGCGCACCAGACCCCAGGACGTGGTCCTCTCCCCCACCTCCGAGGACTGGCGCTGGCAACTGCGTGTCGACACCACACACCCCGTCCTCTTCTACCACCCCGTCGACCATGTGCCCGGCATGCTCCTGCTCGAGGCCGTGCGTCAGGCCGCCCACGCGCTGGAACCCTCCACCAGGGCGACGGTGCCGACCGCGATGGATGTCTCCTTCAGGCGCTACGTGGAGTTCGACGAACCGTGCTGGATCGAGGCCGAGACCGGGCCCAGGGAAACCAGCGGCTGCAGGTCCGTCCGTGTCAACGCCATCCAAAGGGGCAGCATCGCCCTCACCGCGACCGCCGAGATGACCACCGTCTGACAGGCACCCGATCGCTATCGGGTGAGGTCCGGTGCGCGGACCGGTCCGC
>NZ_JAJFAU010000031.1 GCF_022614595.1 Streptomyces sp. CNQ085
GCACAGGCGTGTCCGGGCTCGCGGGGGCGCGGCGCAGGCCGGGGGGCGCGCGGAAAGGAGGCGGGGGCTCGCCACCGGCCCGGCAGGCGGCGTGTCAGGCGGCCCGGGAGCCCGCGTAGACGCGTTCGCGCTCCGGCGCGGCGGACTGCTCCCGCTCCAGATCCGCCTCGACCTCGGCGTGCAGGCGGTTGCAGGTGCGGCTGATCAGCCGGGAGACGTGCATCTGGGAGATGCCGAGCTGCTCGGCGATCCGGCTCTGGGTCATGTCGCAGAAGAAACGCAGGTAGAGGATCTTGCGTTCGCGCTCGGGCAGGTCGCGCAGCCGGGGCTTGAGCGACTCGCGGTAGACGACGAGGTCGAAACCGGGCTCGGCGCTGCCGAGGGTGTCCACCAGTGCGTAACCGTCGTCGGCGCCGGGCAGCTCCGCGTCCAGGGAGAGGGTGCTGTAGCTCTCCAGGGCCTCGGAGCCGATGCGCACCTCCTCCTCCGTCAGGCCGCTGTGTTCCGCTATCTCCCTGACGCCGGGGGTGCGGCCGTCGAGGGAGTGGCTGAGCTGGCGGCTGGAGGCGCGTACGCGGTTGCGCAGCTCCTGCACCCGGCGCGGCACGTGCAGGCCCCACATGTGGTCGCGGAAGTGCCGCTTGATCTCGCCGACGATGGTCGGCACCGCGAAACTCTCGAACGCGCTGCCGCGCGCCGGGTCGTAGCGGCTGACGGCCTTCACCAGGCCGAGGGCGGCCACCTGCTCCAGGTCCTCCAGGGACTCGCCGCGGTTGCGGAAGTGCCGGGCCAGGCGCTCGGCCATCGGCATCCAGGCCCGCACGACCCGCTGCCGCAGCTCCTCCCGCTCCGGGCCGTCCGGAAGCTCGGCGATGCGCTGGAACTCGGCGATGGTGTCGGGGGCGTCGTCGTGCGGGTGCCGCGCGTGCTTTGCTCGTGCTCGTACGGGGGTCATGTGCGGTCTCTCCCGAACTGTGGACTGTGGCTCTGTGGGGGGTTACCGCAGGACCGGGCACAGGGAGACCGGGGCCGAAACACCCGGGGCGGGGAATGTCACCGCTCCCGCGGATGTGCCTGCGGTCCGAAGCACGAGAGTTCGGATGCCCGGGGCCCACCCCTTCAAACGATGTTTTTCACACCGGCACCCGGTTACCCGGTGCCCGCACCGCCGGACCCGTGGAGGGCCGCACACATGACCGAGTACGGCTGCTTCCTGGCCTGTGAGGACCACGGACCGAACGAGTTGGTGGAGCAGGCCCGGACGGCCGAGCGGGCGGGGTCCATGGACGGGGGTGCGGAGAGGGTGCGGCTCTCCGCACCCCTTCGCCGGGCCCGGGAGCCGGGCCGGCCGGGGTCAGTCCAGCAATGCGCCGAAACCGCCCTCACGGGCGAGTCGTTCGAGTTCGTCCAGCGCATGGCGTGCCCGGCCGGCCGTCTCCGGATCGTTCTCGGGCAGCCCGCTCTCGGCGAACTCGTCCTCGTCCAGGCGCAGCACCGCGGAGCGGTCCGGCGAGACCCACAGGTCCAGCTCCAGATCCCATGTGCTCAGCGTGTCCGGCGCGACGGCGGCGGGGCGGGTGACGTCGCAGTACCAGCCCTTGAGGGCGCCCTCCGGGCCGCGCACCTCCTTGACCGAGAACCAGCGGTCGCGCCAGTAGTGCTCGGTGAACACATCGCCGCTCTCGAAGCGCACGAAGCCGAAGTCCCGCACCGGCGGACCGGCCCAGGGCGCCCTCACCACCGCGTGGACGCCGTCGTCGCGCTCCACGGTCGCCGGGTAACGGACCTTCCGGTCCCGGGACTTGTGAAGGACGACGGTCACCGTGCCGCCCGGTGCCAGGGTGGTTCCGGGGCGGGCGTACTCATCACTCATGGATCCACCCTCCCCGACGGGCGACGGGGGCGCACCCGGTTTTCGGGTACGCCCCCGTCACACCGTGCCGTGTGTTCGCCGTGCCCGGGGGTGCTCCGGGCCGCCGCGGGTACCGTCCTGTTCAGGGCGGTACCCGGGTTCGGGAGCGGCTCCGGGCACGGTCCCTGACCTCCGTGCCCGGAGCCTTCTCACTCCCCCACAGGGCCACTCGCTCGGCCGCGGTCCGGGTGCCCCCGCCTCCGGGGGTAAACACCCGCTCACCCGGCCGTCACGGAGCCGCCACCACGCCGCCGTCCCCCCCACCTCCGCACAGCGGCACCACCGCGCCCGCCCGCTCTCACCGGCGGCTCCCCCGCCTCACTCGGTGCGCGCCCGGGCGCCCTCCCTCGTCCGCCCCGCGGAGACGGCCCGGCCGGGATGGCGCCGCAGGTACTCGCCCTCCAGTTCGGCGGTGCGTCGGGTGTGCGCGGCGAGCGCGTCCGAGGAGCCGTGCAGCAGGGTGTCGTGCCGGGTCCGGTGCAGGGACTCCAGCTCCTCGATCAGCGCGGTCTCGGACAGCTTCTCCGGGTCTACTCCCATGCCCATGGTGCGATCGTCTCCTTCGTCGGCGTTCTCCGGTATCACTCCGTGTCTTTTGCACCGGTTCGGGTACTCGAAAACCCGCCCACCACAAGAAGGGAGAGCCCATGGAACTCGGATTCCTGAGCCCGGTCTTCGACCGTTCCGGCCCCTGGGCCTCGGTCTATTTCGACACCTCGTGGCTGACCGAGGACGCGGCGGCCCGCCACGAACTCGCCGCTCGCGAGGTCCACGACCTGCTGAAGAGCCAGGGAGCGGACGAGCGCACCCGCAAGGCGGTGTACGACGCGCTCCTGGCGCTGCCGCGCAGCACGGCCTCGCCGGGGCGGGCACTGTTCGCCACCGCGGGCGAGGTGGTGCTCGACCCCGCGCTGGCCCGGACGCCGAGCGGCGGTCCGCAGGCCACCTGGGGACCACTGCCGCACACCACGCCACTGCTGGAGTTGACGGACGCCGCCCCCACCTGCCTGCTGGCCCGCATCGACCGCACCGGTGCGGACCTGGAGCTGCGGGGCCCGTTCGGCAGGCGCGAGGCCGGCCAGATCCGGGGAGAGGACTGGCCGGTGCACCGCACCCCGAGCGCCGACTGGTCCGAGCGGCGGTTCCAGAACGCGGTGGAGAACACCTGGGAGCACAACGCGGCCCTCGTCGCGGAGAGCCTGAAGGCCCGCCTGGCCGAGACCGGCGCGGAGGTGCTGGTCCTGGCCGGCGACACCCGCGAGTGCCACGCCGTGCACGACAGGCTGGCCGCCGACTTCCGGGGCACGGCCGTCATCGCCGAGCACGGCGTGCGCGCCCCGGGCCGCAACACGGCGGCCGGCGAGGAGAAGCTGGAGAAGGAGGTGGAGGAGGCCCGCGCCTCGTACGCGCACCGCCACGCCGCCGAGACCATGGAGCGGTTCCAGGCCGGACGGGCACCGGCCGACGACGGGAGGGTGGGCGCCGCCGAGGGGGTACCCGCGCTGGTGGACGCCGCCCGCGAGCACCGCATCTCCGCCCTGCTGGTCCGGCCCGACGGGGCCGACCTGCACCGCGAGGTGTGGGTGGGCGACGAGCCCGACCAGGTGTCGGTGCGCCGCACCGACATGCAGTACCTGGGCGAGACCCGTCCCGTCAGCGCCCGCGCGGACGACGCGCTGCTGCGATCGGCGGTGGCCACCGGCGCCGAGGTGATCTCCGTGGGACCGCTCGCGGAGGAGCCCGGCACTCCCGGGGGGCTGCCGGTCGGCGGGCTCGGCGCACTGCTGCGCTGGCCCTACGGCGGTCCTCCGGCCGAGGGCGCGACGGGCGGCTCGGCCCCGGCCTAGCGCCGCGCCGGCCAGGGTTCACCAGGGCCGCACACCTTACTGGAATCCATATTCCGGAATAGAAATGCTCACATTCCAAGATATCGCGGTACGGTGCGGGCATGCCGGGACCGAACTCCGTGTACACCCACGGCCACCATGAGTCCGCCCTGCGCTCCCACCGGCGGCGCACCGCCGCCAACTCCGCCGCCCGCCTCCTGCCCGCCCCGGCCCCCGGCCTGTCGGTGCTGGACGTGAGCGTGGCCCGGGCACCATCACCGCGGACCTGACCGCCCTGGTCGCGCCCGGGGAGGTGGTGGGGGTGGACCGGGCGGAGCTGGAGCGGATCGCCACCGCCTGGCGTGAGTGGGGCGAGCGCCGGGACGGCTGGTTCTCGGTGCCGCACGGGCAGGTCCTGTGCCGGGCCTGAGACGGTACGGGCGCGCCCGCGGGGCGCGCCTGACACCGTACGCGCCCCCAACTAGGCTCTTCACCATGGAGATTCTGGGTACTGCGCTGCGTGTGTGTGTCGACGACCTGGACGCGGCGGCGGGCGTGTACGAGCGGCTCACCGGTGCCGAGGCCATGCGGTTCGCGCAGGGCCCCGTCTCGGCGGCCGCGGTCGGCCCCTTCCTGCTGATGAGCGGACCGCCCGGGCCGATGGAGGTCCTCAGCAAGGTCACCGCCACGCTGGCGGTGCGGGACGTGGAGGAGGCCGTGGCCGATCTGCGGGCCGTCGGCGCCGAGATCATCGCCGGCCCGCAGTCCACCCCCATCGGCCGGAACCTGGTGGCCCGCCACCCCGACGGCTCGGTCTTCGAGTACGTCGACCGCCGGCAGGCGGATTGAGACGGGGCCGAGACGGGCGGACCGGGCAGGGGAGCCCACCTCTCGGCGGGCTCCCCCTTGTCTCCGCTCCGGAAGCCGCCCGCCTCAGGAGATGTCGATGACGGCCTTCCCCCTGGTCCGCCCGGACCGGCTGTCCGCCCGGACCGGCTGAGCCGCCACGCCTCGGCGGCCTCGGCCAGCGGCACCGCCCGGTCGACGCCGACCGTCAGCTTCCCGGCGTCGGCCAGGTCCGCCAGGGCCGCGAGGTCGGCCGGGTCGGGCCGTACGAACAGGCGGTGGCCGCCCTTGGCCATCACCTCGGCGTCGAGGGGCGCGCGAACGGCGGCACCGCGCCGTCCGCCCCGCTATCTGCGCCGCACCAGGTACATCCCGGACAGCAGACCGATCACACCGGGAATCAGCAGCGCCACCCACAAGGGCATGGTGACGATGGGGACCAGCAGCCTGATCTCGGTCTGCCCGGTGTTCTGGAAGACGAAGACCAAGGTGGCGGCCAGCAGCAGCAGGACCAGCACCTTGCCCGGGGTCAGGAAGCCGTACGCGGCCCCGTCGCCCGTTCTCCTGTGTGTGCTCATGGCACCACCATGGGCGCGGGAGCCGCCACCCGCCCGCCGGGGCCATCCCTACGGAGCGCTCCCCTCCCCCGTACGGGCGACGGCGACCGCCACGGCCGCCGCGTAACCCTCGGGCGCGGCCACGTCGGTGAGCTCCCAGCCGGGGATCGCGGCGGGGGCGGCCAGACTGCCGACGTAGGTGGTGTCGGGGCTCTCGCCCAGACCGGTGCCGGTGCCCTTGAGGTACGCCTCCTTCCTCGTCCAGCAGCGGGCGAAGGCGGTCGGGCGGTCGGCCGGCGCCAGCCTGCCGATCTCGGCGCGCTCACGCGGATGGAGTGCGGAGACGGTCTCGGCGACCACGGCCGCCGTGGGATGCGCCTCCACATCGGCGCCGACGGGCGCGTCGTCGAGGGCGATCAGCACCATGTCGCCGGCGTGCGACAGCGAGAAGTGCACCGGGTTGCCGGGCACGGCCGGGCGGCCGTGCGGTCCGCCGCACAGCGGACACGGCTCGCGGGTGAGGGGGACGGCGGCGGGCTCGGTGCCCAGGACCGCGGCCAGCTCCAGGCGCAGGGCCGTGTGGGCGACCCGGTAGCGGTCGCGGTCGGCCTCGCGGACGAACGCGGCGCAGCGGGCGCGCTCCTCCTCCGACAGCACCGCGCCGTCGGTTACGCCGGCCGCGTGCTCGGACACGCGCAACAGGTGCAGTTTCAACCCGTCTCCTTGGGGTGTCGCGCCGCCCGTCAGGGGCGTCTGACGCAGGTGTAGGCGCCGAAGAGGCGCCCCTCGTACTCCGCCTCCACTATCTCGAATCCGGCCGTCTCCAGCATCGGCTCCAGCAGCCAGCGGAAGGTGCTGTACTCGGTGCGCAGGTGTTCGGCGTAGTCCTGTCGGGTTTGACATCCTCGCCGCCCTGAAGGACGGCGATTCCCGCCTACCGCGCCGTTGAAGGCTGCGGTGTCGAGTGGGTTCCTGCTTCGCCGCGCGGTGCCGGGACGAGTCCCGGTCTTACCTGCGCTCCACAGGCTGATGCCGCCAGTCCGGCGGCCTTGGCGACGTTGACCGCCGCGTTGATGTCCCGGTCCAGGACCGCCCCGCACGCCTGGCACGTCCACTCTCGGATGTGGAGGGGCTTGGGGCCGTCCTTGACGCCGCACTGCGAGCACACCTGGGAGGTCGGCTCGAACCGGCCGATCCTCACGAGGGTGCGGCCGTACCGTGCGGCCTTGTACTCCAGCATGTTCACGAACGCCGACCATCCGGCGTCGTGCACGGACTTGGCCAGGCGCGTGCGCGCGAGTCCCTTCACCGACAGGTCCTCCACGGCGACCGCTTGGTTCTCGCGGATCAGCTTGGTGGAGAGCTGGTGGTGGAACTCGCGGCGCGCGTCCACGACACGGGCGTGTGCCCGTGCGACGCGGATCCTGGCCTTGCCCCGGTTCTTGCTGCCCTTCTCCTTGCGAGAGAGGGAGCGCTGCGCCTTCTTCAGGCGTTTTTCGGCCCGGCGCAGGAAGCGCGGGCTGTCGATCTTCGTCCCGTCGGAGAGGACCGCGAAGTGTCCGAGTCCGAGGTCGATGCCCGCCTCGGGCGTGATCTCGGGCAGGACTTCCTCCGGGCCGGTCTCCACAACGAAGGACGCGAAGTACCGGCCTGCCGCGTCCTTGACCACGGTCACCGTGGACGGCGTCGACGGCAAGGAGCGGGACCACTTCACCTTGACGTCGCCGATCTTCGGCAGACGCAGCTTCTGCCCCGGCGTGATCGACCAGCGGGCGTTCGCCGTGAACCGGACCGACTGCCGGGTGTCCCTCTTCGACTTGTACCGGGGCGCGCCCATGCGCGGACGCTTGCCCTTCAGGCCGTCGAAGAAGTTCCGGTACGCGGTGTCCAGGTCGCGCAGCGACTGCTGGAGAACGACCGCCGACACCTCGCCGAGCCACGCCCGCTCCGGGGTGTTCTTCGCCTCGGTGATCAGCGCCTTCGACAGGTCGCCGGTATTCGGGAACGGCAGCCCCTCGCTGCGGGCGGTCTCCCGAGCGCGAAGCGCGTCGTTGAAGACGACCCGCGCACACCCGAACGCCGTTGCCAACGCCATGCGCTGACCGACGCTCGGGTACAAGCGGAAGCTGTACCGAAGCTGCATGCGGATCATGATACACAGTTGGTTTATGGGTATCGATGAGAACGTTCGTACTGGTCGTCACTGCGTCTTCCGCATGCATGTCCACTTGGTTTTCGTGACGAAGTACCGGCACTCCGTCTTCGTTGACCGGCACCTGACGCGGTGCGAGGAGATCATGCGGGCCGTGTGCAAGGACTTCGAGGCCGAGCTGGTCGAGTTCAACGGCGAGAACAACCACGTCCACCTCCTCGTGAACTTCCCGCCGAAGGTTGCCGTGTCCAGGCTGGTGAACTCCCTCAAAGGCGTGTCCTCCCGCAGGCTCCGCCAGGAGTTCCCCGACCTCGTCCGCCACTACTGGCGGGCACAGCGCCTGTGGTCCGGCTCGTACTTCGCCGGGTCCGTCGGCGGCGCGCCGCTCAGCATCGTGAAGCAGTACATCGAGCAGCAGAACCGGCCACTCTGACCCGGGCTGAGGTGAACAGTGCAGATCCGTGCCCACAGCTGAGGTCAGAGCAGCTCTCAGATTCGCTTCACCACCGGGCTGAAGCCCGGTGCACTGCGAATAGTCCCGGTAGCCGAGCGCGGGATCGCCGGCCGCGCCCGCCATCCACGCCTCCAGCACCTCCCCGGCCTCGTACGGCCGGAAGTCGAAGACGAGGTCACGCAGCCGGAGCACACCGCCGGGCCGCAGCACGCGGGCGATGCGGTCCAGTGCCAGCGCCTTGAAGAAGTCGGGCAGTTGGTGGAGGGCGTGCCGGGTGTGCACGGCGTCGGCGGGCCGCCCGGTCCCGGCGCCCAGGTCGACCACGGTGGCGTCACTCCCCACGCCGTGGCGGCGCAGCGCGCCGATGTCCGGCGCCGGGTCGGGGTGCCCCTGTTTACGGTCGAAGCCCGCCACGAAGGCCGGGTCCAGATGCTCGGGACCGGCGTGGGCGAGTTCGTCGATCATCCAGGGCCCGGTGGCGGTCATGGGCCGATCCTGGCACACGGGAGGCACCGTCCGCCCGGGGTTTTCAGCGCGGCCCGGCGGGAGCGGGCGCCGCTCAGACCAGGGCCGGCTCCTGGAGCGTGAGCGTGCGGGTGTCGGCGTCCAGGGTGGCACGGACCCCCAGCGGCACGGTCAGGGTCGCCGGGCCGTGGCCGAAACCCATCTCCTCCACCACCGGCACCCCCAGCGGGGCGAGCCGGTCCAGCGGCACCTCGCGGACCGTCCCGTACGGGCCGCAGTCGTGCCAGGAACCGAGCGCCACGATCGCCACCCGGTCGCCGGGGCGCAGCCGCCGGGGCCGGGCGAGGGCGGAACGAGGGGGACATCTCACGTGGTGAGTTCCAGCCGGGGGACGTCCGGGCGGTCGAAGTCGAATACCTGTGCGTACAGGGAGAGTTCGGCCTCCACGGCCCGAATGATGGCCCGCGCCCTGCGGAAGCCGTGGCCCTCGCCCTCGAAGGCGAGGTAGGCGTGGGGCACTCCGCGCCCGGCGACCTCGGCCAGGAAGCGGTCGCACTGGGCGGGCGGGCAGATGACGTCGTCCAGCCCCTGGAGCAGCAGGAAGGGGGCGGTGACGCGGTCGGCGTGGTGGACGGGCGAGCGGTCGCGGTAGCGCTCGGGGTGGTCCCCGGGGCGGCCGACGAGGGAGACCAGGTACCGCGACTCGAAGTCGTGCGTCTCGCCGGCCCCCCAGCCGACCAGGTCCAGGACGGGGTAGCTGATGGCCCCGCAGGCGTACAGGCCCTCGGTCGACGGCGAGGTGAGGGAGACGGCGGTGGTCCAGCCGCCGGCGCTGCCGCCGCGTATGGCGAGCCGGGCGGGATCGGCGGCGCCCTCGGCGGCCAGGGCCCGGGCGACGGCGGCGCAGTCCTCGACGTCGACCACGCCCCATCTCTCCCGCAGCCGCTCGCGGTAGGCGCGGCCGTAGCCCGTCGAACCGCCGTAGTTCACCTGCGCCACGCCGATGCCGCGCGAGGTGAAGTAGGCGATCTCCAGGTCCAGTACGAGGGGCGCCCGTCCGGTGGGGCCGCCGTGGGCCCACACCACGTACGGCGGCTGTTCGCCCTCGGGGGCGGTGGTGGCGGGGTGGCGCGGGGGGTACAGGTGGGCGTGGATCTCGCGGCCGTCCGGGCCGCGGAAGACGCGTTCGGCGGGGTCGGGGTAGTACGCCGGGTCGACCAGGTCGGTGTGGGCGGAGCCGACGACCAGGGCGTGCCCGGTGCGGGTGTCCAGTTCCACGACCTCGTAGGCGCTGCGCGGGCTCGCGGCGACGCCGATGACGCGGGTGCCCGTGGCGGCCAGGGTCGGGGCCCACTCCGTCCACGGGCCGGGGGCATCGGCCAGTTCGCCGGTGGCCGGGTCCAGGATGCCCAGGCGCGGGGAACCGCGGCCGTGCAGGACGGCGACCGTGCCGTCCTCCAGCGGCTGGAACCACTGGTGGCCGATCTTCCACAGCGGCCCGCCGAACTCCTCCTCGCGCGGGCACAGCGCGCCGGACACGCCGGCGCCGGAGCGCGCCGCGTCGGCGTCCAGGCGGTACAGGTTCCACCAGCCGCTCGCGTCGCCGCTGTACAGCAACGAGCCGTCCGCCGCCCAGCCGACCTGCGCCACCGACTCCCGATCACCGCCGGCGACGGCGCGGACGTTCTCGAAGGCGCCCCCGGCGGTGATGTCGGCGAGGCGGACGACCGTGCCGTCCCAGGGCATCCGGGGGTGGTCCCAGACCAGCCACGCCGCCCGTCCGCCGTCCGGGGAGAGGCGGGGACCGGTGGTGAACCGGTCGGTGTCACCGGTCAGTTCGCGGATCCGGGAGCGGTCGGAGGCCGCCGAGCCGTCCAGGGGCACGGCCGCGATCACCCGGCGTACGTCGGTGGGCCGCTCACCGGTGAACTCCTCCAGTACGCACCACACCTCGCTCCGGCCGGCCAGCACCACCGGGTCGGCCCAGCGCAGGCCCTCCCCGACCGCCGAGACGGGGGTGAGAGGGCGCGGCCGGGCGTGGGGGGCGTCCGGTTCGAAGGCGTACATCCGCTGGTCGGCGTGGTGGACGAAGACGATCAGCGGTCCACCGTCGGCGCGCGCGGTCCCGGCCCAGGGGCGCCCGCCGTACTCGATCACCCGGCTGCGGACGTTCCACGGCTCGGGCAGCACCGACTCGGCGGGGCCGGAGCCGTCCGGGCGCAGCCTCATCAGCGCCCGCCGGCCGCCCTCGGCAGGGCGTGGCTCGGTCCACCACACCTCCGCGCCGACGGTGCCCGCGGACTCGGGGTGGCCGTCATGCGCGGCGACCAGGCGGGCGTCGATCGGGGACTCCCAGGTGCCGTACGGGGCGGTGGCGTACGTCATCGTGCGCGGCTCCTCGCGGGCTCGGCGGGTGTTTCGGGAAAGGATGAGGCCAGGGCGGTCCGGGGCCGCCCCGGGGCTCAGAGGGCGAACAGGGCGCGGTCCATGACCCGGACGCCGAAGTGGAGGGCGTCCACGGGGACACGCTCGTCGACACCGTGGAACATCGCCTGGTAGTTCAGCCCCTCGGGCAGCCTCAGCGGGGTGAAGCCGTAGCCCACGATGCCCAGGTCCGCGAACTGCTTGGCGTCGGTGCCGCCGGTCATGCAGAACGGGATGACGTGGGCCTCGGGGTCGAAGTGCTCCAGGGACTCGCGCAGCACGGCGAAGGTGCGCGAGTCGACCGGCGCCTGGAGGGCGGGGCCGCGGTGGTAGAACTCCCAGTCCACGTCCGGGCCGGTGAGCTCGTCCATGGTGGCGGTGAACTCCTCCTCGGTGCCGGGGAGCATCCGCCCGTCCACGTGCGCCTCCGCGGTGCCGGGGATGACGTTGATCTTGTAGCCGGCCTTGAGGCCGGTGGGGTTGGTGCTGTTGCGCACGGTGGCCTCGACCAGCTTGGCCGACGGGCCCAGCTTGGTCAGCAGGGCGTCCACGTCGAAGTCGGGGGCGTCGAAGTCGGGGGCGTCCAGCCCGTTGAGGCGGGACAGCTCGGTGAGGGCGGCGCGCACCGTCTTCGACAGCCGCACCGGCCAGTCGTGCTCGCCGATGCGGTGCACCGCGGCGGCCAGCCGGCTCACCGCGTTGGCGCGGTTGACCTTGGAGCCGTGTCCGGCCCGGCCGCCGGCGGTCAGTTCCATCCAGGCGGTGCCGCGCTCGCCCGCCGCGATCGGGTAGAGCTGCAGGCCGCCGCCGGCGTGGAAGGTGTAGGCGCCGGACTCGCTTATCCCCTCGGTGCAGCCCTCGAACAGCTCCGGGTGCTCGCGGGCGAGGAAGTCGGCGCCGTACTGGCCGGTGTCCTCCTCGTCGGCGGTGAAGGCGAGGACGATGTCGCGGCGGGGGCGTACACCGGCTCTGGCCCAGGCGCGGACGACCGCGAGGACCATCGCGTCGGCGTTCTTCATGTCGACCGCGCCGCGGCCCCAGACCACCCCGTCGCGGACCTCGCCGGAGAAGGGGTGGACGGCCCAGTCGGCGGGCTCGGCGGGCACCACGTCCAGGTGGCCGTGGACGAGCAGCGCGTCGGCGGACGGGTCGGTGCCCCCGATGCGGGCGACGACGTTGGTGCGGCCGCGGACCTTCTCCAGCACCACCGGCTCGATCCTGGCCTCGGACAGCTTCCCGGCGACGTACTCGGCGGCCTTGCGCTCGGTGCCGTCGCCGTTGCCGAGGTTGACGGAGTCGATGCGGATCAGCTCGGAGGTGAAGGCGACCGCCTCGTCGAGTGCCCGGTTGTCGATGCGCTCAGCCATACTGCTCCTCCACTGCGGCAGAGACGACGGTGGTGACCGCTTTGAAGGTGCGGATCCCCTCGTACATGGACGGCGATGTGTACGCCACCCGGCGCTCACCCGTCTGCTCCACGCCGGGCACGACGGTGGCCGCGCCGGCCAGGTGCTCGGCGTCGAACTCGATCTCGATCGCGCGGGGCCGGGGACGTGCGGGCTCGTGGCGCACCGCCAGCGCGGCTGCCTCCTTCGCCGCCGCGCGGATGTCGGCGGCGGTGCGGGCGGGGGTGCGGCAGACGGCGGCGTAGCGGGAGACGTGGTCCTTGACGGCGACGCCGCACGCGTCGGGGGCGTAGCCGCGGGCGTCGGCGCAGGTGCGGTCGTCGCCGGTGACCAGGACGACGGGGACGCCGTACTCGGCCGCCACCGCGGCGTTCAGGCGGCCCTCGCTCGCCCGCTCGCCGTCCAGCCACACGCCGGTGAGGGAGTTGGCGAGGTAGGTGTGGGCCAGGACCCCCTCGGCGCCGGCGCCGGTGTGGTAGCCGACGAAGGCGACGCCGTCGACATCGCCGTGCTGGACGCCCTCGACCATGCTGAGCGCCTTGTGCCGGCCGGTGAGCATCTGGGCGCGGTCGTCCAGCTTCTCCAGCAGCAGGTTGCGCATGGTCCAGTGCGCCTCGTTGACCAGCACCTCGTCCGCGCCGCCGTCGAGGAACCCGGCGATCGCCGCGTTCACGTCGGAGGTGAACACCGGACGGCAGCGCTCCCACTGCGGGCTGCCCGGCAGGACATCGGCGGGCCAGGTCACCCCCGTGGCGCCCTCCATGTCGGCGCTGATCAGGATTTTCGTCACGGAAGGCCACGTTACGCGCCGCCCGGGCGACGTCAAAGACCCGGACGGCCGCCCGTGCCGGTGTCGCCGCCCGGCTTCGCGGTCTCAGCCGGCGCGGCCCACCACCAGCCAGTTCGACGGGAGGTCCAGGCGTGAGCCGTCCGGTTCGAAGTCGGTCGTGGACAGCGGGAGCGAGCCGGCGGCGAGCACCCGCAGACCGGCCGCGATAAACGGTCCGGCGTGCTCCGCCCGCCCCGCCGGCGCCCGCCCGGAGTCCTCCGGGGCACCCGATATGTGAGGCAGGTCGGAGAGGCCGGGGGTGTCGAGGGGGCCGGACAGTTCGGCGGGGTGGGCGGCGCCGGCCCCCTGGGCGAGGGCCGCGTCGGACTCGGGGGCGGCCTCCACCACGAAGGCGCGGCCGCGCTCCCCGACGAGCGCGGCGACGGACTCGGCGACGCGCGCGCGGCCGGCGGGACCACCGCGCCGCAGGACGCCGCGCAGGTAGACGTTGGCGTCGCCCAGTTCCTCGTGCAGCCGCCGCATCGCTGCGGGGTCGGCGGTGTCGAGCTGCCGGAAGTCGGGGGCGGAGCGGCCGCCGGCCCCCTCCCCCACCGCCGTGCGGGCACGCTCCAGGGCGGCGGCCGAGCGGTCGATCCCGACGCACGGGTGGAAGCGCCCGGCCAGGAAGACCGTCTGGGCCCCGCTGCCGCAGTCGGCGTCGACCAACGGCAGGTCCGGGGCGAAGTACTTCTCGAAGATCGGCATGTGCACGGCGGCCGTGATCGCGGGGTCGGTGCTCCAGATGCCCTGCGAGGAGCCGCCGTCTTCGAGCGTGGCGTTCACGGGGGTCTCTCCCTCGTCTTCTCCGCGGGCCGCGGGGTGCGGCCACCGGGAGAGCCCGCCTACCCCGTCCGGCGCGGTTCGTGCATCCGGGCGCGTCCCGGTCCGGCCGCGGGTGCCGCGGGGCGGAAGCACGGCGGGCCGGGGCGCGGCAGGACGGTCAGGCGCCCGCGCGGCCCTCGGTCCCGGCGGCGAGGTTGGCGAGCAGCTCGTCGTGGACGCGGGCGAGCCCCCTGGGGGCGAAGGCGCGCTCGAAGAAGCCGCCGACGCCGCCCGCGCCCTGCCAGACGGTGGTGACGGTGATCCTTGAGGTGCCCTCGGCCGATCCCGGGGTGACGGTCCAGGTGGTGACCATCGAGGAGTTGCGGTCGCGTTCGACCAACTGCCCCTCCATCGGCTCGTCCACCTCCATCAGGCAGTCGCGGACCCGCTTGGAGGTCGCCCGGAGCTTCCAGTGGACGAGCGTGCCCTTGCCGTCGCCGCCCTCGCGCACCTCGTACTCGCTGAACTGCCCGGGCAGCAGCCCGCCCCGGGTGCCGCTGTAGTCGGCGAGCGCGTCGAACACGTGCTCCGGGCGGGCCGCGATCTCGCGCTGCGTGGTGGATTCGACCTGCGCCATGACTGCTCCCCTGGTGGTCCCGGTGACCGGCCGTCGCCCTCGCGGCGGCCGCTGACGCCAGCCAACCACCCACGGCGCGCCCGCCCAAATCCGGGTTGCCAACGAAGGGAACATATGTTCTATTCTTGTGCGGGCGGAACGAGGAGGTCGCATGCGCTGGGACAATCCGCACCGGGACGGACCGGGCGCGGGCGGCACCGAGGCCGCCCTCTTCGGTGCCGACGTGGTCACGCGCACGGTCGACACTCCCGACTTCGAAGGCATCACCTTCCACGAGGTACGGGCCCGTTCGATCATCAACCGGGTGCCGGGCGCCTCCCGGATGCCGTTCGAATGGACCGTCAACCCCTACCGCGGCTGCTCGCACGCCTGCGTGTACTGCTTCGCCCGGCGCAGCCACGGCTACCTGGACCTGGACACCGGGACCGGCTTCGACACCCAGATCGTGGTGAAGACCAACGCCGACCTGCTGCTGCGCCGGGAGCTGGCCTCCCCGCGCTGGCCGGGCCACCACATAGCCATGGGCACCAACGTCGACTGCTACCAGCGCGCCGAGGGCCGCTACCGGCTGATGCCCGGCATCCTGACCGCCCTGCGCGACCACGCCAACCCGTTCTCCATCCTCACCAAGGGCACCCTGATCCTGCGCGATCTGGACCTGCTGCGCTCGGCCGGCGCGGTGGCCGAGGTGGGTGTCTCGGTGTCGGTCGCCTTCCTGGACGAGGAGCTGTGGCGCACCGTCGAGCCCGGCTCCCCGGCCCCCGAACGGCGCTTGGAGGTGGTGCGCGCCCTCACCGACCACGGCATCGGCTGCGGTGTGCTGATGGCGCCGGTCATCCCGTACCTCTCCGACAGCCCTGGTCGGCTCCGCGCGACGGTGCGGGCGATCGCGGCGGCGGGCGCGACCTCCGTCACGCCGCTGGCCCTGCACCTGCGGCCGGGGGCGCGCGAGTGGTTCACCGCCTGGCTGGCCCGGCACCACCCGGACCTGGTGGGCCACTACGAGCGGCTGTACGCCGACGGCGCCTACGCCCCGAGGTGGTACCAGCGCCGGATCACCCGGCAGGTGCACGAACTGGCCGAGGAGTACGGCATCGGGCCGTACGGGCCGGGGGCGCACCGGGGCCCCGGCCTCCTCGGCGCCCGGCCGGCCTGCGCCCCCGGGGCCGAGTCCGAACCAGGGCCGGTCCAGCTCACCCTGCTGTGAGGTCCGCCCGGGGCGCGCACGGCGCGCACCCCTTCACCCGCCCTTCCCCCGACGCCCCGTCACATCCCGCCCCGTCTCCCCGTTCGGGCGCCTCCACCAGGGTTCCAGGAGGCGCTGCGATTCTCCCCCTGCGTTAGGGTAGAACCGCTCGCCGACATCGTCGGCCTGCTTCCACGCCACCTCCGGGGCCACCGCTGCGTCGTCGTCCGGAGCCTCGGGGGTGGCCGCTCCCAAACCACACCGCAGGCACCGGAAGACCCGGGGTCCGCCGCCACCGCACGGCGGGCCCGCCGGGGGAAAGGCATCAGGGATGGCCGTCTTCAAGCTGCAACTCACGGATGGCCGGGAGAGACTGGTCGAGGCAGGGCGCGCCGGGCGCACCGCCGACGGCCAGATCGTCATCGAGGACACCGACTCCCTGGGCGTGTGGGACTGCCTGGAGGAGTACCCGGCCGACCGTGTACGGGCCGTCTGGCGGCGCGGCCCCGCCGAGAGCGGCATCTACACCTGGATCCCGCAGCCCTCCGAGGGGAGCTGGTGGAGCTACTGACGGCCGCCGCCCGGCGTCCGTGGCGCGGGGCGCGGGGCTCATCCCGCCGCCTCCGCCCCGCCTCCTTCCTTCGAAGCGGAACCCCAGGAACATCCTGTGGCGCGCTTCACAAGGCGCCGCACGCGAGCGGCCTGCGTTTCGCAGCCCGATGGCCGCGCCATCCCTTACGCCGGGGAAGGGTTACCCTCTCCGGACGGACGGCTGAACACGCCGGGGCGGACCCGCCCCGCGGGGTCAGAGCCTGCGCAGCGCCTCGTCGGCCGCCGCGCGCAGTTCCTCGCGCTCCCGCGCGGCCAGCAGCACCAGCCGGGCACGCGCATCTCCCAGCGCCCCGAGCCCGTCCACGCAGGCGCGGGCCACCGGCCAGTGGTGGACGGGGTCGGCCAGCAGCCGGTCCAGGACCCGGATCAGGGTCGGCGCGGACTGCGGCGCGCGCAGGGCCGCCAGCAGCCGTACGGGGTGCAACGCGTAGGAGGTGCGCAGCTCGTTGGTCGCCAGCGCCGCGGCGGCGCGGGCGGTACGCGGATCCCCCAGGCGCAGCAGGGCCCGGGCCGCGGCGGCACAGCGGGCCGGCTCGCGGTGGTTGAGCAGGAACACCAGCGTCTCGAAGGCCCGGGGGTCCCCGGCCCGCCCCAGAGTGCAGGCGGCCAGCTCGCGGGCCCATAAGGGGCGCGCCGGAGCGGTGAGTTCGGCGGCCAGCGCGTCACGGGCGGCGGCCGTGTCCCGCCGCGCCAGAACGAGCAGCCGCCCGTACTCCTCCGGATCCGCCTCGGCCCGCAGACGGTCCACCATTTCGCGGTCCACCGTGCCCGCCCTGCCCACCGGCACGTCACCTCCTCGTGGTATCCGCCACATCCACTGGAAGCGGTCTACCCTCTGGCATTCGGGTTACCCGCAGGTTAGCCTGCTCATCGGAGCGGTATCCCCGCTCAGTCGGACGGCCTGGTGACGCAGCCGTCCGGTGTGCAGTCGGTTCAGCACGCATACACGCAGGTCGAGCACGGCCCCGGGACAGGGCCGCTCTCGCTCGTTCCACACCCGCGTGACGCCGTGGGCCCGGCGCTCCCGTGCGCCCTGCCCGCCGTCCCCTTCCCCCGTAGTCGTCACCATCTCTTCCTCTTCCCTGGAGTCCCGTGATGGACCGTCCCACCCTCACCACCGTCGCCGTGGTCGGCCTCGGCACCATGGGCACCGGCATCGCCGAGGTGCTGGCCCGCGCCGGCCGCGAGGTCATCGGCATCGACACCGACGAGAACGCCGCCCGCCGGGCCGTCATCACGCTGGCGGCCTCCACCGCCCGCGCCGTGGAGCGCGGGCGGATCACCGAACAGGAGCGGCGCGACGCCCTGGCCCGCTTCCGTACCTTCTGCGACCTCCAGGCCGCGGCCGAGGCCGACCTGGTCATCGAGGTGGTGCCGGAGGACTACGGCCTCAAGCAGCGCGTCATCACCGAACTGGACGGCATCGTCAAGCCGGCCGCCGTCATCGCCACCGGCACCAACGCCCTGTCGGTCACCCGGCTCGCGGCCGACTCCGCGCGCCCCGAGCGCGTGCTGGGGATGCACTTCTTCAACCCCGCGCCCGCGATGAGGCTGGTGGAGATCGTCTCCTGCGTGCTCACCTCCCCCGAGACGGTCGCCGCGGTCACCGCTCTCGCCGCCGATCTGGGCAAGGAGCCGATCCCGGTCGGCGACCGGCCCGGCTTCGTCGCCGACGGGCTGCTGTTCGGCTACCTCAACCAGGCCGCGGCCATGTACGAGTCGAGGTACGCCACCCGCGAGGACATCGACGCCGCGATGCGCCTGGGCTGCGGTCTGCCGATGGGCCCGCTCGCCCTGCTGGACCTGATCGGCGTCGACACCGCCCGCACCGTGCTGGAGGCGATGTACGCCGAGTCCCGCGACCGGCTGCACGCCCCCGCCCCGATCCTGGGCCAGCTCAGCGCAGCGGGCCTGACGGGGCGCAAGGCCGGACGCGGCTTCTACACCTACGACGCGCCGGATTCGGCGACGGTGGTGCCGGACGCGCTCACCCCGCCCGAGGGCGGGCCGCGGGGCGCCCCGCGCCGGGTGAACTCCGTCGGCGTGGCGGGCTCGGGGACGATGGCCAGTGGCATCGCCGAGGTGTTCGCCAAGGCCGGCTATGACGTGGTGCTGGTCGCGCGCGGCGAGGGGAAGGCCGGGAAGGCCAGGGACCGGATCGCCTCGTCGCTGGAGCGGTCGGTGAGGAAGGGCCGGATGAGCGCCGGGGCCCGCGACGAGACGCTCGCCAGGATCACCCCGGCCGGCTCGCTGTCCGCGATGGCGGACGTGGACCTGGCGGTCGAGGCGGTGGCCGAGGACCTGGAGGTCAAGAGGGGCCTGTTCGCGACATTGGACGAGGTGTGCAGGCCGGGCGCGGTCCTGGCCACCACCACCTCCTCGCTGCCGGTGGTCGCCTGCGCCCGCGCGACCTCCCGCCCGCAGGACGTGATCGGCATGCACTTCTTCAACCCCGCCCCCGCGATGAGGCTGGTGGAGGTGGTGAGCACCGTCCTGACCGGCGACGACGTCCACGCCACCGTGCGCGAGGTGTGCGCCAGGGTCCGCAAGCACCCGGTGGACTGCGGCGACCGGGCGGGCTTCATCGTCAACGCGCTGCTGTTCCCGTACCTGAACAACGCGGTCAAGATGGTGCAGGAGCACTACGCCGACATGGACGCCGTCGACGCGGCCATGAAGCTCGGCGGCGGCTACCCGATGGGCCCGTTCGAGCTGCTGGACGTGGTCGGTCTGGACGTCTCCCTGGCCATCGAGAAGGTGCTGCACGAGGAGTTCCGCGAGCCGGGCCTGGCTCCGGCGCCGCTGCTGGAGCACCTGGTCGCGGCGGGCTGCCTGGGCCGCAAGAGCGGGCGCGGCTTCCGCGAGCACGCGAGGCGGTGAGCCCGGCGGACCCGGCGCTCCCGCCCATGGCGGACTCCGGGTGGGGCGGGCTGCTGGATCCCGGCGGCCGCCCGCCGCCGGCGGCGCGCCGTGTAACGTTCCACACATGCCGCAGTCCGTTCGGTCCGTCCGCCCCAACGTGCCCAGCCAGCGTCTGAAGATGCGCCGTGAGCTGGCCGCAGCCGCGATGGAACTCTTCGCCACCAAGGGGTACGAGGAGACCACGGTCGACGAGATCGCGGCCGCGGCCGGGGTGGCCCGGCGCACCTTCTTCCGGCACTTCCGCTCCAAGGAAGAGGCGATCTTCCCGGACCACGACGACACCCTGGAGCGCGCCGAGGCGGTGCTGGACGCGGCGCCCGCGCACGAGAACCCGCTGGACACCGTGTGCCGGGGCATCAAGGAGGTCATGCGGATGTACGCGGCCTCCCCCGCGGTGTCGGTGGAGCGCTACCGCCTCACCCGGGAGGTGCCCACGCTGCGGGAGCGGGAGATCGCGTCCGTGGCCCGCTACGAGCGGCTGTTCACCCGGTACCTGCTGGGCCACTTCGACGAGTCCGCCGTGGTCCACCGGGACGGCGACGAGGACGGCCCGGACGAGCCGCTGCTGGCCGAGGTGGCGGCGTCGGCGGTGGTCACCGCGCACAACCACGTGCTGCGGCGCTGGCTGCGCGCGGGGGGCCAGGGCGATGTGGAGGCCCAGCTGGACCGGGCCTTCGCCACCGTGCGGCGGACCTTCGGCACCGGCTTCGTCGCCGGCCGGACGGTGGCCGACCCGCCGGACGGCTCCGCCGGAACGATCGGGGCGGCAGGCCGGAGGGGCGAGGTGCTGGTGGCGGTGGCACGCACGGACGCCCCGCTGGACCAGGTGATGCGCACGATCGAGGAGGCCCTGCGGCGGGACTGAGTACCGCGCGGCACATGGACACGAGCGAGAACCGGCACATGCGAACATAAACTGCCAAAAACAGACACAATCAGATACAGAAACACGGCCGCCTCCCCCGGGGGGCGGCCACTCTCACTTGCGCTCCGCTCATATGCGCACCCCCGGTGACAAGCGAGGGAAGTTTTTGGCACGCAGTGTCTTGTGTGCTGGCACGCAGTGCCATAGCGTGAGTGTTGTCCGGGCACTGTCCCCGCGGTCACTGCCGTGCGCCCGGGCGCCTGCGTCACAGGCACCTTCAGCGCTACCGCGCCGAGCCGCAGCACCACCGCCGAACCGACGGCACCAGCAGCTCACACAGAGACCGAAAAAGACCCCAGCGACCCCTCAAGCGTCCCCGAACGCTCGCCGGAGGCCACAGTGAAGGAAATCCTGGACGCGATCCTCGCGTCGGACAGCAAGCCCGCCGACTTCGCCAACCTGGCGCTGCCCGAGTCCTACCGCGCGGTCACCGTGCACAAGGACGAGGCCGACATGTTCGCCGGGATGCCCACCCGGGAGAAGGACCCGCGCAAGTCCCTGCACCTGGACGAGGTACCCCTGCCGGAGCTGGGCCCCGGCGAAGCCCTGGTGGCGGTCATGGCCTCCTCGGTGAACTACAACTCGGTGTGGACCTCGATCTTCGAGCCGGTCTCCACCTTCGGCTTCCTGGAGCGCTACGGCCGCACCTCACAGCTGGCCAGGCGCCACGACCTGCCCTACCACGTCATCGGCTCCGACCTGGCGGGCGTGGTGCTGCGCACCGGCCCCGGCGTCAACGCCTGGCGGCCCGGCGACGAGGTCGTCGCCCACTGCCTGTCGGTGGAGCTGGAGAACGCCGACGGCCACAACGACACCATGCTCGACCCCGAACAGCGCATCTGGGGCTTCGAGACCAACTTCGGCGGCCTGGCCGAGATCGCGCTGGTGAAGTCCAACCAGCTCATGCCCAAGCCCGGCCATCTGTCCTGGGAGGAGGCCGCCGCCCCCGGCCTGGTCAACTCCACCGCCTACCGGCAGCTGGTCTCCCGCAACGGCGCCGGCATGAAGCAGGGCGACAACGTGCTGATCTGGGGCGCGAGCGGCGGCCTGGGCTCCTACGCCACCCAGATGGCCCTGGCCGGCGGCGCCAACCCCGTCTGCGTGGTCTCCTCCCCGCGGAAGGCCGAGATCTGCCGCGCCATGGGCGCCGATTCGATCATCGACCGCACCGCCGAGGGCTACCGGTTCTGGAAGGACGAGCACACCCAGGACCCGCGCGAATGGAAGCGCTTCGGCAAGCGCATCCGCGAGCTGACCGGCGGCGAGGACGTGGACATCGTCTTCGAGCACCCGGGCCGCGAGACCTTCGGAGCCTCCGTCTACGTCACCCGCAAGGGCGGCACCATCACCACCTGCGCCTCGACCTCCGGCTACATGCACAGCTACGACAACCGCTACCTGTGGATGTCGCTCAAGCGCATCATCGGCTCCCACTTCGCCAACTACCGCGAGGCGTGGGAGGCCAACCGCCTCATCGCCAAGGGGAAGATCCACCCCACCCTGTCCAGGACGTACTCCCTGGAGGAGACCGGTCAGGCCGCCCACGACGTGCACCGCAACGTCCACCAGGGCAAGGTCGGCGTGCTGTGCCTGGCCCCCGAGGAGGGCATGGGCGTGCGCGACGCCGAGATGCGGGCCGAGCACGCCGACGCCATCAACCGCTTCCGGAACGTGTAGAGGTCATCTCCATGGCTGAGCGCCAGAAAGACCGTCCGTGGCTGATGCGGACGTACGCCGGGCACTCCACGGCCGAGGCGTCCAACGAGCTGTACCGGCGCAACCTGGCCAAGGGGCAGACCGGCCTGTCGGTCGCCTTCGACCTGCCCACCCAGACCGGTTACGACCCCGACCACGTCCTCGCCCGCGGCGAGGTCGGCCGGGTCGGGGTCCCCGTCTGCCACCTCGGCGACATGCGCCGGCTGTTCCAGGACATCCCCCTGGAGCGGATGAACACCTCCATGACCATCAACGCCACCGCCATGTGGCTGCTGGCGCTGTACCAGGTGGTCGCCGAGGAGCAGGGTGCGGACATCTCCGGGCTGTCGGGGACGACGCAGAACGACATCGTCAAGGAGTACCTCTCGCGCGGGACGCACGTCTTCCCGCCGGGCCCCTCCCTGCGCCTGACCACCGACACGATCGCCTACACCGTGGCGCACATGCCCAGGTGGAACCCGATCAACATCTGCAGCTACCACCTGCAGGAGGCCGGGGCCACCCCCGTGCAGGAGATCGCCTACGCCATGTCCACCGCCATCGCGGTGCTGGACGCGGTGCGCGACTGCGGGCAGGTACCCGCCGAGCGGATGGGCGACGTCGTCGGGCGCATCTCCTTCTTCGTCAACGCGGGCGTCCGCTTCGTCGAGGAGATGTGCAAGATGCGGGCCTTCACCCGCATCTGGGACAGGATCACCCGCGAGCGGTACGGGATCGAGGACCCCAGGCACCGCCGTTTCCGCTACGGGGTCCAGGTCAACTCCCTGGGGCTGACCGAGGCGCAGCCGGAGAACAACGTCCAGCGCATCGTGCTGGAGATGCTGGCGGTCACCCT
Organism: Streptomyces sp. CNQ085; assembly: GCF_022614595.1. Lineage (GTDB taxonomy): Bacteria > Actinomycetota > Actinomycetes > Streptomycetales > Streptomycetaceae > Streptomyces. The sequence continues at coordinate 22,467 of NZ_JAJFAU010000031.1, forward strand.
CTCCAGGGACGCCCGCGCCCGCGCCGTGCAGCTGCCGGCCTGGAACGAGGCGCTCGGCCTGCCCAGGCCCTGGGACCAGCAGTGGTCGCTGCGCATCCAGCAGGTCCTGGCCCACGAGAGCGACCTGCTGGAGTACGACGACCTGTTCGCCGGCTCGCACGTGGTCGAGGCCAGGACCGCCGAGCTGGCCGAGGGCGCCCTCGCCGAGATCGAGCGCATCCAGGAGATGGGCGGCGCGATGGCCGCGGTGGAGTCCGGCTATCTGAAGTCGCGGCTGGTGGCCTCGCACGCCGATCGCCGGGCCCGCATCGAGTCCGGCGAGGAGAGGATCGTCGGGGTCAACTGCTTCGAGTCCACCGAGCCCAACCCGCTCACCGCCGACCTGGACACAGCCATCATGACCGTGGACCCGGCGGTGGAGCGCAGTGTCGTCACCGCCCTCCGGCAATGGCGCGACGGGCGGGACGAGGCCCGCGCCCACCGGGCGCTCGCCGAGCTGAAGCGGGCCGCGGCCGGCCGGGACAACCTGATGCCCGCCACCCTGGAGTGCGCCCGCGCCGGGGTGACCACCGGTGAGTGGTCCTGGGCCCTGCGCGACGTCTTCGGCGAGTACCGGGCCCCCACCGGCGTGAACTCCGCGCCGGTGGCGACCCCGGCCGAAGAGGGCTCGCGACTGGCCGAAGTGCGCCGGAAGGCGGCTGCCACGGCCGCCGAGCTGGGCTGCGGCAGGCTGCGCCTGCTGGTGGGCAAGCCCGGTCTGGACGGGCACAGCAACGGGGCCGAGCAGATCGCCGTACGGGCCCGCGACGCGGGCTTCGAGGTGGTCTACCAGGGCATCCGGCTCACCCCCGAACAGATCGTCTCGGCGGCCGTCGCCGAGGACGTGCACTGCGTGGGGCTGTCGATCCTCTCCGGCTCGCACACCGAACTGGTGCCCGACGTGCTGGACCGGCTGCGTCTGGCGGGTGTGGACGATCCCCTCGGGCCCGGCGGCCCGGGCGGTGACCCCATCCCCGTCGTCGTCGGCGGCATCATCCCGAACGCGGACGCCGAGGCGCTGCGTTCCGCCGGGGTGGCGGCGGTCTTCACCCCGAAGGACTTCGGCATCACGGAGATCATCGGCCGTATCGTCGACGAGATCCGCACCGCGAACAAGCTCGATCCCCTGGAGGTCCCCGCATGACCACGCCCGCATCCCCGGTGAACCGGCTGCGTCCCCGCCGCTCATGCCTCGCGGTCCCGGGAAGCAACCCCCGCTTCCTGGAGAAGGCCCAGGGCCTGGCCGCCGACCAGGTCTTCCTGGACCTGGAGGACGCCTGCGCCCCACTGGCCAAGCCCGAGGCCCGGCACACCATCGTGAAGTACCTCAACGAGGGCGACTGGACGGGCAAGACCCGGGTGGTGCGGGTCAACGACTGGACCACCCACTGGACGTACCGCGACGTGATCACGGTCGTCGAGGGCGCGGGCCCCAACCTGGACTGCGTCATGCTGCCGAAGGTTCAGGACGCCGCCCAGGTCCGGGCACTGGACATGCTGCTGACGCAGATCGAGACCACGATGGGCTTCGAGGTCGGCCGCATCGGCGTCGAGGCGCAGATCGAGAACGCCAAGGGCCTGGTGAACGTCGACGAGATCGCCGCCGCCTCGCCCCGGCTGGAGACCATCATCTTCGGCCCGGCCGACTTCATGGCCTCCATCAACATGAAGTCCCTGGTCGTGGGCGAGCAGCCGCCCGGCTACCCGGCCGACGCCTACCACTACATCCTGATGCGGATCCTGATGGCCGCCCGCACCCACAACCTGCAGGCCATCGACGGCCCCTACCTGCAGATCAAGAACGTGGACGGCTTCCGGGCGGTCGCCGAGCGCGCCGCGGCCCTCGGTTTCGACGGCAAGTGGGTGCTGCACCCCGGTCAGGTCGAGGCGGCCAACGAGGCCTTCTCCCCCTCCCAGGAGGACTACGACCACGCGGAGCTGATCCTGGACGCCTACGAGTACTTCACCTCCGAGGCGGGCGGCAGGAAGGGTTCGGCGATGCTCGGCGACGAGATGATCGACGAGGCCAGCCGCAAGATGGCGCTGGTCATCGCGGGCAAGGGCCGGGCCGCCGGCATGGATCGGACCTCGAAGTTCGAGCCGCCGGCCGCCTGAGCCCCACCACCGCGGGCCGCTCCCGGTCCCCTGCCGCCCTCCCCCTCCGCCTACGGGACTGGGAGAAGGGCGGGGAGGCGAGGGGGCGGCCCGGTCCGGTATCCCGTTCTTCCACCACACCACGGAGACTCACACCATGCAGTTCGGCCGCACCTACGAGGAGTTCGAGGTCGGGGACGTCTACCGGCACTGGCCCGGCAAGACGGTCACGGAGTACGACGACCACCTGTTCTGCCTGCTGACCATGAACCACCACCCGCTCCACATGGACGCCAACTACGCCGAGAGGACGACGGACTTCGGCAGGAACGTGGTGGTCGGCAACTACATCTACTCGCTGCTGCTGGGCATGTCCGTGCCGGACGTCTCCGGCAAGGCGATCGCCAACCTGGAGATCGAGTCGCTGCGGCATGTGGCGCCGACCTTCCACGGCGACACGGTCTACGGCGAGACCACCGTCCTGGACAAGACGCCGTCACGCTCGAAGTCCGACCGCGGCATCGTCCACGTCGAGACCAGGGGTTACAAGCAGGACGGCACCCTGGTGTGCGTCTTCCGCCGCAAGGTGATGGTGCCCACCGCCGAGTACGTCGAGGCGCGCGGAGGTGCGCAGCCCGGCCGCCCCGAGCCGCGCACGGACGGGCGGGACTCCGGAAAGGGAGGCGAGTGACATGGGACGCCTGGCGCGGACCGAGGGCCTGACGGACATCCAGCGGGAGATCGTCTCCACCGTCCGCGGCTTCGTCGACAAGGAGATCATCCCGGTCGCCACCGAGCTGGAGCACCGGGACGAGTATCCGGCCCAGATCGTGGAGGGCCTCAAGGAGCTGGGGATCTTCGGCCTGATGATCCCGGAGGAGTACGGCGGTCTCGGGGAGTCCCTGCTCACCTACGCCCTGTGCGTGGAGGAGATCGCCCGCGGCTGGATGAGTGTGTCCGGCATCATCAACACTCACTTCATTGTCGCGTACATGCTCAAACAGCACGGCACGGACGAGCAGAAGGAGTACTTCCTGCCGAGGATGGCGGCCGGCGAGGTCCGCGGCGCCTTCTCGATGTCCGAGCCGGGCCTGGGCTCGGACGTGTCGGCCATCACGACCAAGGGCGTGCGTGACGGCGACGGGTACGTCCTGACCGGCCAGAAGATGTGGCTGACCAACGGCGGCACCTCCTCGCTGGTGGCGGTGCTGTGCCGCACCGACGAGGGCCACCCCGAAGGCACCGCGCCCCACAGGTCGATGACCACCTTCCTGGTCGAGAAGGAGCCGGGTTTCGGCGAGGTCAGGCCGGGCCTGACGATCCCCGGCAAGATCGACAAGATGGGCTACAAGGGCGTCGACACCACCGAGCTGATCCTGGACGGCCTGCGCGTCCCGGCGAACCGGGTCCTGGGGGGCGCGAGCGGCCGCGGCTTCTACCAGATGATGGACGGCGTCGAGGTCGGCCGGGTCAACGTGGCCGCGCGCGGCTGCGGGGTCGCCCAGCGCGCCTTCGAGCTGGGTGTCTCCTACGCCCAGCAGCGGCACACCTTCGGCAAGCCGATCGCCCAGCACCAGGCAATTCAGTTCAAGTTGGCCGAAATGGCCACCAAGGTGGAGGCGGCGCACGCCCTGATGGTGGGCGCCGCACGGAAGAAGGACTCCGGGCAGCGCAACGACCTGGAGGCGGGGATGGCCAAATACCTCGCCTCGGAGTACTGCAAGGAGGTCGTGGAGGACGCGTTCCGCATCCACGGCGGTTACGGTTTCTCCAAGGAGTACGAGATCGAACGGCTGTACCGTGAGGCCCCGATGCTCCTGATCGGCGAAGGAACCGCCGAGATCCAGAAGATGATCGTGGGACGCCGACTCTTGGAGGAGTACAAGATCCAGGGGTAGAATGTCTTGTTCGGGGTGTTATCCCTTCAGAGGGGCGACACCCCGAGCCGAGGCCTTCCGGGGAGCCCGCGGTCCCGACAAGGTGCTCTGGCTTGCCCAGTTGCCACCGGTAACCGATAGCATCCCGGGAAAGCCGCCGTCCCCGTGTTTACGCGGCCCCCCTCCGCTACGAAGGTCATTCATGCCCCACAGCCCATCCTCTGCACAACGCGGCCGTATCCGTCTCGCGCGCGGAGCATCGCCGTGGCTTCTCCCGACCGTCGCCACCGCCGCCCTCGGTCTGGCCCGCGCCAGGCGCTCGAGAGGCGCAGCGGTGGCGGCAGTGCCCGCCACCGCCCTGGCGGCGGGCATGCTGTGGTTCTTCCGCGACCCCGAGCGAGAGATCGCCCAGGGTCGCGTCATCTCCCCGGCCGACGGCGTGGTCCAGAGCATCATGCCGTGGAAGGACGGACGCACTCGCGTCGCGATCTTCATGAGCCCGCTGAACGTCCACGTCAACCGCGCCCCGCTGGCGGGCACGGTGACGTCCGTCGAGCATGTGCCCGGCGGGTTCGTTCCGGCGTTCAACAAGGAGAGCGAGAACAACGAGCGCGTCGTCTGGCATTTCGACACCGAGCTGGGCGACATCGAGATGGTCCAGATCGCCGGCGCCGTGGCCCGGCGGATCGTGCCCTACATCGAGCAGGGTGCCAAGGTCGAGCAGGGTGAGCGGATCGGCCTGATCCGCTTCGGCTCCCGCGTCGACCTCTACCTCCCGGAGGGCGTCGAGGTCGCCGTCGAGGTTGGCCAGCCCACGACCGCGGGGGTGACTCGCCTTGACTGTGATTGACCCCAAGGCCCAGTGGGTCCCCGAGGCCGATCCGGACGACGACGGCGACGAGATGGGCGACATGCCGCTGTCCATGCGGCTGTCCATAGCCGACGCGCTCACCCTGGGCAACGCCACCTGCGGCTTCCTGGCGGTGTACTTCACCACCACCGGCGTCCTGATCCCGCACCTGACGGGCAACGGCGACGGCGGCATGGCCCGGCACAGCGCCGCGACCGCCGTGATGCTGATGCTGCTGGCCTCGGTCTTCGACCTCTTCGACGGGCTCGTGGCGCGCAAGCTGCGCAGTTCGGCGATGGGCGCGGAGCTGGACAACCTCTCCGATCTGATCAGCTTCGGCCTGGCGCCCGCTTACTTCGTGCTGGTCTGGGGGATGGTGGCCAACGACGCGCACCAGGGCGTCTCGGCGCTCGCCGGCATCGTGGTGCTGCTGGCGGTGGTGCTGCGACTCGCCAGGTTCTCCTGTGTCACCCTGCCCAACGGGGTGTTCCAGGGCATGCCCAGTCCCTTCGGGGCGCTGACGGTCGTCTCGATCGTGCTGCTGGAACTGCCGTTCGTCCCGACGCTGCTGGCCATCGTCGGGGTGGCCTGGCTGATGGTGAGCCGGGTGGAGTACCCCAAGCCGCGCGGGCTGCTGGCCGTGGCGATGCTCGGCTGGATCGTGCTGAGCATGGGCCTGCTGACGGCCTGGGCCTTCGACGCCCCGGGCGGTGAGCTGCTGCTGCAGACCGGCTGCGCGCTGCAGCTGGTGCTGGGCGCGGTGATCCCGCTGTTCGCCACCGCGCGCCGGGTCAACACCTTCCGCGGCAACCGCCGTGAGGCACGGGCGGCGGCTCAGTCCTAGTGCCGCGTCGGCCGAAAGCCTGAGCAGGACGACTGCACGCGGCTTCCGGCCGGAGGCCGGGGGAACCTCGCCACCGGGCAAACCCTGACCGACGCGGCACTGGTCACGGCGGGGACGGCCGCCTCGCACTCGGGCGCCGGACGGGTTCCGTGGAACCCGTCCGGCGCCCGAGTGTTTCCCGCCTTCTCCTCCTGGTCTGCGTCTTCCCGGCCCGCGCCGGGATACACCAGCGGATTCCAGGGCCGCCCAGAACCCGGGGGCGCGCTGGACCTCGTCGGGTGCCGTCGGCGATCCTGCGGCCGAAGTCGAGTACGGTCACCGCTTCGGCGAGCCGCATCACCGTGCCCATGTCGCGCTCCACCAGGACGGTCGAGATGCCGAGCCCCTCGCGCACGCCCGCGATCAGGGACGCGGTGCGGCGGCGCTCGTCGGCGGTCATGCCGGCCACGGGCTTGCCCAGCAGCAGCCTGGGACGGGCCATCAGGGCACGGCCGGTGGGCGAATCGCTGCCGGGGACCAGAGGGGGCCCGGGCCCGGCTGTGCACGGGCACAGCCTGTGGAGGATCTGTCAAACGAGCGGCCCTGTCTGACTTCCGGTGGTGACAGAGCCGAACGTTCCACAGTCCCGATGTGCTGTCACTGGGACGATCAGCGGTGCCGCAGGGACGGGTCGAGCAGCGCGGGCGGGGTGTCGTTCTTCTCGTGCGCGGCGAGGTCTGTGCCGGGGGCGACGATGGCGTCGATCACGTCGAGTACGTCGGCGGAGAGCGTGATGTCCGCGGCGGCAAGCTGCGAGTGCAGGTGGTCCAGCGTGCGGGGGCCGACGAGCGCACTGGTCACGCCGGGGTGCGCTGTCACGAAGCCGAGCGCGAGCTGGATCATCGTCAGGCCCGCCTCGTCGGCGACCTTGGCCAGTTGCTCGACGGCGTCGAGCCTGGCCCGGTTGGAGGGGACGGCGGTGTCGAAGCGCTGCGGCATGAACGTTGAGCGGCTGGTGGTGATCTCGCTGCCCTCGCGGATCGCGCCCGACAACCAGCCCGAGGCCAGCGGACTCCATGCCAGCACACCGAGCCCGTACCGCTCGGTCACGGGCAGTACATGGGCCTCAATGCCGCGCTGCAGGATCGAGTAACTGGGCTGTTCGGCGACGTAACGGCTCAGGTGGTGCTCGCGGGCGGCCCACTGGGCTTGCACGATGCGGTAGGCCGGAAAGGCAGAGGAGCCGAAGTAGCGGATCTTTCCCGCGCGCTGCAGGTCGGTCAACGCCGACAGAGTCTCTTCGTCGCTGGTGTTCGGGTCCCACCGGTGGATTTGGTGGAGGTCGACGTGGTCGACGCCGAGCCGACGCAGGCTGTCCTCCAGTGCGGTGACCAGCCAGCGGCGCGAGCTGCCCCGGCGGTTGCGCTCGTCGCCCATCGGCAGGGTCGCCTTCGTGGCCAGCACGATGTCGTCGCGGCGGCCCGCGATGGCCTTGCCGACCATTTCTTCCGACTCGCCGCCGCTGTACACGTCGGCGGTGTCGATCAGGTTGATCCCCGCCTCCAGGGCGGCGTTGACGATGGCGGTGACCTCCTCTTGGGTGGTGCGCCCGATCTTTCCGAAGTTCATCGCTCCGAGCACGAGGGTGCTGACCTGCACACCGGTGCGCCCCAAGGTGCGGTACTGCATGACTGTGTCTCCTCATTGTGGGTGAAGCGTGATGCATCGCACTGCATGGCTGGGTTGCCGGACCCTTGCTCTGGCGTCACGAGCAAAACGGAACAATGCTCCGGAACAATACGGAACATTGTTCCGCTTTTGCAGGCGGTGAGTGGAGGGAGCGGCGCGGTGAACGACGGCGACGATGCCGCAGGGCAGGCGGCCCCGGCCAGGTTGAAGCACGTCCGGCGCAACCAGAAGGCCCTACTCGATGCGGCCGCCCCGGCCTTCGTCACGTCGGGCGTGGAAGCTCCGGTACGCGAGATCGCGGCCAGGACCGGCGTCGGGGCGGCACGATCTACCGCCACTTCCCGACGCGAGCGGACCTCGTCATCGCCGTCTGCCGGCACCGGGTCGACGCCTGCGCCGAGGCTGGTCCGGCCCTGCCGGCGACTAGGTCCAGACCGTTTCCCTCAACTCCGTAACCAGGCGATGACCGCCGCCAGCACGGCCGCAGAGCGGTAGACGATCGCGAGTTTGCCGTAACGGGTGGTCAGGCTCCGCCACCGCTTGAGCAGGCTGAACGATCGTTCCACGACGTTTCTGCGCTTGTAGGTCCCGGTGTCCGGAGTCCGGGGCCACCCACCGCTGCGGCCCCGGACTCTTGCGGTTGGCCTGCTGATCGGCACGCTCGGGAATCACCGTCCGGATCTCCCGGATCTTGAAGTCCAACGCGGCATCCCCTGAACTGGGGTGTTGCAACGACCACTGGAACCGAAGCTGTGCGGACCGGGCCTTCGGCGTGTTGTGAGGACGGCGTCGCGCACCCGCGGACGGGACTTTCGCGACACACCCTCAAGGGCACAGGCGATCGGCCGCCAGCCGCTCGGCCACCCGCTCCAGCAACGGTCCGGCCTGCGCCATGCAGACGGCCGGATCCGGTTCGAGGTCGGTCAGCGCGTACGCGGCCTCGATCCCGGCGGCCCGCAGCTCCTCCTCGCCGATGGCCAGGCGCCCGCACACCGCGACCACGGGCAGGCCCGCGGCGCGGGCGGCGGCGGCCACCCCGGCGGGGGCCTTGCCGCGCAGCGTCTGGGCGTCCAGCGAGCCCTCGCCGGTGATCACCAGATCGGCGCGCTCCAGGGCCTCGGCGAAACCCAGCACCTCCAGCAGCACCTCGACGCCGGGCCGGAAGGAGGCGTCGAGCGCGGCCAGGGCCGCGTAGCCGACACCGCCGGCAGCGCCCGCACCGGGCCGCTGGGCCAGGTGGGCGGCGCGCGGGCCGAGGACGGTCTCCAGCACACGGGCGTAGCGGGCGAGCGCGGTGTCCAGAAGCTCCACGTCCTCCCCCCGCGCCCCCTTCTGGGGACCGTAGACGACCGCGGCCCCGTGAGGCCCGGTGAGCGGGTTGTCCACGTCGCTCGCCAGGATGAGCTCGACGTCCTTCAGCCTCGGGTCCAGGCCCGACAGGTCGGCCGTGGCCAGATGGCGCAGCGGCCCGCCGCCGGGCTGGAGGGGGCTGCCGCCGGCGTCGAGGAGGCGGGCGCCGAGCGCGGTGAGCATGCCCGCGCCGCCGTCGGTGGTGGCCGAGCCACCCGCCCCGAGGACGATCGTGCGCGCCCCCGCCTCCAGCGCCGCGAGCAGCAGCTCGCCGGTGCCGTAGGTGGTGGCCGACAACGGGGCGAGGACACCCTCGGGCATCTTCTGGAGGCCGGAGGCCTGGGCCATCTCCACCACGGCGGTGTCGCCGCGCAGCGCGTAGGAGGCGGTGACCGCCTTGCCCAGCGGCCCGGTGACCGCCGCCTGGCGCAGGGCGAATCCGGCGGCGACCGCCGCGTCGACGGTGCCGTCCCCGCCGTCCGCGACGGGCAGCGCCTCGGCCTGGGTGCCGGGGCGGGCCCGGCGGATCCCGGCCGCGGTGTGCCCGGCCACCTGGGCGGCGGTGAGCGATCCCTTGAACTTGTCCGCGGCGATCAGCACGCGGCCTGTTTCGGGGTGTGTCGTTTCCACGCGGTCTCTCTTGTGTCTCGAACAGGCTGTCGCGCCGTCTGGACCCTACCGGCGGCGGGCAAGTGGGACCACGATGCGCCATCGGACGGCCCGTGACCGCTCGGCGCGCCCGTCCGGCAAACCGAAAGAACCATTTCATAGTTGGGTGATATGAGCACCGATGTGAGCAATCCGCCCCGAGAACCCGCCCCGGAGACGGCCCGGAAGGAACCACCCCCGGACACCAAGGTGATCGCCATCGGGGTGGTGGCCGTGCTGGCCGTGGTGGCCTGGGCGGCCATCGGCACGGACGGTTTCTCCTCCGTCTCCACCACCGCGCTGAACTGGGTACTGGGAAACTTCGGCTGGCTGTTCACCCTCGCCGCCGATCTCTTCCTGGTGCTGTGCGCGGTGATCGCGGTCAGCCGCTTCGGCCGGATCAGGCTCGGCAGGGACTCCGACGAGCCGGAGTTCTCCAACCTGGCGTGGATCGCGATGATGTTCAGCGCCGGCATGGGCATCGGCCTGATGTTCTACGGCGTGGGAGAGCCGCTGACGTACTACGTCGACCCGCCGCCCTTCGGCGACGTCCAGAGCGGCAGTGGCGCCGCCGAGCGTGTGGCGCTGGAGTACTCCTTCTTCCACTGGACGCTGCACCCCTGGGCGATCTACGGCGTGGCCGGCCTCGCACTGGCCTACGTCACTTTCCGCAAGGGCCGCGGCAACCGCATCAGTTCGGTCTTCGTCCCGCTGCTGGGCGAGCGCCGCGCGAACGGCTGGCCCGGACGGATCATCGACCTGCTGGCCGTCTTCGCCACGGTCTTCGGCACCGCCACCAGCCTGGGTCTGGGCGCCCTGCAGGTGGCCAAGGGCCTGAACCTGACGGTCGGCTGGGACGACGGCAGGGAACTCCAACTGCTCGTCATCCTGGTGCTGTCGGCCGCGTTCGTCGTCTCGGCGTTCTCCGGACTGCACCGGGGCATCAAGTGGCTCAGCAGCATGAACGTGGTACTCGCGGCCCTGCTGATGCTCTTCGTCTTCCTGCTGGGCCCGACCGTGTTCATCCTCGACGCGATCCCGGCGGGGGTCGGCGCCTACCTCCAGGACCTCGTGGTGCTCTCCTCCCGGACCGGCGCGTTCGGCAGCAAGGAGTGGCTGGGCGCCTGGACGATCTTCTACTGGGCCTGGTGGCTGTCGTGGGCGCCGTTCGTGGGCACCTTCATCGCCCGCATCTCCCGCGGCCGCACCATCCGTGAGTTCCTGACCGGCGTCCTGCTGGTGCCCAGCGGCGCCACGGTCGTCTGGTTCTGCGTGATGGGCGGCAGCGCCATGCGGCTGGACGCCACCGGCGAGGCGGACATGGCCGGACGGCTGGAGGACGGCGTGGAGGCCTCGCTGTTCGGCCTGCTGGAGGCCCTGCCGCTGGGCACGGTCACCTCGGTGATCGCGATGATCCTGGTGATGACCTACTTCGTCACCAGCGCCGACTCCGCCTCCCTGGTGATGGGTTCGCTGACCTCCGGCGGCGCGCTGCACCCGCGCGAGTGGCTGGTCGTCGTCTGGGGTGTGCTGATGGCGGCGGTGGCCGCCGTCCTGCTGCTCGCGGGCGGTCTGGAGGGGCTGAAGACGGGGACGATCCTGGTGGCGCTGCCCTTCGTCGTGGTGATGCTGGCGCTGTGCTGGTCGCTGGTGAAGGAGCTGCGCGAGGACCCGGGCGCCGGGCCGCCCCGCCACCATCCGCTGCACGGGGCGCGCGAGGCCATCCGGGCGATGGTCGGCGAGGCCGTCAGCGAGGAGCAGAGCGCCCGTCGCCATCCGCGGCTGCGGCGGGCGGCGGGGGGCGGCAAGGCCTCCGCACGGGACGGGGAGGACTCGCAGGAATCCTGACGCCTCCGTGTGCCTCTTCCGGCGGGGTCCCGCCCCGCCGGAAGAGGCCTGGCGTACGCGCCCCCGGCCGGTACGGCCGGGGGCGCGGCTTCTTCACGGGCGTGACCTGGCCGGTCACGGCACCGGGCTCAGTCCTCCTGGGTCCTGGGCGTCGTGTCGATCTCCCGCAGCCGGGCCTCCGCCTCCTCGCCCGTGCGCGTCTCCGTGCCGTGGCCGCGTGCGACGTAGTCGCGCACGACCGTATCGATCGCGTCGCGGGGGTTGCCGATCCCGCTCAGCACCGTGAACTCGACGACCAGTTCGGTGCCGAGCCAGTTCGGCGTCGAGCGAGATCTCCGTCCTCGCCATGGCGGCACTCTGGTGCCGCGTCCGGCCGGGCGGGGAGTCCATCGCGGGAACCCGCCGGAGCCGGGAGCCCGGGAGCGCCTTGCGTGGTTCGAGCCTCCGGGACGCGCCCTAGGCGCGCGACCGCAGGCGGCGCCAGACCGCCTTGGCCGCGTTGTGGCCGGACATGCCGTGGACGCCCGGGCCCGGCCAGGTGGCCGAGGAGCACAGGTAGACGGCCGGATGGGCGGTGGCGTACGGGACACGGGCGAGCCCGGGCCTCAGCAGCGTCTGGAGTCCGGTGAAGGCGCCGCAGGCGATGTCGCCGCCGACGTAGTTGGCGTTGCGGGTCGCCAGCTCCGGCGGGCCCGCGGTGGCGCGGGCCAGCACCCGGTCGCGGAAGCCGGGCGCGAAGCGCTCGATCTGCCGCTCGATCGCCTCGGTGGCGTCCCCGCTCCAGCCGCTCGGCACATGGCCGTACGCCCAGAAGACGTGCTTGCCCTCCGGTGCCCGGCCCGGGTCGACCACGGTGGGCTGGGCCGTGATCAGGAACGGCGGGTCGGGCTGGACGCCCTCGGTGGAGGCGGCGCGCAGCGCGGCGGCGATCTCGCCGCCGGAGGAGCCGATGTGGACGGTCCCGGCGCGGCGGGCGGCCTCGGAGGTCCACGGGACCGGGCCGTCCAGGGCATAGTCGATCTTGAAGACTCCGGCGCCGTAGCGGAAGTGCCGGTAGGCGTCGCCCAGCCCGGCGATCCGGGCCAGCGCGGTGGGCGAGGTGTCGAAGACGTAGGCGCGGGCGGGCGGCAGCTCGTCCAGCCGCCGCACCTCGAACCCGGTGTGGATCTGCCCGCCCAGATCGCGCAGGTAGGCGGCGAGCGCGTCGGACAGGAACTGAGAGCCTCCGCGCGGCATCGGCCAGCCGACCTCGTGCGCGGCCAGCGCGAAGACCAGGGCGATGCCGCCGGTGGCGGGCGAGGTGGTCGGGCCGATGGCGTGGGCGGCCAGCCCGAACATCAGTGCGTGGGCCCTGTCGTCGCGGAAGCGGCGCACCAGCCAGTCCACCGGCTGCAGGCCCAGCAGTCCGAAGCGGGCCAGGGTCACCGGGTCGCGGGGCAGCCCGTCCCACGGCACCTTGAGGAAGTCCCCGGCCAGGGTCGCCCAGCGGCCCAGGAACGGCGCCACCAGCCGGCGGTACGTCCCCGCGTCGCGCGGCCCGAGGGAGGCGGCCGTCTCGGCCGGCGAGCGTGCCAGCACCCCGGCCGTGCCGTCGGGGAGGGGGTGCGCCAGGGGCAGTTCGGGGTGGAGCCATTCGAGTCCGTACCGCTCGGTGAGCGGCATCGCGGAGAAGGCGGGCGAGCCGACCGCCAGCGGGTGCACGGCCGAGCAGGGATCGTGCCGGAAACCGGGCAGCGTCAGCTCCTCGGTGCGCGCCCCTCCCCCGACCGACTCCATCGTCTCGAACAGTTCGACGGAGAAGCCACGCCGGGCCAGCTCCACCGCGGCGGTGAGCCCGTTCGGACCGGCTCCCACCACGACCACGTCCCGCATCGACGCCATGTCGGATTCTCCCCTCGGCACTGAGGTCTGACCGGCTCAGGCCAGCAGGGAGAGGATACGACGCACCGTCATGGCGTCCCGGGCGGCGGTGAAGGGCAGCGCGTTGCCGCCCGCCAGGCGGAACGGTTCCCCGCTGAGCGTGGCGTGACCGCCGCCCGCCTCGGCCACCAGCAGCAGCCCGGCGGCGTGGTCCCAGGCGTTCTCCCAGGTGAAGGCCACCGCGTCGAGCGCGCCGCGTGCCACGTTCAGGTACTCAAGACCCGCCGAGCCGCACGGCCGGGGCCCGACCCCGTCGGTGTACAGGCCCTCCAGGGAGCGCTTCTGCGCGTCGGTGGTGAAGTCCGGATGCGAGTGGGCGACCTCCAAAGACCCGCCCGGCGCGGGGCTGCCGGAGCGGATCTCCTCGCCGGCAAGGCGTGCGCCCTCGCCGCGCACGGCGACGGCCAGCTCCTCGAGGGCGGGCGCGTACGTCCAGGAGGCCAGCAGCGTATCGCCGTGGGCGAGGGCCACCAGAGTGCAGAAGCCGGGATCGCCGTGGACGAACTGGCGTGTACCGTCCACCGGGTCCACGATCCACACCGGCGCCTCGCCGCCCAGCGCCCCGTAGACCGCCGGGTTGTCGTGCACCGCCTCCTCTCCGACGACCACCGAGCCGGGCAGCAGTGCGGTCAGGGCCCCGGTCAGGTGCTCCTCGGCACGCCGGTCGGCGATGGTCACCAGGTCGTGCGGGCCGCTCTTCTCGGCCACCTCGTGCTCGGCAAGCTGCCGCCAGCGCGGCATGATCTCGGCCGCGGCGGCCTTGCGCACGGCCTCCTCGACACCCGTCAGCAGTTCGTCGTCGATCATCCGTCCATGGAAGCACGCCGCCGGGGGTTCCAGCCGGACGGCGGGTGGCCGCGGGGTGAACGGACGGCTCCCCCCCCCACAGCCACAGCCTGCCCCGCCCGTCCGGTCCGCGGTGTCAGCGGCCCACCGCGTAGCCCTGCATGCCGCGCGGGTTGGCCGCCGCCGACAGAACACCCGTCTCCGGGTCGCGGGCGACCGCACACAGCCGCCCCTCCGTCCAGGGGCCGCCGACGGTCACCAGATGCCCGCGCCGCCGCAGCTCGCGTACGGCCGCCTCCCCGGCGCGGGACTCGACCGTGACGGCGCCCGGGCGCATGGCGCGGGGCCAGAACGAGCCGGGGAAGCCCTCGTGGTGCCAGTTCGGGGCGTCGATGGCGCCCTGGAGGTCGTATCCGCCGCGCACCGGCTCGCGCAGGGCGACGGCCAGCAGGAAGTGGGTCTGCCACTGGTCCTGCTGATCCCCGCCGGGTGTGCCGAAGGCCAGGACCGGTTCCCCGTCGCGCAGTGCGAGCGAGGGGGTGAGGGTGGTACGCGGACGGCGGCCGGGGGTGAGGGTGTTCGGCAGTCCGGGCTCCAGCCAGGCCATCTGGAGCCGGGTGCCGAGAGGGAAGCCGAGAGCGGGGACGGTGGGGTTGGACTGGAGCCAGCCGCCGCTGGGCGTGGCGCTGACCATGTTGCCCCAGCGGTCCACGACGTCCAGATGGCAGGTGTCGCCGGGGGTCGCGCCGTCGCGGGCCACGGTGGGCTCGCCGGCGCCGACCGCGCCGCCCTCCGCCCGTGCGGCGGTCACGGCCGCGTGTGTGCCGAGCCGGGGTGCGCGTCCGCCGGGGCTTCCGGGGCGCAGCTCGTGGGAGGCGCTCTCGCCGATGAGAGCACGGCGCCGGGCGGTGTAGGCGCCCGAGAGCAGATCCTCCAGCGGTACGGTGCCGGGCCCCCGCGCGTCGCCGTACCAGGCCTCGCGGTCGGCGAAGGCCAGCTTGCTCGCCTCGATCACGGTGTGGAGGTACTCCCCCGTGCCGTACTCCGGTCCGTTTCCGGGCAGGTCCGCCAGGAGGGCGAGCTGCTGGAGCATCACCGGGCCCTGCGACCAGGGCCCGGCCTTGCAGACCGTCCAGCCGTTCCAGTCGTGGGTGACGGGCTCCTCGTAGGCGGCTGACCAGGAGGCCATGTCGTCGCCGGTGAGGGTGCCCGCGTGGCGCTCGCCGGAGGTGTCCATGGCGGGACGGGCGGCGAAGTCGGCGAGCGCCTCGGCCACGAAACCCTCGCGCCACACCCGCCGGGCGGCCTCGATGCGCCTCTCGCGCCCCCTCCCGGCCGTCTGCGCCTCGGCCAGCAGCCGCCGCCAGGTGGCGGCGAGGGCGGGGTTGCGCAGCAGGGCGCCGGGCGCCGGGGAGCGTCCGCCGGGCAGATACAGCTCGGCGGAGGTCGTCCACTCCGTCTCGAACAGCTCGCGCACCCGCTCCACCGTCGCGCCGACCCCCGGTACGGCCGGGTGGCCGTGCTCGGCGTAGCCGACGGCGTACTTCAGCACGTCGGCGAGATCGCGGGTGCCGTGGTCGCGCAGCAGCGTCATCCAGGCGTCGAACGCGCCGGGGACGGCGGCGGCCAGCGGGCCGGTGCCGGGCACCAGCTCCAGGCCGAGCGAGGTGTAGTGCTCCACCGTCGCGCCGCGCGGCGCGGGCCCCTGCCCGCACAGCACCCGCACCGGGCGGCCGGCGGGCGCCAGAATGATCGGCACCTCCCCGGCGGGGCCGTTGAGGTGCGGCTCGACGACCTGAAGGACGAAGCCCGCCGCGACGGCCGCGTCGAAGGCGTTGCCGCCGTCCTCCAGGACGGCCATGGCGGAGGCGGAGGCCAGCCAGTGGGTGCTGGAGACCATCCCGAAGGTGCCCCGCAGGGTCGGGCGGGTGGTGAAGGTCATCGGCTCGGCTCCCGGGACGGTCGGCAAGGGGCGGCACGGCCGGCGGGTACGGCGTGTCCTGGCGCAGTGTGTCACCGCGGCCCGGCGGAAACACGGTCGAGGTCCGGGCATCCGGCCGCGTAGGCTCGGACCCATGAGCACGCGGGGCGGGCCCAAGGCCGCTGGTGGCCCTCCTCAGCGGCGCGGGAGTCTCCACCGACTCCGGGATCCCCGACTACCGCGGCCCGGACGGAGTGTGGCGCAAGGACCCCGAGGCCGAGAAGCTCGTCACCTATGACCACTACATGAACGATCCGGAGATCCGCCGCCGCTCCTGGCGGATGCGGCTGGAGAGCCCGGCGCCTCGCCGGCCGGGATCGCCGCCGAGCACGCTGCGCGGCTGGTGATCGTCAACGGCGAGCCCACGCCGTACGACCCGCTGGCCGACCGGGTGGTGCGCGAGCCGATCGGACGGTCGCTGCCGGCGCTGCTGGAGGAGGTGGCGGCGGGCTGAGGCGAGCGGCGCGACCGCGCCGGGTCTCCCGGACACGGGCGCGCGGGCGGGCCGGTCACCGGCCGGCGGCGGGGCCTCCACTGGCAAGCACCCCTTCGATGTCCCGGCGGCGGCGGTCGGAGACCCTCGCCGCGGCCGCCAGCAGCAGGGGCGTCAGGGCGGCCGGGTCGGCCGCCACGGTCTCGGCCGCCTCCGCCGGGCGCCGGGCCCGGACCACCGCCGCCAGCAGTTCGACGGCTCCGGGG
>NZ_JAJFAU010000032.1:0-35055 GCF_022614595.1 Streptomyces sp. CNQ085
GGGCGCAGCGGACTCCACCCCCCCGCCCGCTGCGCCCCGCCCATTCCGGCCGGTGCGGGCCGTTCGCCCGGTCAGGCCCTCCGGTCGGACCGCCCGGCCGCCGGGTGCCTCAGTCGGCCACCGGGTCCCCCACGGTGTCCAGCGCCCCGGACGCGGGCAGCTCGCCGGTCCGGGCCACCTCGGCGTACCACCGGGCGCTGGACTTGGGGATGCGCGCCAGGGAGTCGAAGTCCACGTACACCGTGCCGAACCGCTTGCTGTAGCCGTACGCCCACTCGAAGTTGTCCAGCAGGGACCACAGGAAGTAGCCGCGCACGTCGGCTCCGTCGGTGATCGCCCGCCGGACGGTGTCCAGGTGGCCGCGGAGGTAGGCGATGCGGTCGGGGTCGTGGACGGTGCCCTCGGGGGACGGCTTGTCGTCGCAGGCCATGCCGTTCTCGGTGATGTAGAGCGGGATGCCGCCGGTCTCGCGGTGGTAGTGCATGAGCAGGTCGTGCAGACCGGTGGGGTCGATCGTCCAGCCCATGTCGGTGGTCTCACCCGGGGTCTGGTGGAAGGCGATGTCCTCAGCGGCCGGCCAGGGCGACTGCTCGCCGCCGCCGTGCCCGTCCCGGCGCGGCAGCTTCCGGTCGGCGGAGGCCGAGACCAGGGTGGGCGTGTAGTAGTTGATGCCCAGCGCGTCCAGCGGCTGGTGGATGTCGGCCAGGTCGCCGTCCTTGACGAAGCTCCAGTCCGTCAGGCGCGAGGTGTCCTGGACCAGGTCCTCGTCGTACACCCCGCGCAGCATCGGACCGTCGAAGATCCGGTTGGCCAGGGCGTCGATGCGCCGCCTGGCGTCCAGGTCGCCGGGGTCGTCGGTGAGGGCCCGGACGGCGGCCGGGTTGATGCTGACGCCGATCTGCGCGCGGCTGGGGAGGGCGGCGCGCAGGGCCTGGGTGCCCAGCCCGTGGGCGAGGTTGAGGTGGTGGGCGGCGCGCAGCACGTCGGCGTGGTCGGTGCGGCCGGGGGCGTGGACGCCCGAGCCGTAGCCGAGGTAGGCCGAGCACCAGGGCTCGTTGAGGGTGGTCCAGCGCTCCACGCGGTCGCCGAGCGCGTCGGCGACCAGGGAGGCGTACTCGGCGAACCGCTCGGCGGTGGCGCGCTCCGGCCAGCCGCCGGTGTCCTCCAGCTCCTGCGGCAGGTCCCAGTGGTACAGCGTGATCCAGGGGGTGATGCCCCTGGCCAGCAGCTCGTCGACCAGCGAGCGGTAGAAGTCCAGGCCGCGCTGGACGGCGGGACCGCGGCCGGTGGGCTGGACACGGGACCAGGAGATGGAGAACCGGTAGGCGTTGAGGTTGAGGTCCGCCATGAGCTGTACGTCGTCGCGCCAGCGGTGGTAGTGGTCCACGGCGACGTCGCCGGTGTCGCCCCCGAGCACCTTGCCGGGGGTGCGGCAGAAGGTGTCCCAGATGGAGGGGGTGCGGCCGTCCTCGGCGGCGGCTCCCTCGATCTGGTAGGCGGAGGTGGCCGAGCCGAACAGGAAGTCGGCGGGGAAGGAGGACTGACTCATATGGGAGCGCTCCCATCAAAGATTGCACGGAAAGGGATGGAGTGGGGGCCGGGTGGCGGGGGGCGGGCCGGAGGTCAGCCCTTGACCGCCCCCTGCATGATGCCGCCGACGATCTGTTTGCCGAAGACGGTCAGGATCAGCAACAGCGGCAGGGTACCCAGCAGCGCGCCGGCCATGATCACCGACTGGTCGGGGATGTAACCCCGGCCCAGACCGGTCAGGGCGACCTGGACGGTCGGGTTCTGCTGGGTCAGCGCGATGATCGGCCAGAAGAAGTCGTTCCAGGCCATCACGAAGGTCAGCATGCCGAGCACGGCCATCGCGGGCCGGGCCGCGGGGAAGACCACGTGCCACACGACGCGCGGACTGCTCGCGCCGTCCACCCGTGCGGCCTCGATCAGCTCGGTCGGCAGCGCCTCCAGCAGGTACTGCCGCATGAAGAACACGCCGAAGGCGCTGACGAAGGTCGGCAGGATGACGGCCTGGAGCTGGTTGGTCCACTCCAGCTCCGCGATCGCCATGAACAGCGGTACCACACTGAGCTGCGGCGGCACCATCATGGTGCCGATCGTCAGCATCAGCAGCAGGTTCCGGAAGCGGAACCGCAGCTTGGCGAACGCGAACCCGGCGATCGTCCCGAACAGCACGGTGCCGGCCGCGATGGACCCGGCGACGATGGTGGTGTTGAGCAGCGCCAGGCCCATGTTGGCGTCGTTCCAGGCGATCTCCAGGTTCTTGAAGAGGTTGCCGCCGAACCAGAAGGGCGGAGGCATCTCCGCGAGCCGGGTGTTGTTGCGGGAGGCGGCGACGGCCGTCCAGAACAGCGGGAAGAGCGCGATCGCGGTGACGAGGAACAGCACCGCGTACGTCAGCTTGCCGCCGTGCAGCGTGCCGCCGGCGCTGCCGGCCCGTCCCCGCCCGCGACCGGTGCGGTGGCCCGCGCCGCCGGGCTCGGGCGCCGTCCGCGGGGACGTCGCGCGGTCGGACTCCAGCACGCTCATGAGCGACTCCTCGCGGTCTTGCGGCCCAGCTCCCGCTTCTGCATGCCGCGCGAGACCAGCCAGTTGACCAGCGCGATCAGCACCAGGATCAGGAACATCATCCAGGCGATGGCCGAGGCCCGGCCCAGGTGCAGGTTGACCCAGCCCTGCTCGTACAGGTAGAGGCCCAGGGTCTGGTACTGGTGGGCCGGACCGCCGTTCGCGCCGCCGCCGGGGTTGAACAGCAGGGGCTCGCCGAACAGCTGTGTCGCGCCGATCGTCGAGACGACGATCGTGAACAGGATCGTCGGCCGCAGCGCGGGGATGGTGACGTGGACGAACTGCTGCCAGCGCGAGGCGCCGTCCAGCGCCGCCGACTCGTACAGGTCCTTGGGCACCGCCTGCATGGCGGCGAGGTAGATGAGGGTGTTGTAGCCCGTCCAGCGCCAGATCACGATCGCGGAGATCGCGAAGTGGGAGGTCATGCCCTCCTGCCAGTTCACGGGGTCGAGCCCGACGAGCCCCAGGAACCAGTTGATCATGCCGTAGTCACGGCCGAAGAGCACCACGAAGACGAGGGTCGCCGCGGCCACCGAGGTGGCGTAGGGGGCCAGCATGGCCACGCGGTAGAACGTGGCGCCGCGCAGCTTGTAGTTCAGCAGGTGGGCCAGCCCGAGCGCGATCAGCAGCTGGGGCACGGTGGAGATGATCCCGATGCTGAAGGTGTTGCGCAGGGCGTTCCAGAAGAAATCGTCCTCCAGCAGCCGGGTGAAGTTGTGCAGCCCGGCCCACTCCATGTCGGTGGGGGCCGTCAGCGACACCTTGTGCAGCGAAGCCCAGCCCGTGTAGAGCAGCGGGAAGAGACTGAAGGCGCCGAAGAAGAGGAAGAACGGGGCGACGAAGCCGTACGGACTCCACTTCACGTCCCGCTGGTACCAGCGGCTGCGGCGTTCCCGCCGCCGGTCCTCGTGGGAGGAGGGGACATGTTTGTGGCGCGGGGCCGCGCCCCCCTGCTTGACGGGGGGCGCGGACACCGGCGAACCGGTAGTGGTCACTTGTCGATCACTCGTCCAGGGCGTTGTCGACTGCCTTGGCGGCCTCTTCCCATGCCTTGTCGGAGGACAGACCGCTGCGCTCCATCTGCAGGAGGCCGCTGCGGGTGAGATTCTCCTGGATGACCTGGTCCTTCGGGCCGATCACCTGGGTCGGGATGCCCTCGGCCGCCTTGGAGAAGATCTCACCGATGGGCGCGTTCGAGAAGTACTCGTGCGTGGCCTCGGCGACCTCGGGAGTCTCGTACGACTTCGGGGCGCTGGGGAAGCTGCCGCGCTCGGCGAAGAGCTTGGCCTGCTGGGTGGGAGCGGTCAGCCAGGCGGCGAGCTTGACCGCCTCCTCCTTGTTCTCGCCGCTCTCGGGCACACCGAGGAAGGAGCCGCCCCAGTTGCCGGCCTTGGGGGCGGGAGCGACGTCCCACTTGCCCTCGGCCTTGTCGCCGCCCTTGTCCTGGATGTAGCCGAGCATCCAGGCGGGGCAGGAGAGCGTGGCGAAGGTGCCGTTGTTCATGGCCTTGTTCCACGAGTCCGTGAACAGCTCGTGCTTGTCGGTCATGTCCTCGGAGGCGGCCTCCGCGGCGACGTCCCAGGCCTCCTTGACGTCGGGGTTGGTCTTGTAGACGACCTCGCCCCGCTCGTCGTAGTAACGGGTGGCGCTGGAGGAGATGGCCGCGTTGTACAGGCCGCTGGCGGAGTCGACCCACTTGACGCCCTCGGGGGCGCCGTCCATGAACTTCTTGCCGGTGTCGAGGTACTTCTGCCAGTCGCCCTCCCACAGCTTCCCGACCTCGTCGCGGTCGGTGGGCAGGCCGGCGGACTCGAAGTGGTCCTTGCGGTAGCAGACGGCCATCGGGCCGATGTCGGTGCCCAGGCCGATGGTCTTGCCGTCCTCGGTGGTGGCCTGGTTCCACTTCCAGTCGAAGTAGTCGTCCCTGGAGACCCCGCCGGCCTCGGACAGGTCGACGAACTTGTCCGCCTGGGTCTGGACGACCTCGGCGATGTTCGCCACCTCGACGCCCTGGATGTCGGCGAGACCGCTGTTGCTGGCGAGGCGGGTGAGCAACTGCGGGTAGTAGTTCTCGTTCCGCTCGACGACGGTCTGCTCGATCTTGACCTTCGGGTTGAGCTTCTCGTACTCCTCGTACAGTCCGGCCTCCTTGAAGCCGAACGTCCCGAAGAGGCCGACGGTGATGACGGTCTTGCCCTCGCTGTCGGTTCCCCCGGCGTTGCTGCCCGAGTCCTCGTCGCTCGCGCAGCCGGCGAGCAGGCTCGTGCCGATGGCCGCGGCGGCCATGACGGCCACGGCCCGGCGGGTGGTGCGGGTCTTGCGCACTGCGTCCTCCTAGCGCCCTGACGTTTCACCCCGGCCGTCGAAGGGTGTGGGGGACCGCAATGACGGACAGTGTTGCGGCTCGGGTGGGAACGTACGGGTTCTGTATGGGTCAAGTCTTTTGGGAGCGCTCCCAGACGTGATGGGTTGAAGAGTCGCGGTTCCCTGGCGCAGGTGTCAAGGAAATGAACACTCTGACCCGGCGCAGTTATCCGGCTGTTAGCTTCAGTGGCTGATCGATACTGATGCAAGGGTCGGTCGGCCCCTGCGGTCGAGCCCGTACACGCCGGGGAGGCGGTCATGACAGTGAGCGGAAGGCGGGGCCAACGGCCCACTCTGGAGCAGGTCGCCGCCTACGCGGGGGTGGGCCGCGGCACCGTCTCCCGGGTGATCAACGACGCCGCCAACGTCAGCGACCAGACGCGCACCGCCGTCCGGCAGGCGATCGCCGAACTGGGCTACGTGCCCAACAGGGCCGCCCGGGCACTGGCCGCGGGCAGTACCGACGCGATCGCGCTGGTCATCCCCGAGGCCGAGACCAGGTTGTTCGCCGAGCCCTACTTCTCCGGCATCATCCGCGGCGTCAGTGCCGAACTCGCCGAAACCGACATGCAGCTGCTGCTGACCCTGATCCGCAACCCCAGGGAACGCGACCGCTTCGCCCAGTACGTCACAGCACACCGGGTGGACGGTGTGCTGCTGGTGTCCGTGCACGCCGACGATCCCCTGCCCGACCTGCTGGAACGCATCGAGATGCCCGCCGTCCTCAGCGGCCGCCGCAGCGGCGACGACCCGGTGCCGTACGTGGACTGCGACAACACCGGCGGCGCCCGGGCCGCCGTGGAGCACCTGATCGGCCACGGTCGGCGCGCGGTGGCCACCGTCACCGGCCCCCTGGACATGTACGTCGCCCAGTGCCGTCTCCAGGGATACCGCGACGCGATGCGCGCCGCGGAACTGGACGAGGACGAGCGTCTGGTGGCCGTCGGCGACTTCACCGAGGAGGGCGGCCGCCGCGCCGTGCGGGAGCTGCTGTCGCGGCGGCCCGACCTGGACGCGGTCTTCTGCGCCTCCGACGTGATGGCCGCGGGCGCCCGCGCCGTGCTGCGCGACTCCGGCCGCCGGGTGCCCGAGGACGTGGCGCTGGTCGGCTTCGACGACTCGGCCGTCGCCCGCCACATGGACCCGCCGCTGACCAGTGTGCGGCAGCCGCTGGAGGAGATGGGCCGGTCGATGGCGCGGGTGCTGCTGGAGCAGATCGAGGACCGCAAGGCGGGCCGGAACGACCGCTCCAGCCGGGTGCTGCCGACGGAGCTGGTCCGCCGCGCCTCCTCCTGACCCTCCCTGACGGTCCCCGGCCGGTCCCGCGGGAGGCTACGGCACCGCGGCCACGGCGGAGGGGCCGGCCGGCGTACCGGCCGGCCCCCTTGTGAGCCGTCCTGCCGCTGCTGAGTGATCAGCCGGTGATCAGTCGATCGGCGGGTAGGCGTTGCGCAGCAGCTCCTCGAACTGGGCCTGGAACCAGTGGCCCGAGAGCGGCGCGTCGGGCAGGGCACCCGACATGTGGTTGTTGTTGCGCGGGTTGCCCTCGTAGGAGGGGTTGCACATCTCGTCGGCCTTCTTGCCCTCCTCGTTCGGGATGTCCTCGCTGGCACCGTCGGACTCACCCGGGGGCTTGATCCACGCGTAGGCGTCGATACCGGAGGCGGGGGCCGCCGTCGGCCGCTCGCCGAGGCCGGCGCCGGCCTGGTTGCACCAGTTGCCGGTGTGGATGCGGCGGTCGATGCGGCTGCCGTCGACGAACGCGTCCAGGCTGGTCTTGGCGGCGGGGGCGCCGGGTCGGTTCGGGCCGCCCCAGCCGTTGCGGGAGGTGTCGATGATCACGCCGACGTCGGAGTTGAAGCCAACCCGGACGGCCTCCTCGCGGAACGCCTGGGCGTAGGACTGCTCGTCCACGTAGAAGTTCCAGTCGACCCACTTGGACTGGCGGACCGAGGTGCCGTTCACCGAGTCGTTGATGGTGAAGTGCGGCTCCTTGAGCGCGCCGTAGTTGGCGACATTGGCGGCGAAGCCGGCGACGTCGTCGACCGTGGCGCCCGCGGCGTTGGCGGCCTCGTGGAGCAGTTCGGCGGCCGGGGTGAAGTTGCTGTCCCAGCCGAGCCAGCCGTGGTGGCCGATGTCGATGTAGTTGTAGACGTTGTCGAACTGGCCGAGCGTGGCCAGGGCGTAGCCGACGCCCTCGACGTAGTTGCCGTTGGCCAGCATCTCGTCGCAGTTCTCGGTCGCGGTGGGCCGGCCGCTGACGTTGGTGATGAGGTTCGGCAGCGAGTCGATCTCGACGACGTTGATGATCCGCAGGTCGGCGTACTTCGGGTCGCCGACGATCTCCGCGATCGGGTCGATGAACTCGTTCTTGTACCGGTCGATCTCGTCCGGGCCGAGTTCGCCCTGGGAGGCGAGCGCGGCGCAGTCGCGGCCGGGCAGGTTGTAGGTGACCATCTGGAGCGCGTCGGCGCCCTGCTCCAGAGCCGCGTCGAGGTGGTCGCGCAGGCCCATGGTGTTCTCGCCGGCGGAGCCCGACTCGATGGCGGAGATGCGGTCCAGCCACACGGCGGTCGGCTGGTCGGCGATCGCCCCGCCGCCGCTCTCGGCAGCCTGCTCGGACCAGTCCGGGTTCACGTAGAGCTGGGCGCCCGCGTACGGGTTGTCCACGCGGTCACCAGGAGGGTCACCCGGGTCACCCGGGTCATCGGGGTCGCCGCCATCCACGTTGCAGGTGGTGCCGTTCAGCTTGAACTCGGTGGGAGCGGGGTTCGAGCCGGAGTGGGTCCCGTTGAAGCCGAAGTTCGCGGAACCACCCGAGAGCAGGGTGGAGTTCCACGAGGGGGCGGTGGCGGTCACGTGCGCACCGCTCTGGGACACGGTGGCGTTCCAGCCCGAGCCGGCACTCTGGCCGCCCGAGTAGTCCCACTCCACCTTCCAGTTGTTCACGGGGGAGGCGGCTTCGTTGGTCACGGTGACCGAGGCGGTGAAGCCGTTGTTCCACTCGTTGGTGACCTCGTAGTCCACCGTGCAGACGGGTGCCGCCATGGCGGTGCCCTGCATCATGCCGCCCGCGCCGAGCGCGCCGGTTATCAGCGCACCGGCGGCGAGCAGCGCCGTCCGGCGCCCGCGCGTCGGTTCTCTGGTGCCTGTCATGCGATCTCTTCCTCTTCCTTCCGGTGTTCTCCGGATGACGGCGGAGCCCAGCTCCGCGTTGGGGGGTGCGGTCGTGTCACGGGTGCGAGTCCCGGACGGAGGGGTCTTTCCGCCGCGGTGGGGAACGACCGCTGTCGTGGCGCGGAGCGAGACCTCGTTCCGCGCCCGTCTCCGGGCACTGCCTCCCGGAGCGTGCCCCGGTATCGGTGCCTGAGGAGGAGAGGGGTCGGCCGGGCAGGACCGGTCGGCCGGTCCCGCTGTGAGGGGCGGCGCGGAGCGCCGCGGTACTGGTCAGCGCCCGGGGGCGTGGTGGGGGGTACATGGAGCGGCTCCTGGTCGGTCGAACGCGCCGTCCCTGGCGCACGACTGTGGAAGCGCTCCCACTGGTTGAAGGAGAAGGTAGCGACAACTTCTGGTTATGGCCAGAGTGCGTTCAGTAATTGACGGATCGAATTTCTCCGGCAGGGTCTTCTTGTCCGGAGCCTTGACAGGTGTCATGTCCACCTTGAACCTTGGGAGCGCTCCCACTGGTTTCAGTCCCTCCGCACGTCCCTGTCGGACACGGTCCAGGCACAGTCCCTGGCACAGTTCTTCCCCACACGAGCCGCGAGGAGAGAGCCCCCGCATGAGCGCGTTACCAGTCACGGGCGTACCGCCCAGGCATCCCAGAGGCAGAACCAGGAAGCTGCTGGTGGCAGCGGCCGTAGCGATCTCCCTCCCGCTGGGTCTGACCTCGGCCCTGAGCGGGACGGCCCAGGCCGCGGCCCTCCAGTGCAGCGTGGACTACGGCAAGAACGAATGGGGGTCGGGCTTCACCGCCGACATCATCATCACCAACCGGGGTTCCGAGGCCATCGACGGCTGGACCCTGACCTACGGCTACAGCGGCAACCAGCGGCTCCAGCAGGGCTGGAACGGCCAGTGGTCGCAGTCGGGCCAGAACGTCACCGTCAGGAACGCGTCGTTCAACGCGCGCATCGCGGGCGGCGCCGCGGTCAGCACCGGTGCCAACTTCAGCTACAGCGGCACCAACACCGACCCCACTTCCTTCTCCGTCAACGGCACCCGCTGCGGCGGCAACCTCTCCGCCCCCACCGCCACCCTGACCAGCCCCGGCGCGGGCGCGGTCTTCTCCGCGGGCGCCACCGTCCCGCTGACGGCCACCGCGAGGGCCACCGAGTCCGGGGCCACCATCGAGAAGGTCGAGTTCTACAGCGACGCCGAACTGCTGGGCACCGACACCACGGCGCCCTACTCCTTCGACTGGGAGGACGTCCCGGCCGGCAACTACTCGCTCTACGCCGTCGCCCACGACTCCAACGGCATGTCGAGCGAGTCCACCCCCGTCGGCGTCCAGGTCACCGCGGGCCCCGCGGTGGTCGTCACCCCGGCCCAGCTCGGCGTGCGCCAGGGGGAGACCGCCCGGTTCGCCGTCAAGCTCTCCAAGCGGCCGTCCGTGAACGTGACGGCCACGGTGGAGCGCACCAGCGGGAACACGGGTCTGTCCGTGGCCGACGGCGCCTCGCTCACCTTCACGACCTCCAACTGGGACACCCCCCAGGAGGTCACCGTCGCGGCCGACGAGACCGGCACCGGATCGGCGGCCTTCACCGTCAGCGCGCCCGGCCACGAAGAGGCCGAGGTGACGGTCACCCAGCTGTCCGGCTCCGGTGACGGAGGCGAGTACGAGGACCGATTCCTGGAGCTCTACAACAAGATCTTCGACCCGGCCAACGGGTACTTCTCGCCGGAGGGCATCCCCTACCACTCCGTCGAGACGCTGATGGTCGAGGCCCCCGACCACGGTCACGAGACGACCTCCGAGGCGTACAGCTACCTCATCTGGCTGCAGGCCATGTACGGCAAGGTCACCGAGGACTGGGACCCGTTCAACGAGTCGTGGCGGATCATGGAGGACTACATGATCCCCACGAAGGAGGACCAGCCGACCAACAGCTTCTACGACCCCTCCAGGCCCGCCACCTACGCGGCCGAGCACCCGACCCCGGAGGATTACCCGTCGGCCATCAACGGCGACGTCCCCGTCGGCAGGGACCCGATCGCGGCCGAGCTGCGCGGCGCCTACGGCACCGAAGAGATCTACGGCATGCACTGGCTGCAGGACGTGGACAACGTCTACGGCTACGGCAACGAGCCCGGCAGCGTCTGCCAGGGCGGACCGGATTCGGACGCGCCGTCGTACATCAACACCTTCCAGCGCGGCTCGCAGGAGTCGGTGTGGGAGACCATCCCGCAGCCCACCTGCGACGACTTCACCTTCGGCGGTGAGAACGGGTACCTCGACCTGTTCATGGACGACGACAACTACGCCGAGCAGTGGAAGTTCACCAACGCCCCCGACGCCGACGCCCGCGCCATCCAGGCCGCCTACTGGGCCGAGACGTGGGCCGGGGAGCAGGGCAGGAAGTCCGAGATCTCC
The DNA here is from genome assembly GCF_022614595.1 of Streptomyces sp. CNQ085. Taxonomy (GTDB): domain Bacteria; phylum Actinomycetota; class Actinomycetes; order Streptomycetales; family Streptomycetaceae; genus Streptomyces. The sequence goes on from NZ_JAJFAU010000032.1 coordinate 10,550, forward strand.
GCGACACTGGCCAAGGCCGCGAAGATGGGCGACTACCTGCGCTACGCCTTCTTCGACAAGTACTTCAAGAAGATCGGCAACTGCACCGGTCCCACCTCCTGCCCCGCCGGCACCGGCAAGGACAGCGCGCACTACCTGCTGTCCTGGTACTACGCCTGGGGCGGCGCCACCGACACCAGCGCCGGCTGGGCCTGGCGGATCGGCAGCAGCCACAACCACTTCGGCTACCAGAACCCGATGACCGCCCACGCCCTGACCACCGTCCCGGAGCTGAGGCCCAAGGGCTCCACCGCGGTGTCGGACTGGGAGAAGAGTCTCCAGCGCCAGGTCGAGTTCTACCGCTGGCTGCAGTCCGACGAGGGCGGTATCGCCGGCGGCGCGACCAACAGCTGGGAGGGCGACTACGGCACCCCGCCGGCCGGCACCCCGACCTTCTACGGCATGTTCTACGACGAGAAGCCCGTCTACCACGACCCGCCGTCCAACCAGTGGTTCGGCATGCAGGCATGGTCGATGGAGCGCGTCGCCGAGCTCTACCACGAGACCGGCAACGCCACGGCCGGGGAGGTCCTGGACAAGTGGGTCCCGTGGGTCCTGTCCGAGGTGACCGTCAACCCCGGCGGCAACTACCAGATACCCTCCACCCTCCAGTGGTCGGGCGAGCCCGACACCTGGAACCCCTCCAACCCCGGTGACAACTCGGACCTGCACGTGACGGTCCGCGACTACTCCACCGACGTCGGCGTCACCGCGGCCCTGGCCAAGACCCTGATGTACTACGCCGCCAAGTCCGGCGACGAGGAGGCCAGGACCACCGCCAAGGCGCTGATGGACGCCATGTGGGACCACCACCAGGACGCCATGGGCATCGCGGTGGAGGAGACCCGGGCCGACTTCGAGCGGTTCGGGAACCCGGTGTACGTCCCCGAGGGCTGGACCGGCACCATGCCCAACGGCGACAGGATCGACTCCGACTCGACCTTCCTGTCGATCCGCTCCTTCTACATGGACGATCCGCAGTTCAACAAGGTGGAGAGCTACCTGAACGGCGGCGAGGCGCCGACGTTCACCTACCACCGCTTCTGGGCCCAGGCGGACGCCGCTCTCGCCCTGGCCGCCTACGCGGACCTCTTCGGCGACGAGTAGCCGCCCAGGGGGCACGAAGCCGGCCTCCCGGTCCGGGTCAGGTCGACGACGGCCGCACCGGGGGCTCCAGTCCGCACCACCGGCGGCACCGGCACGAGCGGTGCCGCCGGCCGCCGGCCGGCCGGGTGGTGGTCCGTCCGCCCCCGCCTCTCCACCGCCCGTACGCGGGGCGGCCGCGGCCGTTTTCGCTGTCGTCCGCGGCCCTCCGCCGGTTTCGGCCGCCCCGGCCCGGAGGGCATGGAAGGGCCGGGAGGTGATCGCGCGCTGGGCGGCGCCCGACGGATGGTTTAGTCCATTCACCTGTCCGGGGATTGTCGCCGGACGGATCTCCCGGAAACTCAACAGCGCGCGCACGCAAGCGGATTCGCAGGTCCGTACCCGGTCGGCGCTAGGCCGTTCGGCGGTCCCGGGCACGATCGCGAAGATGCGAGAAGGCCCCGGCTGACGTGTCCTCACATTTATGGCACCGCCGAATGGGAGGTCGAAGGGATGGCTGGACAGGGTGGACGTCCGCGGTGGACGCCGGACCGGCGAGGACTGGTGCTGCGCGGCGCGGCGCTGGCGGCGCTGGGAAGCGTCCCGTTCCTGCTGGGAGGAGCCCGGGAGACCGGGAGAGGGGGGACGCCGGGCGGTGACGCCGCTCCGGCGGCCTTCCCGGCCGGGCAGGAGGCGGCCCTGGGGCGCTGGGCCCGGCCGGTGACGGGGGACTACCGGGTCTCGGCCGCCTACGGGATCCCCGGGAACTGGCAGGCGGGTCACCACACGGGCATCGACTTCGCGATGCCCGTCGGCACCCCCGTCCACGCGGTCGGCGCGGGCTCCGTGGTCTTCGCCGGCGAGGCCGGCGCCTACGGAAGGGCGGTGACGATCAGGATGGACGACGGCTACTACGCCCTCTACGCCCATCTGTCGCGGATCTCGGCGAACGGCGGGCAGCGGGTGGGGGCTGGCAGCCCGGTGGGCAGCTCGGGGGCCACGGGCCGGGTCACCGGCCCCCACCTCCACTTCGAGGTGCGCAGCAAACGCGGCTACGGCTCGGACGTCGACCCCGTCGCCTATCTCGCCCGGCGCGGGGTGCGACTGTTCTGACCTCCGCCGCGCCTCGCGACCCGGCGGAGGACGAAGGCCCGGTCCGCTGCCGCGGACCGGGCCTTGATCGTTCAGGGTGAGTAACGGGACTCGAACCCGCGACATCCTGGACCACAACCAGGTGCTCTACCAGCTGAGCTATACCCACCACGACCGGTGCTCGTGGTGCTTCCCGCACCGGCCGATAAGAGTGTACAGGGTCGCGAGCCCTGCCCGCGCACCCTTGTGCCGTGTGGCTCCGACAAGGCCCCGTGCGGCCCTGGGAGGGGCTCCGCGGCGCCGGGGCGCCTCAGTCCGTGGCCGGTGGCACGTGCCGGGCCGCGATCCGCCGGGCCGTCTCCGAGTCCGGACCGGGCGCGGGGACGAAGACCGCCTCGCGGTAGTAGCGCAGCTCCGCGATGGACTCCCTGATGTCCGCCAGCGCCCGGTGGTTGCCGCTCTTCTCCGGACTGCTGAAGTACGCCTTCGGATACCAGCGCCGGGCCAGCTCCTTGACGGAGGAGACGTCGACGATCCGGTAGTGGAGGTAGTCCTCCAGTGTCGGCATGTCGCGCATCAGGAAGCCGCGGTCGGTCCCGACGGAGTTCCCGCACAGCGGGGCCCGGCCGGGCTCGGGGACGTGCTTCCTGACGTACTCCAGGACCCGCTGTTCGGCGTCCTCCAGCGTGGTGCCTCCGGCCAGCTCGTCGAGCAGGCCGGAGGCGGTGTGCATCTCGCGGACGACGTCGGGCATGGTGTCCAGCGCCTCGGCGGGCGGGCGGATCACGATGTCCACCCCGTCACCGAGCACGTTCAGCTCCGAGTCGGTGACCAGCGCGGCCACCTCGACGAGAGCGTCTTCGGACAGCGAGAGCCCGGTCATCTCGCAGTCGATCCACACCATGCGATCGTTCATGCGCCCCAGCCTACGGGGCCCGGCCGGGCGTGCGGCCCCGCTGGGGGGGCAGTCGGGGGGAGTAGGTGTCGGATTCCGGTTTGCAGTGCTCACCCCGTACGCCGCGCTCCGCCCGGTCGGAGCGTTCTCCCCGTTCCTCTCTGTTCCCTCGCTCCCCTCCGCCTCCCCGGTCGCCCTTCTCCGCGTGCCCGGAGGGGAGGACCGTGCCGGGTGCGGCGGGCTCGGCCGCGGCCCGGTCGGCGCGTGCCTCGGAGGCGCGCTCCCCGTCCCCGCCGCCCTCCGGTCTGCCGGTGCGCGCCCGGTAGGCCGCCCGGTACGCCGCCGGGGAGGCGCCGAGCTGCCGCCGGAAGTGGCCGCGCAGCGCGACCGGCGAGCGGAAGCCGCAGCGCCCGGCGACCTCGTCGACCGAGTAGTCGGAGGTCTCCAGCAGCCGCTGTGCCTGGAGCACCCGCTGGGTGATCAGCCACTGCAGCGGCGCGCTGCCGGTCAACGAGCGGAACCGGCGGTCGAAGGTCCGCCGGCTCATGTAGGCCCGTGCGGCGAGCGTCTCCACATCGAACTGCTCGTGGAGGTGCTCCAGGGCCCAGGCCACGACCTCGGCGAGCGGGTCGGTGCCGATCTCCTCGGGTAAAGACCTGTCCAGGTAGCGTTCCTGGCCGCCGTTGCCGCGCCGGGGCGGTACGACGAGGCGGCGGGCCAGGGCTCCCGCCGCCTCGGCGCCGTGATCGGTGCGCACCACGTGCAGGCACAGGTCGATACCCGCCGCCGTGCCGGCGGAGGTGAGGATGTCCCCGTCGTCCACGAACAGCTCGCGCGGGTCGACGTGGACCGCCGGGTAGCGCTTGGCCAGCGTCGGCGCGTACATCCAGTGCGTCGTCGCGGGGCGGCCGTCGAGCAGCCCCGCGGCGGCGAGCACGAACGCGCCCGTGCACAGGCCTATGATCCGAGCCCCTTCCTCGTGCGCCCGCCGCAGGGCGTCGAGGGCCGCCGAGGGCGGTGGCTGGGTGATGGAACGCCAGGCGGGCACGACGATCGTGCCCGCCCGGGAGAGAGCCTCCAGGCCGTACGGAGCGGTCAACTCCAGGCCTCCCGTGGTGCGCAGGGGTCCCTCTTCGCCCGCGCACACCAGAAGGCGGTAGCGGGGAACGCCGGCGTCCTGCCGGTCGATGCCGAAGACGGACAGCGGGATGGAGCTCTCGAAGATCGGGCCGCCGCCGAAGAGCAGTACGGCGACGATCTCGCGGCGGCGGCGCGCGGCCAGCTTGCGCGTCGTCCCAGGGCCGTGCGGTGGCTCCTGGCTCATGGAACTAAGCCCCCCTCAGTCGTCGCGTCCTTCCGGTCCTGCACGTTTCCCCCGCCGTGGTTAGCCAAGATCGAATCTACTGTGTCCGACGAGGCCGACGGGACAAGTTCACCATTCGCTGCTATGTCGACATGACAACTTGGCGTGAAGCGTTCGATCACGAAGCGTTTCACTCGTCGGCGCCCCTGGGAAGAACGCCTTGCTCCGTGGCCGTCCGTCCGCGGGGTGCACTTGTTCGCCTCGATTCTCCCCGCTCTGGTGGGCGGTGCGGGGTCAGCCTCTGGCAAGTTGTGTACCACGGCTGGAAGTTGGCCGAAAAGCGCAGGCGCTCAGGAAGCTGGGACGGCGGTCTGGGGGTGTGCGCCGCGCACCGGGGGGCGGACTGTCGCAGACACCGTCCGCCTCTGTGCGCCCTCGTGCCCGCACGGCCCGGCGCCCTGGCGGGGGCGGTGGCGCGGGGTGCCGTGCGGCCGGGGCGGGGCAGGCCGGGCTCGCCGGGGGGAGGGGCTCCGGAAGGCCACGGGCGGGTCCCGGAGGGGCGCGGGGGCGGTACGGGAGGCCGTCCCGGCATTGCGCAACGCTTTCCGCTCCGGCATGCTGCACCGGCAGTGACCGCAGCCTCTGGGCAAGGGGGGAGTGCCGTCGTACCCTCAGGGGTATGGGCTGAGGAAGATGCTTCCAGGACGTATTCCCAGGCACACGTGACGTAACCGATGGCTGGACACGAGATCCCCGACCCCGCGGACCGCAAGCGGCTGGCCGACCCGGCGATGACACCCCGGGCGGCCGAAGAGGCGCGCCACTCCTGCGATCCGGCGTTCCGGCACGGGGTCGTGGTGGGATTCGACGGCTCGGTCTCCAGTGAGCGGGCCCTGGCCTATGCCATCGGTATGGCCAGGCGCTCCGATTCCGGGCTGGTCATCGTCCATGTCGCCAACCGGCTCCCGACGACCGTGTGGGCGGGCTGCGAGCCGCCGGTCTTCGTCGATGTCCCCGACCACCGCACCGAGGTGCTGGGCCTGGAGCTGGCCTGCGCGGACCACCTGTCCGAGGTCCCCTGGATCCTTGTCGAGCGCGGCGGCGACATCTGTCACGAACTGGAGGAGGTCGGCTGCGAGTACGAGGCCGACGCCATCGTCGTCGGCTCCACGCACGGTCTCGTCGGCCGGTTCTTCGGTTCGGTCGCGGGCCGTCTCGCCCGCCGCGCGCGGCGCCCGGTCGTGGTCATCCCGTAGGGACCGCCCCGCCGCTTCTTCCAACTCGCCGCGTTCGGGCGGGAGTCGGTGAATCCATCCTCGTCCGGAGGTGGATTGTGCGCTTGTGACGGGCATACAGACAGCATCGCGCCGCCGCGTGGGAGGTGACGGTCCCGCGCCGGTGGTCCACCGCCGGCGTGATGGGCGACGCCGGTGCGGGGAGGCGGTCCCCTCGTACGCCCGGTGGCACATACGGGGGGACCGCCCGTGCGTGCCGCGGCCGGCGGCGTCCCCGTCCGCCCCGCCGACGGCCCGCGCCCCGTCCGCTCAGGAGGCGGCGGTGATGCCCAGCTCGCGGGCGATCAGCATGCGCTGGACCTCGCTGGTGCCCTCGCCGATCTCCAGGATCTTCGAATCCCGCCACATACGGGCCACCGGATACTCGTTCATGAAGCCGTAACCGCCGTGGATCTGTGTGGCCTCGCGGGCGTTGGTGACCGCGATCTCCGAGGAGTACAGCTTGGCGATGGCCGCTTCCTTCTTGAACGGCTCGCCCGCCAGCAGCCGGGAGGCCGCATCGCGCCAGGCGATACGGGCGGTGTGGGCGCGCATCTCCATGTCGGCCAGCTTGAACTGGATGGCCTGGTTGGCGCCGATGGGGCGGCCGAAGGCACGGCGCTCCCCGGTGTACCGCACCGACTCGTCCACGCAGCCCTGGGCCAGGCCGGTGGCCAGCGCGGAGATGGCGATGCGGCCCTCGTCCAGGATGCGCAGGAACTGGGCGTATCCGCGGCCCTCCTCGCCCAGCAGATTGGCGGCCGGGACCCGGACGTCGGAGAAGGAGAGCTCGCGGGTGTCCGAGGCGTTCCAGCCGACCTTGGAGTAGGGCGCGGCGACGGTGAAGCCCGGGGTGCCGGAGGGCACGATGATCGAGGAGATCTCCGGACGGCCGTCGGGCCCCCGGCCGGTGACGGCGGTGACGGTGACCAGGCCGGTGATGTCGGTGCCGGAGTTGGTGATGAAGCACTTGGTGCCGTTGATCACCCACTCGTCGCCGTCGCGCGCGGCGGTGGTGCGGGTGCCGCCCGCGTCCGAGCCGCAGTCGGGCTCGGTCAGGCCGAAGGCGCCGAGCATCTCGCCCGAGCACAGCTTCGGCAGCCACCGGCGCTTCTGCTCCTCGGTGCCGAAGCGGTACACGGGCATGGCGCCCAGCGAGACGGCGGCCTCCAGGGTGATGGCGACCGAGGAGTCCACCCGGGCCAGCTCCTCCAGTACCAGGCACAGGGCGAGGTAGTCGCCGCCCATGCCGCCGTAACTCTCGGGGAAGGGCAGGCCGAACAGGCCCATGCGGCCCATCTCGCGGACGATCTCGTAGGGGAACTCGTGGTTCTCGTAGAACTCCCCGATCTTCGGCGCGATGACGTCGTGCGCGAACTCCTGGACGGTACGGCGCAGTTCCTCGTGTTCGGGGGAGAGGCGGTGGTCAAGGGACATGAGTGTCACTGCTCCTTGTGGGAGTCGCGGGAGACCTGGGTGCCGGAGGTGTCCTGGGAGCCGGGGGTGTCCCGGCTTCCCTGGGAGGAGAGGGCGCGGACGGTGCGGGACGGGCTGGGCCGGCCCAGCCGCTCGGCCATCCACACGCTGGTGGCGGTGAGGCGGCCGAGGTCGACCCCGGTGTCGATGCCGAGGCCGTGCAGCATCCACACCAGGTCCTCGGTGGCGAGGTTGCCCGTGGCGCTCCTGGCGTACGGGCAGCCGCCGAGCCCGCCGGCGGAGGCGTCCACGGTCGTGACGCCCTGCCGGAGGGCGGCCAGGGTGTTGGACAGGGCCTGGCCGTAGGTGTCGTGGAAGTGGACGGCGAGGCGGCCGGTGGGCACACCCGCGTCGTTCAGGGCTTCCAGCAGGGCGGTGACATGGCCGGGAGTGGCCACGCCGATGGTGTCGCCCAGACTCAGCTCGTCGCAGCCGAGGTCGAGCAGACGGCGGCAGACGCCGGCCACCCGCGCGATGGGCACCGGCCCCTCCCACGGGTCGCCGAAGCACATCGACAGATAGCCGCGCACCCCGGCGCCCGCCTCCTTCGCACGGGCGACCACCGGCTCGAACATCGCCAGGGCCTCGTCGACGGTGCGGTTGAGGTTGGCCCTGGCGAAGGACTCGGTGGCGCTGCCGAAGACGGCGATCTCGCGGACGCCGAGGGCCAGCGCCCGCTCCAGACCGCGCTCGTTGGGCACGAGCACCGGCAGCCGCACCGCGTCGGCGCCCGCCCGGTCGGCGAGGTCGGCCACGGCCGGGAAAAGCTGCTCGGCGTCGGCCAGTTGGGGTACCCACCTGGGGTGGACGAAGCTGGTCGCCTCGACGGTGCGCAGCCCGGCGCCGGCCAGCCGGCGGATGAACTGAGCCTTCACCTCGACGGGCACGGTCGACTGCTCGTTCTGCAGCCCGTCGCGCGCGCCCACCTCGTGGATGCGCACGCGGGCCGGAAGCCCCTCGGCCGGAACGGCCATGGGCAGACCCTCGATCATCGCGCGGCACCTTCTTCCGGCTTCCCCGGCTTCCCCGGCTTCCCCGGGGACGCGGAGTCCTTCGGCTCGACGACGGCGAGCACCTGATCCATGGCGACCGTGCTGCCCGCGGTGACGTCCAGCTCGGTGACGATCCCGTGGTAGGGGGCGGCGATGACGTGCTCCATCTTCATCGCCTCCACCACCAGCAGACTCTGGCCGGCGGTGACCTCCTCGCCGACGGCCGCCTTGACGACGGTGACCGTGCCGGGCATCGGCGCGGTCAGCGCGTCGGCGCCGTGTGCTCCCGCGCCGCCCCGCAGGGCCGCCTCGACCGGGTCGTGGTCGGCCAGGTGCCAGCTCTGCCCGTCACGGCCGAGCCAGCGGCTGCCGCCGGAGCGGACGTGGGCGAAGGAGTGGGTCGTCCCGTCCCAGGTCAGCAGCGCGCGGCCGGAATCCCCGCCGGAGCCGCCCCCGAGATCGCCGTCATCCTCGGGCCGCAGCGCCGCGCTCACCGGCCCGGCGTCCCCGATGCGGACCTCGGCGCCGCCGGCCCGTCCGCGCACCCGCACGGCCACCGGCTCGTGACCCGGTATCCGCAGGTGGTGGACCGTCCAGGCGGGCTCACCGCCCAGCCGCCAGCCGGTCGGCGCGGAGAACGGGTCCGTCCAGCCGGCCGAGCCGCCCGCGGGGGCGGGAGAGGCCGCGGAGGGCTCCAGCGCGGCGTGCCGCAGCAGCGCCGCCGCCGCGTACACCTCGTCCGGCACGGCCGAGGGCAGCAGCGAGGCGGCGTCGCGGTCCACCAGACCGGTGTCCAGCTCCCCGGAGACCACCGCCGGATGGGCCAGCAGGGCGCGCAGGAAGGCGGTGTTGGTGTCCACGCCCAGCACGGTCGTCTCCGCCAGCGCCGAGCGCAGCCGCCGCAGCGCGGAGGACCGGTCCGGGCCGTGTGCGATCACCTTGGCGAGCATCGGATCGTAGACGGTGCCCACCTCGGTGCCCCGCGCGAGCCCGGAGTCCGTGCGGACGCCCTCGCCCGAGGGCTCCGAGAGCAGACGGACGGTGCCGGCCGACGGCAGGAAATCCACCTTCCCGCCGGTGGCGCGTGCCGTTTCCGCGCAGATCCGGGCCTCCACCGCGTGCCCGGTCAGTCGGATGTCCTCCTGGCCGAAGGCCAGCGGTTCGCCGGCCGCCACCCGAAGCTGCCACTCCACCAGATCCAGGCCCGTGATCAGCTCCGTCACCGGGTGCTCGACCTGGAGGCGGGTGTTCATCTCCATGAAGCAGTAGGCGGCCGGATCGCCGCCGGGGACGATGAACTCCACCGTGCCGGCACCCCGGTAGCCGCAGGAGCGGGCGGCGCGTACGGCCGCCTCGCCCATCGCGGCGCGGGTGGTCTCGTCCAGCAGCGGGCTGGGCGCCTCCTCGATGATCTTCTGGTGGCGGCGCTGGAGGCTGCACTCGCGCTCGCCCAGGTGCACCACGGTGCCGTGGCCGTCGGCCAGGACCTGGATCTCGATGTGCCGGGGCCGGTCGATCCACCGCTCCACCAGCAGGGTGTCGTCGCCGAAGGCGCCGCGGGCCTCGCGCCGCGCGGCGGCGATCTCCTCGGCCAGCAGCGCCTCGTCGCGCACCAGCCGCATGCCCTTGCCGCCGCCGCCGGCCGAGGGCTTGAGCAGGACCGGCGTGCCGATCTCCACTGCCGCGGCGGTCAGTTCGGCGTCGGTCAGCCCGCTGCCGCTGCTGCCGGGCACCACCGGCACCCCGGCGGCCCGCACCGTCTCCTTGGCGCGGATCTTGTCGCCCATCAGCTCGATGGCGTCGGCGGGCGGGCCGACGAAGACCATCCCCGCCGCCTCCACCGCGCGGGCGAAGGCGGCGTTCTCGGCGAGGAAGCCGTAGCCGGGGTGCACCGCCTGTGCGCCCGTGCGCCGGGCGGCCTCCAGCAGCCTCTCGGCCGACAGGTAGCTCTCGGAGGCAACCGCCGGGCCGATCCGCACCGCGGTGTCCGCCTCCCGTACGTGCCGGGCGTCGGCGTCCGCGTCGCTGAAGACGGCGACCGAGCGCACGCCCAGCCGCCGCAGCGTGCGGATGACGCGGACGGCGATCTCGCCTCGGTTGGCGACCAGCACCGTGTCGAACATGGAACGCATCCCCCTCACATCCGGAAGACGCCGTAGCCGGGCGCCGCGGGGTCCTTCTCGGGCAGCGGCGCGTTCGCGCACGCGGTGAGCGCGAGGCCGAGCACCGTGCGCGTCTCCAGCGGGTCGATCACGCCGTCGTCCCACAGCCGCGCGGTGGCGTAGTAGGCGTTGCCCTGGGTCTCGTACTGCTCGCGGACGGGAGCCTTGAAGGCTTCCTCCTGCTGGGCGCTCCACTCCTCGCCGCGCGCCTCCAACTGGTCGCGCTTGACGGTGGCCAGCACCGAGGCGGCCTGCTCGCCTCCCATCACCGAGATCTTGGCGTTGGGCCACATCCACATGAAGCGTGGCGAGTACGCCCGGCCGCACATGGAGTAGTTGCCCGCGCCGTAGGAGCCGCCGACGACGACCGTCAGCTTGGGCACCCGGGTGCAGGCCACGGCCGTCACCATCTTGGCGCCGTGCTTGGCGATGCCGCCCGCCTCGTAACTGCGGCCCACCATGAAGCCGGTGATGTTCTGCAGGAACACCAGCGGTATGCCGCGCTGGTCGCACAGCTCGACGAAGTGCGCGCCCTTCTGCGCGGACTCGGCGAACAGGATGCCGTTGTTGGCGACGATCCCCACCGGGTGGCCGTGGACGCGGGCGAAGCCCGTCACCAGTGTCGTGCCGTACTCGGCCTTGAACTCCGCGAACCGGGAGCCGTCGACGGTGCGGGCGATGACCTCACGCACGTCGTAGGGGGTGCGCGAGTCCACCGGGACCGCGCCGTAGAGCCCGGCCGGGTCGGCCTTCGGCTCCTCCGCCGGCTCCACCGGCCACGGCAGCGGGCCGCGGCGGGGGAGGGTGGCCACGATCTGCCGCACGATGCGCAGGGCGTGGGCGTCGTCCTCGGCGAGGTGGTCTGTCACTCCGGAGGTGCGCGAGTGAACCTCGCCGCCGCCCAGCTCCTCGGCCGTGACGACCTCGCCGGTGGCGGCCTTCACCAGCGGTGGCCCGCCCAGGAAGATCGTGCCCTGGCCGCGTACGATCACGGCCTCGTCGCTCATCGCCGGAACGTAGGCGCCGCCCGCCGTGCAGGAGCCGAGGACGGCGGCGATCTGCGGAACGCCCGCGCCGGACATCCGGGCCTGGTTGTAGAAGATCCGCCCGAAGTGCTCGCGGTCGGGGAAGACCTCGTCCTGCATGGGCAGGAAGGCGCCGCCCGAATCCACCAGGTACACGCACGGCAGCCGGTTCTCCAGGGCCACCTCCTGCGCGCGCAGGTGCTTCTTGACCGTCATCGGGTAGTACGTGCCGCCCTTGACCGTGGCGTCGTTGGCGACGACCACCACCTCGCGGCCCGCCACCCGCCCGATGCCGGCGATCACGCCGGCGGCCGGGGCCTGGCCGTCGTACATCCCGTCCGCCGCGAGCGGGGCCAGCTCCAGGAAGGGGGACCCCGGGTCCAGCAGGGTGTCCACTCGGTCCCGCGGCAGCAGTTTGCCGCGGGCGGTGTGCCGCGCCCGTGCCCGCTCGCCGCCGCCCAGCCGTGCCGCGGCGAGCTTCTCGCGCAGCCGCGCGGCCAGCTCGCGGTGCGCGGCCTCGTTCGCCCTCGCCGCCTCTGACGCCGGGTCCACGGCGCTGACCAGCGGAGGTGCCTGCTGCATGCCCTTCGAGCCTCCTTGCTCGGTTAGTGAGCGTTAACCTCGCCATCAGGTTAACGCCCGCTAACCCGGCTGTCTACAATTCCCCTATGAGGACCAGGACCGACGCCCCCACCCGCCGAGAGCAGATCCTCGGCCAGGCCGCCCGCCTGTTCGCCGAGCGCGGCTTCCACGGCGTCGGTGTGGACGAGATAGGCGCGGCGGTCGGCATCAGCGGCCCCGGCCTCTACCGTCACTTCGCGGGCAAGGACGCGATGCTCGCGGAGCTGCTGGTGGGCATCAGCGAGCGGCTGTACTCCGGCGGGCGCGGGTGCCTGGCGGAGTCCGCCGGGGCCGGTCTCGCGCCGGGGGCGACGCTGGACGCGCTCATCGGCCGCCACATCGACTTCGCCCTCGACGACCGCGCCCTGATCACCCTCCACGACCGCGAGCTGGACCGGCTGCGCGACAGCGACCGCAAGCTGGTGCGCCAGCTCCAGCGGCAGTACGTGGAGCTGTGGGTGGGCGTCGTGCGCCAGGTGCACCCCAAGCTGCCCGAGAAGGAGGCCCGCGCCTCCGTCCACGCCGTCTTCGGCCTGCTGAACTCCACGCCGCACCTCAGCCTCCCCTCCTCCCTGCCGGACCGTGACGCGGCCGCCGCCCTCCTGCACCGACTGGCCCGCGGCGCCTTCGCCGCCGCGGCGGAGGGCGGCCCCGGCGGCCCGGCGGGCGGCGTGTACCGCGTGGGCGGCGGTACGGCGGACGACGGGCCGGACGCCGGGGGCTGAAGCCCCCGCTTCCGCCCCCGTGCGTATGACACCGCCCACAGCGGCGGACAACCGCGGGAACACCCCTGGACAGCCGATTCGCCCCTTCGGTAACTTGCGTCTGAGCAAGCGCTTGGTTTTTCCGGTCGGTTTTCCGGTCAATTTTCCGGCTCCAGGAGGCGATGACGTGCGTCGCACGGTGTTCAACGAGGACCACGAGGCGTTCCGCGAGACCATCCGCGACTTCATCGCCGCCGAGGTCGTGCCCCACTACGAGCAGTGGGAGAAGCAGGGCTACGTCCCCCGCGAGCTCTACCTCAAGCTCGGCGAGCTGGGCGTCTTCGGCATCGAGGTGCCCGAGGAGTACGGCGGCGCCGGCGAGACCAGCTTCAAGTACAGCGCCGTCATCTCCGAGGAGACCGCCCGCGCCGGCGTCAGCTTCGGCGGCTCCGGCGTCCACACCGCGCTGTGCCTGCCCTATCTGCTGAAGTACGCCAGCGAGGAGCAGAAGCGGCGCTGGCTGCCGCCCTTCGTCACCGGCGAGATGATGACCGCCATCGCCATGACCGAGCCCGGCGCCGGCTCGGACCTGGCCGGTATGAAGACCACCGCGAAGCTGTCGGAGGACGGCACGCACTACATACTCAACGGGGCCAAGACCTTCATCACCGGCGGCGTCCAGGCCGACCGCGTCCTGGTCTGCTGCCGCACCGCCCCGCCGGCCCCCGAGGACCGCCGCGGCGGCATCTCCATCCTGGTGGTGGACACCAGGAGCGAGGGCTACGCCGTCGGCCGCAACCTCGACAAGCTGGGCCTCAAGTCCTCCGACACCGCCGAGCTGTCCTTCACCGATGTCAAGGTCCCCGTGGAGGACCTGCTCGGCGAGGAGGGCGAGGCGTTCTCCTACCTCACCCACAACCTCCCGCAGGAGCGCCTGGGCATCGCCGTCGGCGCCTACGCGCAGTCCGCCGCCGCCGTCCGCTTCGCCCAGGAGTACGTCAGGGACCGCACCGTCTTCGGCAAGCCCGTGGCCTCCTTCCAGAACACCAAGTTCGTGCTCGCCGACTGCCGGGCGGACGTGGACGCCATGCAGGCGGTCGTGGACCGCGCGCTGGACGCCCTGGACGCCGGGGAGCTGCCCCCCGCCGACGCCGCCTCCGTCAAGCTGTTCACCACCGAGACCGCCGCCAAGGTCATCGACAGGTGCCTCCAGCTGCACGGCGGCTACGGCTACATGCGGGAGTACCCGATCTCGCGCCTGTACGCCGACACCCGCGTCACCCGCATCTACGGGGGCACCAGCGAGGTCATGCGGTCCATCATCGCCAAGTCGATGGGCCTGTGAGCGGCCCCGGCCCGGGCTGCCGGGCACGGAACCGAGTGGAGGAAACATCCCTTCCATGAGCGACAACGGCACGGACGGGGGCGCCGGACAGGCACCCCCGTCCGCCCTGCTGGACCTGGTCGGCCTGCTGGACCTGGAACGGATCGACCGCGACATCTTCCGCGGTCAGAGCCGCCAGGCGGTCATCCCCCGGGTCTTCGGCGGGCAGGTGGCCGCGCAGGCGCTCGTCGCGGCCTTCCGCACCGTCCCCGACGACCGGCTCGCGCACTCGCTGCACGCCTACTTCCTGCGCCCCGGCGACCCGGCCGCGCCGATCGTCTACACGGCCGACCGCATCCGCGACGGGCGCTCCTTCACCACCCGCCGGGTCGTCGCCGTCCAGCACGGGCAGCCGATCTTCCACCTGTCGGCGTCCTTCCAGACGCACGAGGACGGGCTGGAGCACCAGGAGCCGATGCCGGCCGCCCCGGACCCGGAGACACTGCCGAACTCCGCCGACCTGCTGCCGCGCCACGCCCACCTGTTCGGCGACCCCGGCGTCGCCGACCGCCTCGCCGAGGCGCGGGCGGCCGTCGATCTGCGCCACGTCACCCAGCCGCCGTACGCGACGGCCGGGCAGCCGCGCGAGCCGCGCTCCCAGGTGTGGTTCCGCACGGCCGGCAAGCTCGACGGCGACCTCGACCGGCCGATGCTCCACCTCTGCCTGGCCGCCTACGTCTCCGACATGAGCCTGCTGGAGCCCGTCCTGCTCGCCCACGGCCGCGGCGGCTGGGCGGTCGGGGACGTGGTGGGCGCGAGCCTGGACCACGCGATGTGGTTCCACCGCCCCTTCCGGGTGGACGAGTGGCTGCTGTACGACCAGTCCAGCCCCACCTCCCAGGCTGGCCGCGGGCTGGGCCACGGCCGGATCTTCACCGCCGACGGGCGGCTGGCGATCACGGTGATGCAGGAGGGCGTGGTGCGGGTGCCGCGCGGCTGAGGTCCGTGCTACGCGGGCGTCAGGCCCGCAGCCTCCAGCAGGTAGGCGGTCATCGGCTCGTAGTGGCGCGGATTGATCACGTGGTCGTCCAGGGGGACGGTGACCGCGAGGGTGCCCTCCGCCTCGCCGAGGAAGAGCGCCGGGTCGTTGCAGTCGGCGAAGCCGACCGTGGTGATGCCGCGCTGCGCCGCGCGGCCCGCCCAGCCGTGGTCGGCGAAGACCAGGTCCGGCAGCGGCTCGCCCTCGCGCTCAAGAGCGTCGAGGATCGCGGTCATCGGCTCGGGGGAGTGGGTGTGCCACAGCGTCGCCCCGCGCTCGTGCATCGCGATGTCGGCGAGCTGCACCACCACGCCCTGGTCCGCGACCAGCCCCAGCGGCACCCGTACGATCTCGCACCCGGCCAGTCGCAGCGCGTTCGCCACCTTGCTGTGCAGATCGATCAGCGCGCCCGGGTGGCCGGTGGCGAACAGCACCCGGTGGCCGGCCTCCGCCGCCTTGCGCAGCTCGACCGCTGCCCGGTCCAGGGCGGCCACCGTCAGCTCCGGGTCGATGGTGTCCTGGCCCTGGCGGTGCCCGGGGTCGTCGACGACCCCGCAGCGCTCGGCCATCACCGCCAGCACGTCCTGCTCGTCACCCCAGCGGTCGCCCAGTTCCAGGCCCAGCCAGTAGTGCCGGTCGCCGTTGGCCAGCCGGCGGTAGTGGTCCAGGTTGTTCTCGCGCGCAGTGGCGACGTCCCCGGCGATACGGGTGCGGACGAGGTGGTCGATCAGCTCGGGACGGGAGGGAGCGGCAGTTATCGGCATGGGGGCATTGTCACCCGAGGCGGCCCGCCGGGCGATCGGCTCGGGCCCGTGGCGTCCCGCCGTACGCCCGCCGCGCTCGCACACCGCCCAGACGCGCCCACCGCCTGATGTACAGGTCGTCCAAAATAGGATGGCCGGTTGTTGGATCCGTACATGTCCGCCGGGGCGGGCCCCTGCCTACCCTCGGCCGCATGAGCAGCGACCAGCAGCAGCCCCGCGGACCCGTCGACTCCTCCCGAGTCCCGCGCTTCGCGGGCCCGGCGACCTTCGCCCGCCTGCCCCGTCTGGACGAGGTGGGCCGCGCCGACGTCGCCGTCGTCGGGGTGCCCTTCGACTCGGGCGTCTCCTACCGGCCCGGCGCCCGCTTCGGCTCCAACGCCGTCCGTGAGGCCTCCCGCCTGCTGCGCCCCTACAACCCGGCCCAGGACGCCTCGCCCTTCGCGCTCGCCCAGGTCGCCGACGCGGGCGACATCGCCGCCAACCCCTTCGACATCCACGAGGCGGTCGAGACGGTGGAGCGGGCGGCCGGTGAACTGCTGGACACCGGCGCCCGGCTGATGACGCTCGGCGGCGACCACACCATCGCCCTGCCCCTGCTGCGCGCGGTGGCCCGCAGGCACGGCCCCGTCGCCCTGCTCCACTTCGACGCCCACCTGGACACCTGGGACACCTACTTCGGCGCCGAGTACACCCACGGCACGCCCTTCCGGCGCGCGGTGGAGGAGGGCATCCTCGACACCTCCGCGCTCTCCCACGTCGGCACCCGCGGCCCGCTGTACGGCAAGAAGGACCTCACCGACGACGCCAGGATGGGCTTCGGCATCGTCACCTCCGCCGACGTGATGCGGCGCGGCGTGGACGAGGTCGCCGACCAGCTCCGGCAGCGCATCGGCGACCGCCCGCTGTACGTCTCCATCGACATCGACTGCCTCGACCCGGCCCACGCCCCCGGCACCGGCACCCCGGAGGCGGGCGGCATGACCTCCCGCGAACTGCTGGAGATCCTGCGCGGACTGGCCTCCTGCAACCTGGTCTCGGCCGACGTGGTCGAGGTCGCCCCCGCCTACGACCACGCCGAGATCACCTCGGTGGCCGCGTCCCACACCGCCTACGAGCTGACGACGATCATGTCCCGGCAGATCGCGGCCGGCCGGGAGGGCCGGGCATAGCGGCGATCCCGCCCGACCGCCCCGTGGTCACCGGCCGTCCGCACGGTGGCCGCGGGAGCTGCCGAGGCAGGCGTCGCAGAGTTCGGCGGGCGGTGGCGGCGTCAGCGCGCGGGAGAGGACGACGCCGGTGACGGCGACACCGGCGGTGAAGGCCAGCAGGCCGAGGAACACGGCGCCCATCACGTCGCCCGGCCGGTGCGTGTGCCGCGCAGTTCGAACCACACGCTCTTGCCGGACGGTTGCAGCCCACCGTGCCACACCGTCCCCCAGGCGGCGGCGAGTTCCCGGACCAGGAGCAGGCCGCGGCCGTGCTCGGCCTCGGTCGGTACGCCGGCTCCGGGGGACGCGGGGGCGCCCGTGGTGTCGTCGTCCTGGACGGACACCCTGATCCGGTCCCTGCCGACCGTCGCCTCCAGGGTGAGCAGCGGCACCTTCGTGTGGAGGTGGACGTTCGAGACGACCTCGGAGACCAGCAGCCGGGCCGTCTCCGCCAGCGCCGAGTGGCCGGTGGCGTCGAGCAGTCCGGCCACCATGTCCCGTGCGACCTTCACGGTCTCCGGGATGTTCGGGGCCCGCAGTTCGTGAGTGCGGGCGCGCTGAAGCGCGTTGACGAGCACGGTGGCGGGTGTCGGGTCGGTCATGGTGCCCCCTGTGAACGGATACGGTCGCCGCTCGCGGCTCGCCACCGTGGCTCTGTCGCCCTCCCGAGCACGCCCAGGAGCGGGCACGGAGGGACGACCGCACTGCGGATTTACCGGCATGCGTAGCGGTACGGGTACGGACAGTAGGGTACACATGTGTACCGGTACAAGGTTGCGGAAGATTTTCCCTCGTGTGAGTGGCGTCGTGATATAGGTACGCGGCAGGCGCGAAGGCGGCTACGGAAAGGGACTGTTGGAGTCATGCCCCCAAGAGATGCCCCCACCGTCAGAGAGATGCGGTTGGGCGCGGAGCTGAGGAAACTCCGGGAGCGGGCGGGCAAAACCGCCCGGGAGACCGCCGGTCTGCTCGGTGTCGACCACGCGAGGGTGAGCAACATCGAGTCGGGGCGTATGGGGATCAGCGAAGAGCGCATCCGCCGTCTCGCCACCTTCTACGCCTGCATGGACGCCGAGTATGTCGATGCCCTCTGCGCCATCGCGCGGGAGCGGCGCGGAGCGTTCTGGTGGGAGGAATACCGCGGCGTCCTGCATCCTGCCTTCCTGGATATCGCCGAGTTGGAGCACCACGCCGCCTACCTGCGGTCCATCCAGACGCTCTCGATGCCCGGGCTTCTCCAGACGGAGGAGTACGCGCGGACCCTGTTCAGCAGTGTGGTGACGAGCCTGCCGGTCGAGGAGATCGATGCGAGGGTCGAGTACCGGATGAGGCGCCAGGCGATCCTGGACAGAGACAGTCCCCCACCGCTCGACGTGGTCATCCACGAAGCGGCTCTGCGAATGCGCTTCGGCGGCCGCGAGGTGACCCAAGGGCAGCTTCGGCGTCTTCTGGAGGCGTCCGAGCGCCCTGCGGTCACGATCCGGGTCATGCCCTTCAGCACCGAGCGGTTCATCGAGGTGACGCAGCCGATCCTCTATGCGGGAGGGCTCGTTCCCCAACTGGACACCGTTCAGATGGACACCCATCTGGGCGGAAGCTACTGGGACGCGGAGGCAGAGCTTCAGCGGCACCGGAAGCTGCTCGACGTGGCGGAGAACGTCTCGCTCGGGGAAGAGGAGTCGAAGGACGTCATCCATCGCATCGCGCGAGAACTGTGAGGGAGTCCGGTATGGCCGAAGAGTTCGAATGGCAGAAGTCCTCGTTCTCGGGAAACGAGGGACCCAACTGCGTGGAGGTCGCGCGGCGGGGCGACGACGTGCTCATACGGGAGAGCGACGAGCCGGGGCCCGTCCTCGCCACGAGCCGGGCGGGCCTGGCCGCGTTCGTCGCGGGGATCAAGGCCGGGGAGTTCGACCGCTTCGCGCGCTGATCCCCTCGCGTCAGGGGGTGCCGCCCGTCGGCACCCCCTGACGCGAGGGTGCCACGGCGGCCGAGGCCTGCGCCGGACGTACGCCCGGCGGGCGGGGATCAGCGGGGCCTGAGGCCGTGCAGCAGGTGGTGGATCAGGTCGTCGGTCATGCCGAGGGCCTCGGCCGGGTCGAGGATGCCGCCCGCCGCGAAGCCGGCGATGCCGTGGAGGGCGGCGCCGGTGAAGAGGGTGAGGCGTTTCGGGGCGGCCTCGACGATCTCGCCGCGCCGCTGGGCGTCCGCGATCACCCGCTCGAAGACGCCCACCGCCCGGTCGACCCCGGCGGCCATCCGCTCGGCGGCCCCGGGTTCGTGCTTGCGGGCGTACATGAGGGCCAGGAGTTCGGCGTTCTCGGCGGCGAAGGCGAGGTAGGCGCGGGCGAGGGCGGTCAGGCGGGGCTGGAGCGGGAGTGCGGGCTCGTCGGCACCCTCCAGGACTCGGGCCAGCCGTTCGTAGCCGCCCAGGGCCAGGGCGTCGAGCAGGGCCTGCTTGTCCTTGAAGTGGCGGCCGGGCGCCGCGTGGCTGACGCCGGTCTCGCGGGCGAGTTCGCGCAGGGACAGGGAGGCGACCCCCTTCTCCCGCAGGGTGCGCTCGGCGCTCTCCAGCAGGGCGGCGCGCAGGTCGCCGTGGTGGTAGGGGCGGCTCCGGGACATACGGTCCATCGTATCCCGATGTTGACGGCGACATCTTTGTTGTCTTTGCCATCATTGTTGTCATCGTCTACTTTGGGGTCATGGCAACCGACCAGAGCAAGCGATGGAACACCGACCTCCTCCCTGATCTCGCCGGCCGCACGGCCGTCGTCACGGGCGCCAACAGCGGCATCGGACGCACCGCGGCGGACGCGCTGGCCCGCGCGGGCGCGCATGTGGTGTTCGCCGTGCGGGACGTGGAGCGGGGCCGCGCGGCGGCGGCGACGGTGGACGGCGGTACGGAGGTGCTCCGTCTGGACCTGGCGGACCTGTCCTCCGTGCGCGGTTTCGCGGAGGACTGGCAGGACCGCCCCCTGGACCTGCTGATCAACAACGCCGGTGTGATGATGACCCCGCGGCGGCGCACGCGGGACGGCTTCGAGATGCAGTTCGGCACGAACCACCTCGGCCACTTCGCGCTGACGAACCTGCTCCTGCCCCACGTCACCGACCGCGTCGTCACGCTGGCCTCCGCCGCGCACCGCTGGGGTGGCGCGAGAATCCGGTTCGACGATCCGAACATGGAGGCGGGTTACTCCCCGCAGGGCGCCTACGCCCAGTCCAAGCTGGCGAACCTCCTGTTCACCCTGGAACTCCAGCGCCGCCTGACGGAGTCGGGTTCCCCGGTCCGCGCCCTGGCCGCCCACCCCGGGTACGCGGCCACCAACCTCCAGAGCCACGCGGCGAACCCCCTCACCCGCGCCGTCATGCGGTTCGGCAACAGGTTCCTCGCCCAGGACGACCGGGCGGGCGCCCTGCCGACCCTGTACGCGGCGACGGCCGACCTGCCCGGCGCGAGCTACGTCGGCCCGGACGGGGTGATGGAGGGGCGGGGCGGGCCGACGCTGGTGGGGCGTAGCGCGGCGGCGAGCGATCCGGTGGCGGCGCGGCGGCTGTGGGCGATGTCGGAGGAGATGACGGGGGTCCGCTTCCCGGTGGTGCCCGCGAGGCGCTGAGGCGCCCGCCCGGGCGGACGGGGTGGTCGCGGCGGCTGTTGCGGGTGCAATTGCTTTCGGGGATGCGATCGCGGCACTTCACGGCACTTCGCGTCGCGCCGCGGGCTCCGCCGACCCGAACCCCCTGCTTTCGGTCACCTTTGGCGCGGTGCGTATCCGGACGTATGCACAGCGTTTCGAATCCGGTGAAGGTGATCGATCGTAACGTCGCTGGTGATCAGTGTGTCGGCCCTGTACCCCCGGGGGTTACAGCAGGCTACTCACTTAACACACAACGTTACTCGAAATGATCGTCGAAGGTGCGTCCGGCGTCGCTTCCCGACAGACTCGCATTCGCTGTCCGTTACGACCCGACGGAAGGACGCGTCATGCGGAACCCGGTGAAGTGCGCCCTGGTGAGCGGCCTGCTGGCCGCGGGCACGCTCGCCCCGCTGTGCGGTGCGGCGCTCGCGGCGCCGGCACCCCGCGCGCCCTCGGCGCTGGTGCTCGCCGCCGCGCCGGAGCGCACGGGGGAAGCGGACGGCGCGGACACACCGGTCTGCGCCCCTGAGGACTCCGAAAGCTCCGGAAGTCCGGGGAACTCCGGAAGCCGTTCCGTGCCGGGGGTCCTCTGCTCGTGGCCGGACGGCACGGAAGGATCCGGCGCGGAGGTGTTCGCCATCTGACGAAACCTTCCGGCGGAAACCGGGGTCCTCACCATCTGGGACCCCGCTGAAGCGGCCGGTCGCCGTGCACGCCCCGGACGGGCGGCGCGAGCGGTCCGGCGGGCCTCGCGGTCACCTCCTCACCGCGGGGCGGGCCGATCGAGCGGACGGGCGGGGGGCTGGTCCTGTGGGGGGTGCCGGCGCGCACCGCCCGTCCACGCCGCGGCCCACCGAGGGCGCGGTCCGGAGAGTATGCCTGGCTCCTCGGGCCGCGCCCCCTTTGCTCGCCTCCGAGGTGGATCAGACGGCGACGACGGTGAGCAGGCGATCGAGCCCCTTGAAGTCATCGGGGTTGCGAGTGAACAGCGGCAGACCGTGGATTGAGGCGATCGAAGCGATCATCAGGTCCATGCGGCGCGGCCGCGGGTCACGTCCGATGGCGATCGTCAGTGTCACAAACGTGCCGTAGCGCGCTGTGGCTTCCTTGTCGAAGGGGAGGGGTTCGAAATCGGCGGTGGCCGCGGCCAGTACTTCGCTTCGCGCCGCCCGGGCGACCGGGTCCCCTGCCATGGCGACTCCCTGGTGCAGTTCGGCAAGGGTGATGGCGGTGAGTTCGGGGACAAGGGGGAGTCGCTCGGCCGGCAGCAGGTCGAGATCGATGTACGCGCAGGTGTCGAGAACTCCTGCCTGGTGGCGGTCAGCCACGATGACGCTCCCAGGGGTCCTCGTCGCCGACACGGTCCTCCCCGCCGAAGAACTCGTCGGCCTCCCTCCGCATGGCGGCGTAATCGATGCGAGGCAGTTTCCGATGTTTGGCCACCAACTCCTCCGCGGTCATCTTGCGCCTGCGCGCGAGAGGGCGCAGCTCGGCGATCTCTATGCCGTTTCTGGTGATGTGGTAAGTCTCACCCGCTTCGACAGCGTTCATCACGGCGGCGGAGTTGTTGCGGAACTCGCGCTGATTGATGACCTTCATGGAGGCAGTGTAGCACTGAGAGTCACAAGGTGCTACATCTGCTTCGGTCAGTCCGCCCTCCCTCCAGCGGGATGAAATACGGTCGCCCGCGCGTTGATCCACCGGTGAAGTGGACACACAGGGCGACACGCGGTCGCACACGGCGACGCACGGCCAGCGGGAGGTAACCGGAAGTGGCGGGTACGCAGGCGGGGGAGACCGGGAAAGCCGGGGACACGGGGGAGGCCGGGGACGCGCGGCGGCCGGGCTGGGCACGGCGGCTGACCGCGTACTGCTGGCGCTACCGCCGCAACGTGCTGCTGTCGCTGGGCGCCTCGCTCGCCGGCATGGCCGTGATGGCGCTCGTCCCCCTGGTCACCAAGGTGGTCATCGACGACTTCATCGTCGACGGAGACACCGGCGGCGGAGGCGGGCTCGGCCTGTGGATCGGGCTGCTGGTCGTCGCCGCGGTCGCGGTGTACGGGCTGACGTACGTGCGCCGCTACTACGGAGGCAGGCTCGCGCTCGACGTCCAGCACGACCTGCGCACCGAGATGTACGACTCCATCGCCCGCCTCGACGGGCGGCGGCAGGACGAGCTGTCCACCGGTCAGGTCGTCGGGCGCGGCACCAGCGACCTCCAGCTCATCCAGGGCCTGCTGTTCATGACGCCGATGATGATCGGCAACATCCTGCTCTTCGTCATCTCGCTGATCGTGATGGTCTCGCTCTCGCCGCTGCTGACGCTGGTGGCGCTGGCCGTCGCGCCCGCCCTGACGTTCATCGCCCGGCGCAGCCGCGACCGGCTCTTCCCCGCCAGCTGGTACGCCCAGGCCCAGGCCGGCGCCGTGGCGGGCGTGGTGGACGGGGCCGTCGGCGGTGTCCGCGTGGTCAAGGGCTTCGGCCAGGAGGAGCAGGAGACCGGCAAGCTGCGCTCGGCCGGCCGCGAGCTGTTCGCCGCCCGGCTGCGCACGGTGAAGCTGAACGCGCGCTATACCCCCGCGCTGCAGGCCGTCCCCGCCCTCGGCCAGGTCGCGATGCTCGCTTTCGGCGGCTGGATGGCCACCCGCGGCCAGATCACCCTGGGCACCTTCGTCGCCTTCTCCACCTACCTCGCCCAGCTCGTCGGGCCGGTGCGGATGCTGACCATGATGCTGACGGTCGGCCAGCAGGCGCGGGCGGGCGTCGAGCGCGTCCTGGAGCTGATCGACACCGAACCGGCCGTTCGCGAGAGCGAGAACGCCCGTGAGCTGCCGCCGGACGCCCCCGCCACCGTCGAGTTCGACCGCGTCGGCTTCTCCTACGACACCGGAGCCGCCGCGCGGCCGGTGCTGGAGGACTTCTCGCTGAGCATCTCGCCCGGCGAGACCGTCGCCGTCGTCGGCACCTCCGGCAGCGGCAAGTCCACCGTCTCGCTGCTGCTGCCGCGCTTCTACGACGTGACCTTTGGTGCGGTGCGGGTCGGCGGCCACGACGTGCGCGAGCTGACCTCCGCCTCGCTGCGCGCGGCCATCGGCCTGGTGCCCGAGCACAGCTTCCTGTTCTCCGACACCGTCCGCGCCAACATCGCCTACGGCCACCCCGACGCCACCGACGAGCAGGTGCGGGCCGCCGCGCGCGCCGCCCAGGCCGACGGCTTCGTCTCCGACCTGCCCGACGGCTACGACACCGCCGTCGGCGAGCAGGGACTGACTCTCTCCGGCGGCCAGCGCCAGCGCATCGCCCTGGCCCGCGCCATCCTGTCCGACCCCAGGCTGCTGGTGCTGGACGACGCGACCTCCGCCGTGGACGCCCGCGTGGAGCACGAGATCCACGAGGCGCTACGCGGGGTGATGGCCGGCCGCACCACCCTGCTGATCGCCCACCGCCGCTCCACCCTCTCCCTGGCCGACCGCATCGCCGTGCTCGACGGAGGGCGGCTGGTGGACGTCGGCACCGACGCCGAACTCCAGGAGCGCTGCGAGCTGTACCGCGGGCTGCTCAGCGACCCCGACGGGCTGGGCGGCGTCGAGCGGGACCCGGCCGGGCGGGCCGCCGCGGCCCGGGACGCCTCCGGGGCGGGCTCGCAGGACGGCGAGTCCGACGGCCGGGTCGACGGCGTCACCCCCGACCTGTGGATCCGGGAGGGGGACCCGGAGGACACCACCGCCACCACCCCCGGCGCGCCCGCCCCCGCCACCGGCGGGCCGGGCAGTGTGCTCATCACCGGAGGCACGGGCGGCATCGGCGCGGCCCTGGCCCGCCACCTCGTCACCCACCACGGCGCACAAGACCTGCTGCTCGTGTCCC